>WBXD01000035.1 GCA_008932935.1 Verrucomicrobiota bacterium
GGGCAAGCCGTCCGGGTACTGCGCCGCATCCACCACGTGGGCTCCGGTGGAGGTAGCCACCTTGGTGGCAATTTTGCGGTTGTGATAGGGCTCGACGATGATGGCCTTGATTTTTTCGGTCTTGATGCGGCCGATGACTTCCGCCAGATGTGATGGCGACGGCGGCACCCCGGGTTTGGGCTCGAGGAACACATCGATGTCGAAGCCGAAGCGGCGGGCGAAGTACAGCCAGTCGTCATGATACGCAGCGAGATGCTGGCCACGGAATGGCAGCAGCGCCTTGCCCCATTCTTGGAGCTTGGCATCAATGGTGGCCTCAAATTTTTTGGCATTGGCGGTGTAGGTTTCCGCGTTGGCCGGATCGGCGGCGCTGAAGGCGCGAGCGATGTGTGCCGCGACGGCTTTGGCAATGATCGGATCAACCATGAAATGCGGATTGCCAGAGGCATGAACGTCGCCAGCTGCGCGGCTGAGGGTGGCGGGCACATCGAGCAGGCGGATGCCTTCGGATGCTTGCACGCGGCCGACTGCGCCGGTTTGCAGTTTGGCATTGCGGGCGGTTTGGAGCAATGGCGGCAGCCAGCCGACTTCCAATTCCGCGCCGCCCTCGATGAGGATGTCGGCGCTGCGCAGCTTGACGACAAAGCTCGGCCGGGCATCCACAAAGTGCGGATCTTCGGTTGGCTTCGCCATCGAGGTGATGTCCACGTGGTCACCACCGATTTCGCGGGCGATGGCCGCGTAATCAGCTAGCGTGGCCACCACGTTGAGTTTGGCCCGCGCGGTGCCGGTGAGGGCCGCGCAGACGGCGAGTAGAATTGCAATATGGGATCTCATAGGGGTGTTTTGTTAGTTAGAGAAATTAGAATTTGTGTGCGCCGTGTGCGCCGAGGGCGATTTCATACAGAAGGAAGACTGAGTTTTCGTCGCGGCTTGGCAGGAAGGCGTTGGATTGAAGCATATCAAAATTGTATTGCAGGCGGAACTTGGAGAACTCTGAGGGATACCAGGTCAGGTCGGTGGAGATGCGGCTGCGGCTCTGGCGCTGCGCATCATTGGTCACGTCGGATGTTTGCATGTGCATGTAATCCCCGCGCAGGCCCGCGGCCCAGCCCTTGTAGAAGCCCCACACGACTTGCGAATAAGCGCCCCAATCACGGAAGGTTTCGCCAACCGGATAGAGGTTATCGAGCCCTTGTCCGGCCTCAAACCGGCGGACCATCGCCTCGCTCTGCCATTTTACGAATGGCCAACCGCCTTCGGCATCGGCCGGCTTCCACTTGTAAAACAAATCCACGCCATAGATTTGGGTCGCACTGCGGTAGCCAGTGTCATTGGGCCCTAAGGCTGCCGACACGCCGCCGAGAAGCGTCTGCGTGGATGTTAGATCGACCGAGGCTTCGAGGCGTGGGGTGATCACTAGATCCGTGATGCCATCGGTCTGGCGATTGATGGTTGTGCGCTCAAAGAACGTGCCGGTATCGCCGGGGTTGCGGAACGAATAGCCGGTGCCGCCCTGGCCGTTTTGCAGCGCCACAATCGCCTGGGCGTAAAATGGCACCGGGATGACCCAAGCGAGTTGGGCACCGACGCCGCGCAGTCCGTCAGGCCCGAGCAGCAGTCCTTGGACCAGAGGCGCATCGACAAAATCCCAGCTGTGGGGATGGTTCGGGTTGATGCGGCCGAATTGCGTGAAAAATTGCCCGGCTTTCATCTGCAGACCATATGGCAGGTTGGTGGTTTGGCCGAAGGCCTCCTCCACTTCGACCTGGGTTTGGTTGTTGTTGTCGAGCTTGAAGACGATGTTGGCGAAGCCTTCGAAGAACGGGTCCACCGCACCATCCAAGGCGAGTTCGACGTTGCGGGCGTTGAATCCGCGTTGCTGCGGATCGTGGTCGCCCACTTCAAGAGTGTTCAGATTGGGGGTGGTGGATGCCGCGCCCACCACCACTGCATCGAAGGAAATATTCAGATAACTGCCCTTCGGCGCGCCGCCACCGGCCAGGCCGGCGGGCGGCAGCACATCGGCCGATGGACCGCTGGCGGTGACATTGGCCACCACCGACGCATCGCTGGTGGGAAAGGACCCGGCTGGAACTTGGGGCGTTGCCACAGCTCGCTTGCCGGGCGGCAACACGCTAGCAGACGCCGGCACAATCGATGGATCGCTCGTGGGGAACGCCGGAGTCGGGTCCGGGGTGGCGGTCTGGTGTGTCGCTGCTACGGGTGTTGCCGGCTTTAGCGAGTCGATTAGCGTTTGCTGCTCGGTGATTTGTTTTTTGAGGGCGTCGAGTTCGGCTTGGTGGCGGGTTTGCATGTCCCGGATGCTGTGCTGCATTTCAACAAGTTGCTGGTGGATTTGCTCGTTGGACGTGGGGGTGGCGGAGGGTTCGGCGGCCTGGAGACGGATGGAAAGGAGGAGTATTGTTAGAAAAAGGGGTCTTTTTTTGATAAAGTTCATGATAGTACATTGCTTGATTAGATGTTGGAGATGGAGCGTGTTGCGCGCCATTCACGTTCAACGCCGGCACTTGCGGAAGTCGCGGCGTGGAGGGACTATCTATCAGGCGAATGCGGGCGGCCCGTGCTCGAGCAAGCTGCCGCGCAAATGCTCGGGCAGAGAATGCCGCGCATCTGCCGCCAGCGCGACGATTTGAAAGTCGCGCGGCGCAAAGCACGGTGCGCTGATTGGCACCACGAGTGGTTGCTCGATGAGGCCCGACTTGAAATCGGTGACGAGACATTGGTGGTCACTATCGTGCGAGGACAGGTGGAAATGCCCGTGCAATTCCGGCGACGAGGCGAGCGTTGTCACCACCAAAACCTGAATGATGGCAAGCCAAACCAGGGGCACGCATGCATGCATCCAGTGGGGTTGGGATTGCCGCTTGGTCATCTCGCTGGGTGTTTTAGCCCACGCTTGCCACCCTGGCAAATGCTTATTTTGCTAATTCCTTGGCGCTATGGCATTGGCCAGCGGCGGTCACACGCCGCCTCTAGCATGCCGACGTGTCATTTGCCACCGAACTGAGGAGTTGTGAAGCGATAGACTGGCGTTGGCCGCGGCGGTGGGGGGGGCGTCAATTGGAGGGTGCCCTTGCGCAAGGGCATGTCGCGGTTGGGCTCGATAGGGTAGATATTGGGCAGCTGGCCGCCACCGTGGAGGGCATAGCCGCAGCCCCCCGGACACAATATGTGAATTTTTGTGATAGAATGTTAGTTTTGGTGAGTACAGCGAAGCTTATGTCAGTTAAACGCAACCCATTTGACGTCGCCGACAAGCCAAATCCAACCCTACTGCCCGAGGAGCATAATCTGCAGGTCTATCAAATAGAGCTGGAACTGCAGAACGAGGAGTTGCGCCAATCCCAGGTGGAACTGGCGGCTGCCAACGAGCTCTATCAGGAACTCTACAACACGACACCGGTGGGCCTGGTCGTCCTCTCCGAGTCTGGGCTGATCCAAGAGATCAATCTCACCTGCGCTGCCATGCTGGGTGTGGGCCGCTCCATGTTTGCCCAGAAAGCCTTATCCCACTTTATTGTCAGGGAGGATCAGGACGCCTATTACCTTTTCCGGCAGCAACTCGCAGCGTCCACTTTAACGCTTTCCATCAAACTGCGGATGGAACACAGCGACGGCAAGCCGCGCTGGGTGCAGATGACCGGCACCGTGATTCGCGCAGCCAAGGGCAAGATGGTGCTGCGCTGCATTATCAAGGATATTACCAGGCGACGGGAGCTTGAGGAGTCGTTGCAGATGAAAAACCAGGCCTTTAAGGCGGCGCTCTCTGCCAATTTCATCGCCAACCGTGAGGGCGTCCTCACTGAGGTCAACGCCATGTTCCTCCAGCTCTGGGGATTCTCATGCGCGGAGGACGTGCTGGGCAAGGCCAGTATAGATTGTTTCCAGGACCCCGACGAGGCGGCCAGCATCCTCGCAAGCCTCAATGAGATGGGTTGTTGGGAGGGCGAATTCACTGCTAAGCGGAGGGATGGATCCACCTACCTGGCGCATGGCTTGGCCAACGACCTTAGCGACACAAATGGCAAACTCACCGGTTACCAATTGGCGGTGATGGACGTCACCGAAAGCAAGCAGGCGCAAGTGGCGCTGGCGGCCTTGAGCGCGACGCTCGAGCTGCGGGTGACCGAGCGCACCCAGGAACTCCAAGACAGCGAAGCGCGCTTCCGCCAACTCGCCGATTCCGCCTTCGAAGGCATCGCCGTGGTCGATAACGGCATCCTGCTGGATGCCAACCAGCGCTTCGCCGAGATGCACGGTTACGCGCTGGCGGAGATGATCGGCCAACCGGTAAGTCAATTTGTCGCGCCTCGGTCGCGGCGTTCGGTCGCCAAAGGCTTCAAGGATACCAAGGCGGGCAGCGCCGACGTGTTCTGTTTGCGCAAGGATGGCACTGTTTTCCCGGTGGAAACCCACATGCGCCTCGGCCCGTGGCTCGGTCACTCGGTGCGCATCATTACCTTGCGCGATCTGACTGAGCCCCGAGCGGTAGCAGCCAGACTCCACGCCTTGAGTGCCGAGTTGATTCGTTCCCAACGCCTCGCCTTGGTCAGCGAAGTGAGCGCCGGCATCATCCATCAGCTTAGCCAACCCCTTAGCTCCCTCGCAATGAACCTCTCCGTGTTGCTCAAACTCAAGGCTTTGGAGCTTCAACAATGTGGCGCGATGGAAATTCTCGACGAAATCGACGCCGACGCCACCCGCATGCGAGACATCGTGACCCACCTGCGCGCCATTGCCAACCCGGAGCAAGTCAAGCGTACGAGCTGCAATCTTAACGAGCTGGCAATCAAGGTGCTGCCCCTGCTCAATGGGATCGCCGATTACACCCATATCCACCTGAAACTCGACTTGTGCCAGCCCTTGTCTGCAATCAACGCCGACGCGATCCAGCTCAGCCAGGTCATCTTCAACCTCATACGCAATGCGATCGAGGCCTCGGCTGACACCCCGCTGGAGCAGCGCGTGGTGCTCATCACCACCCGCCAGCACGCCGAGAGCGGGGTCGAATTGTGCGTACGCGACCATGGCTGCGGGCTGCCTGCCGATGCTTACGAGCGCATGTTCCTGCCGTTTTTCACCACCAAATCCGAGGGCATGGGCGTCGGCCTGCGCCTGTGCCAGACCATTATTCATGCTCACGAAGGCCAAATCGAGGGTTTCAATAATGCTGACGGCCTCGGTGCCACCTTCCGCATCCAACTGCCGCTGGGGCCGCCACCTCTCACGGCCTAAGGGGCTGCCATTGGCGGTCCATGCCTTAGCGGGCGATGGCCGCGGCCTGCTGGGTGAAGAGATCGTGCAGTTCGTCGGCGATGGGGGCGGCGACCTGATTGCGCAGATGGCTGATGGCAGCGCTATTGAGGAATTCACGGCTGCGCCCGGAGTTGGCGAACCAATCCACTTCAATGAGGATTTTGAGGCCTGACGGTGTGTTGATCACCGGATAAATCGGCAACCCAGGCATGGCATCGGTATTGGCACGTACGGCTACCGTGGTCCAGGTGCTGCCGCGGGCCACCGCGAGGATGGTCGCGGCCGATTTGGCCTTGCGGGCGCCGCTGACCTCGTAGCCGACGTTGCGCAACAGGCGCGCCGGACTGGTTTCCCCGTCGAGCCAGGCGGTCAGCGCAAGAGCCTCGCCCACGTTGCCGGCGCGGATGGCGGCAAGCCAGCATCCCACCAGCGCACGGGACTCAGCTTCGGGCGGGGCTTGGCCCGGCGCGGGGGCCGCGAGGTGGCTGCTTGCGGATAGGCAGCTGGCCCGCCACGACTCGCTGCGGCGTTTGGGCTCGCCCTCGGCCCAGATTTTGGCAGCTAGCAGGTTGCCATCCGCCTGCGCGTCGGGCTCTAATCCGCAGAGCAAGTGCCAGCCGGCGTCCGTCTTTTCAAAAAAGAACACATGCACCTCCAAGCGGTCCGGTTCGCGCACCGAAAAGTACTGGTAGCTGGCGGCCGCCACCGTGTCGCTTGCAAAAAACCCGAGCGCTTGCAGGTGGCGGACGCAGGCGGGATCATGCAAGGCTCCCCAGCCGGCCGCTGCCCGCAAGCAGCCGAGTCGCGCAGATTTTTTGCCGCCTTCCAGATCGAGCATGGCCATGAGCGGCTCGAGGGTCGGCGCGCGCAGCGCTTGTTCCAAGGCTTGCTGAGCCTCCTGTGGCGATGCTCGCGGCTGCAGGGGGATGGACTGGCGCAGGGCGGCCGGATAGAGGCGCAACACGCTCGCGGCGTCAGCGCCATCCGCAGTGGGATTCACGCCCCCCCCAGACGCTTGCGCCTCCGTCAGGAAAAACCCGGGTGGCGGCTCCACCCGCCAGAGGCCGTCGCTGCTCTTGGATACGCCCAAATCGACGAGTTCCAAGCGGGGCCGCGCCAAATTTCCGGGCTCGCCGCTTGGATCCAGGCAGCCGACAACAATCGCCGCGCCGTCGTCGTCAGCCGTGTGCTTGACGACGCTGCGCAACACCTCTGGCGCGACGAGCAGGCGCCACGGGCATTTGACGCTGAGCGGGTCCGCGGCGGCACCTTCCGCCGCCTGTAAGCGCGTGTTCCAATCCTCTGGCAGCACGGCTTGCAGCCCGCCTAATAAACCCAGCATGGCCGGCAATTGTTGTTTGGCGCAGGCGTCGAGGAAGCGCCGGGCCACGGCCTCGGGTTCGAGTTGGCGCAAGTCCTCGGGCGTGAGCACCCTGCCAATGGCCTGGCGCATCCGCTCGGTGGCTTGTTGTTGGATTGCGCCCAGTTCGCTCGCTTGTTCTTCTAGCATCCAGCGCTGGAGGGCGTCGAGGCGTTGGCGCAGGCCCGGGGCGTAGCCGATACCGGTGTTTTCGAACGAGGCGAGCACCGGGGCAGGCAGCCAGGTTTCGCCGTGTTTGACCAAGGCCACGGCGAATACGCGCAGGCGGTTGGGATCGAAGCCGCCGGCCTTGCGCACCAGCACGGCGGCGAGGTTGTCATCGAGTTTGGTGCGGCTCACTTCCAGGGGGCCGCGGCCTAGGTCGTAGGCGTTGCGTTCGAGGCGGCGGGTGATTTCGCGGCGTTTGGTTGCGTCGGTATTGGCGGTGAGGGCGGTGTCGCCGCCGGGTTCGAGGTTGAGTTTTCCGGCGCGCACTTTGTCGAGAAACTCTACGGCCACTTGCGCTGGTTCACGGGGACCAGCCAATGCAATCACGGGCCACGCGAGCATCAGGTAAAGTGTTTTCACTCGTACCCATCCTAGCAGGTATGCAGTGGCCGCAAAAGCTCCGAATGCAGAGAATTTCAAGACGCAAGATGAGAGCAGATGAAGAGGCGCTGCGCTCTCTTCTATTCGCTTGTGTCTTGCTGTCTTATTCCACCACCCGCAACAATTCCGGCAAGGCCCCGGGCACGCCCGCCAAGCGCGGGATGGCGTCCCATGCGTCCCGCTCGCCGAGACTGCGCTGGAGCAGGCGACGCGCCGTTTCACCGCCGGTTTGCATTTTTATAAAAATCGGGTGCAGCGGGTCGCCGGCGGCTTGCGCGGCCAATTGCCAGGCGTGCTGCAAGCGGATGTCCACCATGCCTTTGCGCTCCCCCCACTGGCGGTACTCACCGCCGCGCAGGTCGGCCAGCCAGATCCCGGATTTGTTTGGGCGGGCGATCCACCAGTCTTGCGCAAAGGCGGCGATGCGTTTGGCGTCAGGGCCGCCGGCCAGCGGGGTAAATGCTTGGCGCTGGCGCGGAAAAACCGTCCAGCGCAGCGGCGTGGTGTGCCACTCGAACGGCGAGCGGTAGGCGACCCAGATTTCGTCGCCGCGATCCACCAACCCGCGCCACAGCAGGAGGTTCCACGGGGTGGGGGATTCCGTTAGCCGCGCATATGAGATGCCTCGGCGGGCCAAATCCGCCGCAAAACCAGCGCTGGCAGCCCACTTGCCCAACAGCGCCAGCGCCAGATAGCCACCACTCAGCCCCACGCCCCACCACCAACGGCGGCGGCGGCGGGCTTGCGCCTGTTTGCCACGCAACCACAGCAGGCTCAGCAACATCACCACCAACGGCAGCGCCAACCCGCCGTCACCCTTATCTAATAACCAAATGCCAACCCGAGCCCCCGGATAGGGCCACAGCACCTGCACACCTGGCAGCCTGAGGCTGTCAACGACCAGGTGGGCACCCCATCCCGCGGCGATAAATCCGCCGGCCTGCACCCGTGTCACCTTGGCTTGCCGCCACAGGTTGGCCGACGCCCGGGGCAGCACCAGCACCATCGCCAGCAGCACCAGCGGCGAGTGGCTCGCCACGCCAGTCTGCGCCAGTTGGCCTGATGTGGACAGGCACAGCATCCACAGCGAATCTAACAAGTCTGGCGCGATTCCCACCAGCAAGCCCCAGCTCAACGCCCGGTTGCCCAGTCGTTTGCCGAGCATGAGCTCTCCGAGCGCCGCCCCCACCGCCGCATGCGTGATCCAATCCATCCCGCGCCAGCTTCCCGGTTCCTCCCGCTTCGTCAACTCGAAACTCGACAGAGGGGAACGGCGGCCCGCCCGTTTGCCAATGCTCAGTGAAAACCCAGCCGTGCATGGTTCGCCCCCACGCAGGGGCACGCGGCCCGCGCCCCTGCCACATTCTGCGGCAATCGTCATTGACGCCACCCCGATGCGCCATTATCTGTGGCCCGGCCATGCCGCTGCGGCTTGGTTTAACCTGGAAACGTCCAACCCATGAATTGCAAGAAACTCTCCTTGGCCATCGTTGCGTTGGCCGCGTTGGTTGCCGCTCCGCTGCGGGCGGCTGTCACCTTCAACCTGATAGCCGAGGCTGGCACGCCACAGGTTGCGATTGACGGGTTCAGCGCCGCCGCCAGCCTTTGGTCCTCCAAGTTGGCGGACAACATCACCGTCAACATCGAGATTGGCTATGCCTCGCTCGGTGCCAACATCCTTGGCCAGACCCAGAGCTGGGTGGGGGACGCCCCCTACTCACTCGTGAAGCAGGCGCTCGCCGCCGACCGCAGCTCGGCCGATGATTACTCGTCCTATGCGGCACTGCCCACCGGCTCCAGCTACAGCCGCTTGATCAATCACACCAGCAACGATCCCAGCGGGGCTAACAGCAGCACACCCTATCTGGATACTACAATGAATATGCTCGAGATGACCTCCGCGAACGCCAAAGCACTCGGCCTGCTCGCCCCGAGCACTGAGCTGGACGCGATCATCCGCTTCAGCTCCGATTTTAGTTTTGATTTCAATCACAGCAATGTCGCGGCCGGCAAGTATGATTTCGTCGGCATGGCGGCGCACGAAATCGGCCATGCGCTGGGCTTCATCAGCGGCGTGGATGACATCGACTACTATAAGGGCGTCTATCCGGGCAGCGACTTCTACTCGAGCCTGCTTGATTTGTACCGCTTTTCGGCGCTGAGTTCAGCTCAAGGCGCGGGGGTCACTGATTACACCGCCGACACCCGCAACAAGTATTTTTCCGTGGACGGCGGGCTGACGTCTATCGCGCTGTTCGCCGATGGGACCAACTACGGCGATGGACGGCAGGCAAGCCATTGGAAAGACAATCTAGGCATCGGCATCATGGACCCGACCGCCAGCTATGGGGAGAAGCTGAACCTATCCGCGACGGATCTGCGTGCGTTTGATGTGCTGGGTTACACTCTGACGCCGGTTCCCGAGCCGGGCAACGTGCTGGAGCTCTGCGGATTGGTGGCGGGGGCCATGTTCCTGCGCACCCGGCGCAAGACGATGCCAATCTAGGCGCAGGCCCAGAACTCAGCGTTCGACCCCATCATGCCAAAGTTGCAAGCAAGTTGGATTCCCCGAGTACCGGCGCAATCATCACTGTCGCAAGGCACCTGAGATGTATTGTAGCGGCGGTCTGAGATGCATTGTAGCGGCGGTCTGTGACCGCCGATGTGAATGAGAAGACGTTTGTCGAATAGGCAGCTTCATTGGCGGTTCATGGGTAGCGGCGGTCATAGACACGCCGCTACAATCCGACAGATGTTCTTGCGCGGCTCCTTCGCTTGAGAGCAATTTCAGGGAATTGAACTTGCCCGGCCAAGTGGCTCTTTTGAGGTCGAACACTGAGTTGTGAGGCTGGCGGCGAGCGGCAGCGTAGTTACGATGACGGTAGTCCCTGCGGCATTCAGCGGCAGTGCCTCGCCGGTGGCGGCGGTGGCGGAGAGGATCCGGCAGCCCGGAGGCAAGGGCGGTGCGAGCCACAGGCCGCCGGTCGGCCATGTTGTCAAACCGGCGATTTTAATGGCGATGTGGCCGTCGCTAGAGGCGGAGATTTTAAAATCCAACAACCCGTGGCGGGTGGGAAGTCCGGTGACCGCAAAGCCATCCTCCTGGGCAATCCACTCCCACGGCAATCCGCCGGCCAGCACCAGGGAGTCGCTGCCGTCGCGTTCGCTGGCTACCATTGAGGCGAGCGCCAGCAAGTATTCCGCGGCGATCCATGTGTGCGGCACATCGCCCAGATGACCGGGGGCACGGGGGTTTTGCCAGGTGATTTCAGGCCATTGATTCCAGGCCCGAGGCCGCCGCTCGCCTAGGAAAAATTCCAACAATTCGTTGGCTGCGGCGCGTTGGTCGAGGCGCACGAAGGCCCCGATGAGGCGGATTTCATAAGCGGTGTAATTGGTCCATGGCATCTGGCCACTATGTTTGCGGCGGAAACCGGTGAGGTAGGTTTCCAACATCGCGTGCATCTCGGCGGCCGGCAGATCGTCGGCGAAATCTAGCAGTGCGATGGCATTGGCGGTGGCCGTCGGGTCAAAGTCCGCCCATTCCACCGAGCCGGGGATATAGGCGAGTTGCTGCTGTGCGATAACGTGCTCCAGTGAGCGTTGAACGTCCGTTAGGAAGGCAGCGGCGGCGTTTTTCCAGCGCGCGGCGGCCTCTGGCAGATCCAGAGCGCGGGCCAATTCGGCGGCGGCGTGGAGGCCGCGGATGCCCCAGAAATCATCCCAATAGGAATGCACCGGATGCGCTAGATATCCCTCGTGGCTGGCACTTTCTGGCAGCAAGCCATAACATGCGGCTTGTTCAGGGGTGGTGTATTCCGCAGTCATGCGCAGCCCGCGCAGGTGCAGCAGGTATTCCGCCGCCCAGATCACCGGTTGCCGCATGCTTTCCAAAAATACCCGGTCGCCCTCAGCGCGGAATACCTCGCGCACGCCCCACAGCAACTGGCCGTGGCTGTCATGTTCGACCAGCCAGTCGATGCCATCGCGGTCCACCACGCAGGGGACAAAGCCATCGGCACGCTGAAACGGCGCATACCATAACAAAAACTCACTGAGTGCGTGCGGAATGTTGGCCTTGGCTAGGGCGGCTCCCATGATCACGCAATCGCGAATCCACGAGCGGGTGTAGCGGCGCGGACCGGGTTGGATCGCCGCGCCATCGCGGTTGATGAGGATGTGCGCCGCAGCCGTGCGGAAGCAGGCGATGGCCGCTGCGGCGCTGGCTGGCACCCGCCATTGCACCCGGTTGAGCAGGGTGTTCCATTCGGTTAGAGTGGCGTCCCGCGCATTTTTCACCAGCTCCGCAGCTCGCTCGAAAAACGGCACTGCAAGGATCACTTCGTTGCGGGTCGGGCCGACGTCCCACACCAGCGCCGCGGACGCTAGGCCCGAGGCATCCTCAACGGTGGCACTGGCTGGCAGCAGGCCGTTTGCTAGATAGGGCAACACTCCGCCCTCCTCAAACAACGCCGCTCCCACGGCATCGGCGGGAATGTTAGGTATGACTTGGCGTCCGTCCACCCGCAGACCGGCGGCATCGCCGCTGATGTGATGGATCGGGCTGATGCCGCCCAAGTTGCGGAATGCCTGCCATGGCGGATTAACTTGCAACGGTCGCAGCGCCACCACCAGCCGCATAGCCGGGGGAGGGGACTCGTCCCATTCCACCCGGTAACTTGCCCGCAGTGTTAGATTGGTGCCGCGGCCATCGACCCACGGCCGCACATGCAGCCGCATGCCCGGCAGTTGCCAGGTGACGCTGGGTAGCGGCGCGCCATCGACGGGCAGCGCCGGGGTGGTCGTCACATCATCCCAGGTGACGAGGCGCCCATCTATCAACAAAAATGGTTCCAGGGAAAACCCGGCCTCATCCACTTCGAGCAGGCCTTCTTCGTTGAGCAGGGCGCGGCGACCGCCCTCCGGCGTGCCAACCGGCGTCCAGTACGATTGCTCGCGATGCCAGTAGCGCGGGTGCCAGCCGCGCGGCGCGTCCGCTGCGACGGCATGCATGAATTCGTTAGGGCTGCGGGAAAATCCGTCTGGCTGGATTTTTATCCCAGTGAGCGCCGCACACCCGGCATGCGCAAACGTCAGGCGCAAGTATCGTGCTTCGCCGCCAGCCACCGCGACGTGGCTGCGAGGCCCGGCGGCGCGGCTTGCCTGATACACAGCCGTCCAGCTGCTGCCATCGGCCGATACTTCCATGACGTAGGCACGTGGCGGCAACCCTTCAGGCCAATCGATGCTCACTCCTCCGAAGCGTTGCGGCCGTCCAAAGTCAACGCTCCACCACGGATGCGGGTCGTGTTTTTCCGCCCGCCAGCCGCCGCCGGAAAATACCGCCGCCGCTGCATGCCCAGCTTCGCTGCTGGAGGCGGTGATCTGCGCCGCGCTGCGGAACGATTCATCGCGTAGCGAAAAATCCGTCAACTCTAGTGAGCCGCGGCCACCTGGCCCGGCCACCACTGCAAATTCGATGGCCCCGACCTCGGTGGCCGCTCCGCCACCGGCGGGCCCCCAGGCAAAGGGCAGGTCGCGTTCACGAACCTGCATCGGCGTCCAGACCGCTGGCCAAGCGTAATCCGGCTGCAAATGGCGCCACACATTCGCCCCGCCGGGATCCGCCACTTTGAATTCAAAATGGTTGGGTGGGCCTTCGCCGCGCAGCGTGAAGCCAAAGGCAAACGTCTCGGGCAGAGCTAGACGCAGTTGCTTGCGGATCACCACAAAGCCGCTGCCTCCGTGAAAATCATACTCGAGCCGCAGGCCCGCCTGGCCCGCAGGCCCGCCGATCGCGCTCAAGCGCCCTTCCGCCTGGCCGGACGCCGCCACCAGCCAGTCGGCGGTATCGGCAAACAGGTCAGCGGCTAAGGGCGATGATGAAGGTGGAGCCATGCAACGCCGCGCAGCATAGCTTGCCGCCGGGTCTCAGGCCAGCTCTGTATGCTGCTTGCCATTCGTGTCCCGGAATAAGTCCATTGCGCCGATCCATGGCACTCATCTGGCATTGCCAGGGATAGTGATCACCTGCGCAGGGGTCGCTTCCACAAACAGACTGGCACCATAGAAAATACCGGGCTTTTTCTCGGCAAAACGCATCCGCCGCAGCCGGGCGTCCCACAAGTCCAGATAACTGCAATTCACCGTCTTGTTGCTGTTGCCCAGCGGCAGGTAGCGCTGCTCGCCGACACAGGCGAAGAGCGGCAGCCCGGGCAACGGAAAGATCGATCCGCCATTTGGCGAGAGTTCATAGAGGCGGCGCGTGTTCAAGTCCGCTGCAAACAGGCCCGTGCCAATGGTGCTGTTGCGGTGTTGAGCAAAAAACGCCGCACGCATCGGCGGCACCACGAAAAACGGCGAGTCATCGAGCAGCAACACGGATTCCCCGGTGCTGCCGAAAACCGCGTGATCGTCGTTAGGTTTGTGCTCATCCGCCACCCATCCTCGCGCCAATGGGCCAGTCCAAAAGGCCGCCACTCCCGGATCACGCTTGGGGCCAAAAACGGGCAATGCTTCAATTGCTAGGTCTTCCGCCTGCCCCTTCACGCGCAGAAACGGCGCTTTTGGATACCACAACGGATCGTTCGGGTCGGCCTGATGGGCGGCGTCCTTGAGCACCAGTTCGAGTTCGCCGCCGCTCATCTTGAAGACGATATCGCCCGGCTTGCTGGTCGTGTAGCTCCGCCCGCCGCCCGGCTGACCTAGAATCGTCCCCACTTTGGGATAGTCGAAGCGGGCCGGAGCCATCGCGCTTTTCTGATGCCACGCCGGCGCTTGTTCTAGGGCTTGGTCGCCCTCGCCACCGCTGCCAATGCTGCGCCACTGCTCGCCGCCGGCCAGTCGCCGCCGATAGACAATACTGCCGCCGTCGGGCGAAAATACCGGATCGTGATCCTGGCCCTCGTTATCACGCGTCAGCTGCCGCAGCTCCTTGGCGTCCGCATCGAACAGATACACATGGCCATGACTCGTGCCTTCCGTTAGATAATAGCGGATCGCCACCACCACCCACCGCGGTCTGTCGGCGGCCAACAAAACCGTAGGTGCCAGGCAGGCAAGGCAACAGGCGCGGAAAAAGGCATTCATGATTTCGGCTGACGCTTGCCACGCTGAACAAGTCCGCCGCGCGATTCCAGCAAAATAAAACAATCGCAATCCTCTCGCCCCTCTCCGTAACTGGCATGTGTCTGGCTTGGCTCGTCAGTCATTAACCAAGTTAGAGTTAGGACATTCTCCTGTCCGATCGGACATCAGAATGTCCGTGACTGGGGGTGGCAGGAAGGTTAAAATGGGGGGCTGGGTTACACTGGTGGATAGGGTTCTGGAGGATGGGGTTACACTGGAGGATGGGGAAATTATCACAAGCAGTGGTCGTCCCGAGGGATTTGTTCCGAAGAATTTGCTTTGCGGTTTTTCCTAACGAGCTAGCCGCGTTTCACCGATGAGTGCCACACCGTTCAAACACCTGCGCTGTCTGCTGTTTCCAGCAAGCGTGTGTGGAGTGCTGTAGCTGTGCTCGCTGCCCACGCTGCTGATCGCTAGGAGAAGAGTTGTGTTGCTGGTGCTGCAGCCGGGACTGCTGTGGTTGGGATTGATGGCTTTGGTGGGTTGGCCCGGCTTGAGGGTTGGGGCCCGCGGCTTCACCGTTCTGGTACTCCTCGCCTACACCCTCAGCTTGGCGGGAGAGTCCGCCTATAACCGCACAGCGGATTTTCTAGCAACAATTGAAGGCTGGGCCACTCACTCGGCAGGCACACGCACCAGCAGATGTCCATGTTCATTCACTTGTGTCGATAGGAATGGCAGGTCGCGTTTTGCCGGTCCTTCGGTTACCTTGCCGCTCGGATCGAAAGTGGAGCCATGGCAGTCGCAATAGAAGGATCCGTCGGTCTCCGCCGCGAGCTTGCACTTTTTGTGGGTACAGACTGCGGAGAGCGCTAGAAGTTTCCCCTGCCTCCGGATAACGAAAAATCCCAGCCCTCTGAACTTGTCATGGACCCCATCATGGGAAAAGTTGCCGATCGGACCCGCATCGACCATGCGCTCTGAGGTGAGCGCTGCGGCGATGGCATTGCCGTTGCCGGCGGCACAGGCCGCGCACCAGAGGCTGGACAAACGCAGGAAGTGGCGGCGTCCAAGATTTATTTTCCGATGAGATTCGGGTTTCATAGTTCGTGGTTAATATTCGAATACGAGACTGACGATCAAGCCGGCGGATACCCCCTGGTGTGCCTCCTGACCGATGGGAAAGACATATCCCAATCCGATTCGCGGCTGCACCTCGCCAAGCGGAGAGAGGTTGGCGCGCATTGCCAGATTGCCGAGCAGGCTGTGGTTCCCCGCTGCGGCTTTGTTTAGTGCGCCAGTTCCTTGCAATTCGAAGACTGGCACGAGTTGCCTGATGCCCGGCAAGGGCAGGTGCCGCTTTGATATCGCATACCCGAAGACCAGGCCGTATTCGACGGCTTGCGAGCCGCCGTCGGGGCCGCCTCCGAACAAGGTGGAAACGCCGAGCAGCGATTGAATGGTGAAATGCCTGCCAAGACTCAGGTCGTTGAAAATCTTCGGCACCAACTCGGTGTGACTGCTAACCTGCGAACCCGTCGGAACACCAACTTCCACTGCGGCACCCACTGTGGTATTGATGAATTCGTCGGCCGACACAAATTGATAGATTGGGTGGCGGGCGCCTAGATTGATGTTGCCGAGGCCGCGCACGGTTTGTCCATCGGTTCTCGTCTGCTCGAAGGGCAGTTCCAACTCCAGGGTCAGCAAACCAAAGCCTTTTTCCAACTCCGCCTTGGCAAAGTCACCGCGTTGGCCGTTGGCCCAGGTGCGCAGCCAATCCACACGGAACTCATCCGTTTCCAAAACCGTGTCATCCACCAAAAAAGGCTCGGGAAACACCCCTCCCGCATAAGTGCTGCGGCGGTCTAGCAGATTGCACAAACCGTAGCGCGTGTCGCTGGCTAAATCCACTCGCAGGCTTGAAACCGCTGTGGGACCGGTGCCTGCCATCGCACTGGCTGGAAGCTTCGTCCACATGATCCATACCAGCAAGCAATGGGCCATTGCGCGAGTCAATGGAAGGTTGATTTGCCGTGGCGATTTTTCTTTTATGATTGTCATGAAGAAGCATGTTGGCTCGGCAATGCGAACAATGCGGCACCCCCCAAGAACTTTGATGCAAACGAGTCTCAATAGCAAGAACTATTAGAACAATTCCGATCGTGGATTTGAGGGGTGGATCAGCCGTACCGGTCAGTGGGTACGGGTGTGACGGTTGGCCTGACACTAGGGCTTGGGTTGACGCTATCTGTAGCAACGAGGGCATGCGGAGGATTCAGCTGGCTGGCGCTTAGGTACCATCCAAAGTGCGGTGGAACCAGATGCCAGCCGTGCCGCAGCATCCAGAACGTGCAAAAGGTGCTGAGGGAATGCCTCGGGTCCTTGAAAGGCGGGTGAGGTTAATTTGCGCAGGCGCGCTGGCTGCAACCGACGTGTAAAGGAGCGCCGGAATGAGTCGGGCTTGGCCATTGAGAGCCAGCGAGTGGAGGGTTTCGGCTTCCCATGGCTTCCTCATGCTCGAGGGAGCTTCGGCGATAGCCCCTCCATTCAGGCGGGAGCAAGCCCGCGCTCCGGGGCGTGGCGGGCGAGGAATTCCTCAGCCAGCGCGCGGTAGGCATGGCTGCCGATGCCCGAGGGGTCGTGCTCGAAGATGGTTTTGCCGTGGCTGGGGCTTTCGCCGATCCGGATGGTGCGCGGAATGATGGTGCGGTAGATTTGCGCCGGGAAAAACTGGGTTACTTCCTCAACGACCTGCCGCGACAGCAGGGTACGCCCGTCGTACATGGTCATGACGATGCCTTCGAGGCGGATGTCCACGTTGGCATTGGAGGCGCGGATTTGGTCGATGATATGGACGATTTTGGCCAGGCCTTCGAGGCCGAACCATTCGCATTGGAGCGGGATGAGGATTTCATCGGCGGCAGCCAGCGCCGAGGTCATCAGCACGCCTAACGACGGCGGGGTGTCTAGGACGCAGTAATCGAACAAGTCGTTGGGCTTGAGAGCCTGGAGGATACCGCGCAGCCGGGTGAGGTGGTCATCGCTGCGGGCCAGTTCGATTTCGACCCCGGCGAGGTCCATTTCCGAGGGCACAAACGACAGGTTGGCGCGGCCGCTGGGCAGGATTTGGTGGGCGACGGTGGTTTCGCCGATGAGCACCGGATACATGCTGCAGCCCTCGGGCGCTTCGATGCCCAGGCCGCTGGTGCAATTGGCTTGGGGGTCCAAATCGAGCAACAGCACGCGTTGGCCGCGCAGCGCGAGGGCGGCGGACAGGTTGATGGCGGTGGTGGTTTTTCCGACGCCGCCTTTTTGATTGGCGATGGCTACGACTTTCATGGATTCAAGGGCTATCTGACAAGGCAGCGAGTCTTGAGTGGGGGAGGGGCGAATGCAATGAAAACCGCCGGGGCTGCCGCTAAATCCGCTGCGCCGCCCGGTTTGCCCTCAACGCATGAATCTAAGGAGCCACGACCTTATCCTTCCGCCTAACTTGGCCCGGCTGCGGCATGCTAGGGAGCGACGACCTTACTGTCGTCGTGCGGAAGCAACGTCCATGAACCGAGCCTTCGACCTTCAGACCCATGGCCACGCTTGCCATTTTGTCACATTATTGCTTAAAAGTGGTATCATACCAGCCGCCGGTCGAGAAGCTTGGCCTTGAGAGGATCGGCGGCCTGGAGGTGGGCGAGGGCGATGGCCAGGGCGTCGGCGGCGTCGGGCGGCGGGGTTTCGGCCAGGCCGAGCAAGGCGCGGACCATGAAGGCGACCTGGTTTTTATCGGCGCTGCCCTTGCCGACGACCGCCATTTTGATTTTGCGCGGGGCGTATTCGTACACCGGCAGCCCGTGATCGGCGGCGGCGATCAAGGCCGCGGCGCGGGCCGCACCCATCGAAATAGCCGTCTGATGGGACTGCACATAGATGATGCCCTCGACGGCGACCTCGTCGGGTTGATAGGTTTGGATGACATTGACCAAATGGGTGCGGATGGCCGAGAGCGCCGCAGACTGGGGCAGTCTGCTAGGGATGGAGATCACGTCGTAGGTGAGCACCTTGGGGTGGCGCGCCTCACCTTCGAGCACCGCGTAGCCGGTGTTTCTAACTGCAGGATCGATGGCCAGGACACGCATGGGGGATAAAGACACAAGACTGGAAGACACAAGACACAAGACACAAGACTGGAAGACACAAGACACAAGACTGGAAGACACAAGACACAAGACTGGAAGACACAAGAGAAGAGGAAGAAGAGAGGGTGGGGGCTTCACAGGGGCAACTTGAGGCCTGCGGCGCTGGCGAGGCGTTTCTGGTTGGCGTCGAAGGTGAGGAAATGGGTGGCACCCATGATGCGGGCGGCGGCGACGTGAAGGATGTCGAAGCCGCGGTGGCCGCCACTGAGCGTGTGGGCGGCGGAGAGGCGGGTGGCTTCGGTTAGGACGTCAGCCAGGTTGCAGGTGGCTTCTATCAGACGGCCGGCCGTGATGGCTTGGTGGAATAGCTGCATGAGTGCCGCCGCTTCGCCGGATTTGAGGGTCTGGCGAAATTCCGCAAAGCGCAGAGAATTGATCAATTCAAAGCGATTGAGCTGGCTGATGACAATGGAGCGGGCTGCTCGTTGGCACCACGCGGCGGCATGAGGGGTGTTGCTGTCGTTTCCGTAAAGGGAAAACAGAAAGCTGGTGTCGGTGGCCGTTACCATAGACTTGCGGCATCGTGAATTATTTCCAAAGTCTCCTCGGCGCTGAGCATCCGTTCGCCCGTGCGATCACGGGTGATTTCAGGTGCCTCCGACCAATCCACAGTCGCGGGTGGCGCGGGTTTTTCCGGGATCAAGCGGGCGACGGGTTTGCCGCGCTGGGTGATGACAATTTCCTCCCCCGCATTGATCCAGCCGAGCAGGCTGGTGTAATGGTTGCGCAGGTCTCTGACGGTGGCGGTTCTCATGGTGCTACAAACGGGTAGCACGTGAGCCGCCCCGCGGCAAGCGGCTATTTCCGCTTTTTGCCGCCGCCGGTTTTCTTGCGGCGCACCGGTTTGATCGGTGATTCATCCAACAAGGCGGTGTAGATATAGGGGAAATTCTCGAGTTTGCGGCGCGGGATTTTCTGCTCGATGAAAAACTCGACGGCCTTGGCGTAGTCCAGCTCGTCGGCTGTTAGGATGGTGAACGCGTCGCCCTCGGCCTCGGCGCGACCGGTGCGGCCGATGCGGTGGACATAGTCTTCGGCGTTTTCCGGGACGCGGTAGTTGATGACGTGGGAGACGCCGGAGATATCGATGCCGCGGGCGGCCACGTCGGTGGCGACGAGGATTTCA
>WBXD01000036.1 GCA_008932935.1 Verrucomicrobiota bacterium
ATGTTCATACTTATCGGCGGCGTTGCGCAGTTCCTCGTAAAACGGCGTGTTGCGCACACTGTTGGCGGACACGCGGATCGACTTGGCTAGGTTGATGCCGTTGGAATGCAGCAATTTGATCGTCGAGAGGAAGGTCATTTGGCGCAGGCTCATGACGAGCAAGCGCAGCAAGCGCCAGCGCACCATGGCCAGACCTAGCAGCAGATTGCGGACGTGAGCAGAGCGGGCAATGGTGATGGCCGCGGCTATCAGCGAGATGACCACCACCGGCCACACCGCCTGAGTGAAGTGGCTCACTTGGAAGGAGATGGCCGTCATGCCATCGGCCTTGGCGCCGACGCCTTTCATCATTTGCTCGACCTGCGGGACAATTTTCACCTGTGAGGTAATGAAGGCACCGAGCAAGACACAGATGATGACACTGGGGGTGATGGTGGCTTTCTTCAACTGCTTGGAGAAATGCAATTCGCTCTTGAGGCGCACTGCCAGCGAGCCGAATGCCTGATGCAATTGGCCGGCATCGGACCCCGCCTGAATGAGACCCACGACGGTGTCGCTGAAGCGGCCGGTGCGGCGGAACGCCTCATGCACATTCATGCCGTTGCCAATGTCTTCGCGAATGCGCAATAGCGCCTCCACCAGTGTTTTGTTAGGAAGACCGTAGCTGTAATATTTGAGGGCGTCGGCGGTATTGATTTGGGCGCGCAACATCGAACCCAGTCCGCGGAATAAATCGACGAGGATCTTTTTGGAAAAGGGCTTGATTTTTTTGGGTTGGTTGAGAGAAGCAACCAGAGATTTCTTGGCAACTGGAAGCTGCAAGGCGGCGCTGCCGACGGTGGGGGTGGCGGGATCAGTCATCGGTGTAGGTCATGTCGATGACCTTGCTAACGGCGGCAAGGTCGGTTTTGCCATCGCGCAGCAGGCGCAGGCCGCTGCGGCGGAGGTTGGGGAGGATGCCCTCGCGGGCGACCTGGACTTCCAATTCGTAGGGCGACATCAGGCCCTTGGAGAGCAAGTCGGAGACTTTGGGGGTGATGGGGATGATTTCGAGGATGGCGGTGCGGCCGCTGTAGCCGCTGTTGCGGCATTCCTGGCAACCCCCGGTCTTGGCGCTGAAAAGCGGGATGGCGATCCACGATTCATCGAGGCAGAACGTTTTGCGGTCGAGGTCGCTGATGCCGGAGATGGCTTCCTTGCAATAGGGGCAGAGCAATTTAACGAGGCGCTGGGCACAAGCGGCCTTGAGGGTTTGGGCGATTTTCCAGCGTTCGATACCGAGTTGTTCGAAGCGTTCGATAATTTGTGAGGCGCGCGGGGTATGAATGGTGGTGAGCACTTTATGGCCGGTGACGGCGGCTTCGATGGCGAGTTCGGCGGACTCGATGTCGCGCACTTCGCCCATCAGGATGATATCTGGGTCGGAGCGCATGAATGAGGCGATCATGGGCTTGAACTCCTTGGCGCTCTTGAGGTCGCAGTGGGTGATGCCCGGCACCTCATCTTCGACGGGATTTTCCAGCGTGAGGATATTCACCTCAGGCCGGTTGAGTTCGCGCAACAGAGCGTTGAGGGTGGTGGATTTGCCCGAACCGGTGGGGCCGGACATGACGATGATGCCGGCGGGAATTTTCATCACCTTGTTAAGGGCAAACATCGTTTCGTCATCGAAGGCGAGGGTGCCCTTGCCGAGAGTGACGTTGATGTTGCTCTTGTCTAGCAAGCGCATGGTGACGTGATAGCCGCGGTAGGTGCGGTGGCGTTCGTAGCGGATATCAATGGGACGATGGAAATAGGAGATGGTGAAGCGGCCGGAAATGCCGGGGACGGTGTTGCGGATTTCGGTGGGCAACTTCATCAGATTGAGCAGGAACGCATCCAGTCGGTCCTTGAGCTTCATCGGAATTTCAATCTTGTTGCCGATGTCGCCGTCAACCCGAAACGCATAGTAGAAACTTTCCTTTTCGACCTTGAAGTGAATGTCCGAGGCGCGGGTCTTGACCGCATCGGACATGATGGTGGCGATGAGCTGGGCCATCGGCTCGGTGTAGTCGGTGGTCACGTCAAAATCGTGGATGCCCTCGTCGAGATCCTCGACGTCGATGGCGTCGAGTTCGGAACGCGATGGGCCGGTGTTGGTGGCCACCGACTCGATGGCACGGTTGATCTCAGAGGCCAGTGTGACAATTTTAACAATTTCCAGATCGGGGAATCGCGGCGCGAGGTATTCTTCCGGCAGCGGGCTCCACGGGTTGGCAATGGCGACGATGAGCTTGTCTTGGCCGCAGAGGCACAGCGGCGCAAAAAAACCGCGGGTCATCACCGTGGCATCGCAGCACGAGTGCAATGTGCCATCGCAAAATTCCGCGAGGCGGGGGAAGAAGGGCAGGCCGTTGAGTTTGGCCAGGGCGGACATGAAGCTGAAGCGGGTGACCCGGTTAGGCACCTGGTCCTGGGCGAGTTCGGTGTAGGACGGGTCGTGCTGTGCCAACTCGGCCATGATGCGCCGGCTGATCAACTCATTGAAGGAAATGCCATCAAACTCAATCATAGCTCGAAATGTTTGTGCGTCAGAAAGGACCAGGCTTCGTACTCAAGCCGAGCTATGGTTAGAAATGGCCGGATATCAAAACGCCGAGTCACCACCTCCTGGATTTTAGCGGCGAGGATCGTGGCGGCGATGGGATTGACGGAGGCCACCCCGATGGCATCGGTGTCTTCGACGAAGATCACCGGGGTCAGCAAGGCTCTAGCCATTTTATGGATTTGGTCGAACGACTCGTAAAATGCCGAGGGAGCGATGAGCTTGCCGGCGAAGGGAATGAGCGGCGGCGGCGGGTTAAGGGTGGCGGCCAGCTTGTCGCCCATGCTCCGCATGATGCTGCCGAGTTGCTCTGCCTTATGGCCTTGGGCGCGGGCGACGGCTTCCATCAGGTCGAGTGGACGGTTGTGCGCCTGCGCTTGGCGCACCGCATCAACGGCATGCGAGATGTCGATGCGGCTGGCGGCGTGGGCGAAGACGAGCGCCTCGGCGGTTTGCTCGAGGCAGGCATCCAGCAACTGGCCGATGTCGGTTGGCGACAGGGCTAACGGCGGAGGGGGGGCGACTGGCGCGGTTGGAACGGCACAGGGTATAGCGAAATCCATCATTCTCTGCGGGCTTTGGGAAGGGGCGTCTTGGCTTCTGGTGGAGGGCTCGGAGCGGTCTCAGGATGCGTGCAGGTGGCTTCGCCGGGGAGCGGGTAGTAAGGTGCGGGCTGGGGTTTGAGGCCACGAATGGCGCGGCGCAAATTCGGTTCGGCGTTGGGACCGGGGTTGGTTTCATCGGTCCAATTGTAATCGCGGCCGATGGCGTTGTCGCGCCGGACAAACTTGCTGGCACCGGCATTGGCGGCACGATTGGTCGGATCGTAGGACTTGGGTGTGACGATAAACACCAGACTGGTTTTCTCCTTGGTCGCCTCCTTGCTTTTGAAGAAAAAATTGATCACCGGAATATCGCCGAGAATGGGGATTTTGGTTTTGTTGTTAGTTTTGGTTTCGCCATAGAAGCCACCGACGACCAGCGAGTAACCATTGGGGACGCGGGCGAGGGTTTCTACCATCGACTCGGTCACTCGGGGATAGAAGTTGCCGGTGGCACTCTTGATGGATTCAACAATCTGGGCGGAGCGCGGCCGCAATTTCATCCGCACCGTCCCGTCCGGCAGCAGCGTCGGGGTCACCACCAGCGAGATGCCGATTTCGCGGTGCTTGTCCGGATCGGTGTCGATGGATTTGTCAGATGCATCTACCTTGTAGCGCACTTGTTCGGTTACGGTGGGATTGGCGGCAGTGCCGCCGACCGAGGAGGCCGTGGTGGTGGTGGTGATGATGGGAACCCGGTCGATGATGGAGATGGTGGCCATCTCATTATCCTCGGTGATAAGGGTGGGATTGGATACTTGGCTGGCCAGGCCGCCTTCTGCCAAGGCACGCAGCACACCGCTGACTTGGATAGGGCTTAGGACCAGATTAGTGCCATTAGAATTAGGGATGTTGGAGGCCGGGGATGAGGGTAGGCCAAACAGCGAGTTGAGGTCCGCCGCAACGGCTAGAGTGGTACCCGTGGTGCCGAGCGATTGCGACCAATTGATACCAGTGCGCTCAGCCACCGTGCTATTGATACGCAGGATCTTGGTCTCGACGATAATCTGGCCCTTGGCCTTGTCGATGCCGCGGAGCAACAGGCGGGCCTGTTCGATGCGATGGGCGGCATCGATGATGATGATGGTATTGGTCTTGGGCTCGAAGTTGACGATGCCCGTGGCGGGGCTGAGCATAGGCTTGATCAACTCCTCGATTTGTTTGATATCGTTGGGGCGGAGATATTGGAGTTGATAGTGAAACTCAACGCTCGGCAATTGCGAGAGCTGGGCCTGGGTCAGAGCATAGATGGTGGACCCCTTGGTGTGCAGGGCCAGGCCATACATGAACGCCAGTTCTTCCATTTGAGTGAGCGGATTGCCATCGTTCAAATGACCGGTGACGCGGAACTCGGATCCGCCAATCTTGGAATTGTGAAAGTACTGGCGCCCTGCTGATTTGGCTAGAAACTGGAAGATATCATTGATCGGCGCGTCCTTGATTAGATAACCTTGGTCCGAAGCTTCCAGCGGGCTCTTGGGGGCTTCGGCGGCCGCCGCAGGGGCATCTGTTGCGGGCGGGACGGCAGGTGAGACCCGCGGGTTCAAGCCCGCGTTACCGGCAGCTTCCGGCGGGGCCTGGGTTGGAGTTGCGGCTTCCACGACTGGCTCCACTGCGGGAGGCTCGCTTCGGGTTTGCGCGTGACTCAGACCGACGCTGAGTATCAAGCTTGGCACGAGTATAAATTGAAAGGCATTCATGAGGACGGTGTTATGATTTAGTATTGGCTGCGGCGGCTGGGAGAGATGGCGGGGAGTCGATTTCCAATGGGCTGTTAGGATTGGCCGGGACCATACCCGGAGCGGTGATATTGCGGGTGCCTGGGGTCATACCCGGGGGCAAGACGTTGAGTTGGCGTACGCCGAGTTCTCCGGTATCGAGATTGCGGAAGACGATTTTGCGGGAACTTACCTCGGTGACTTGGGTGTGGATGGGTTTGTTATGGAAAATCAGCGGGAGTTTGTCGCCTTCGCCGACGCTGCGGCTGCCGACCAAAAAGCGTTTGTCCTTGGGCATGATGGTGGTAATTTCGATCCGGCCGATAATGTCGGTTAGGGATGCTGGCGGCTCGGCGCTGAGGCGGCGGATCGTCTTGGTAGCTGAGGTTTTGGCCACCGGCTTGGCATTGGGATCCTGCAGTTGACCAAAGGGATCGCTCGCCCGCTCGTAGATGGCGAGCTGCTTGGCAAGTGCCTCGACGTAAGTCTTCAAGTCGCTGCCGACGTAGCGCGATGGAATGGGAGTGGCGGCCTTGGCTGCGGCTGTGGCTGTTACCACTGGCGGGATTGAATCTTTGGCGGCAAGCGCCGGCTGGACGACCACACAATGCCATGCTAGGGCGGCGAGGGTTATATGAGTTAATTTTCCCATGCGGTGTAGTTGACTTGGAAGTTGAGGAGAGGCGACGGGTTCTGCTGGTTTGGGTTGGGATCGATGCGCAGTTCCTGGAGTTGGAGTTGGGGCATGCGGCTTTCCAGCTCGAGGAAAGCCCGCTGCATGGTGCGGAAAGTGCCGCGGAAGACGATGCGCAGTTGCGACGACGGCTGAGCGACGGCGGAGCCAAAGCCGCCCTTGCCGGTGCTCCGCTCGAAGGCGGTTTTTTGGAATTCCTTGCCTGGCAGGGTTTCGGCGATGGCCCGCAGATGGGTGTTGACGGCGCTGGATGACTCTTCCGCCAGCAGCTCGGTCCAGTGCTTGATGTGCGGGCGTTGGAGGAGGATTTTAGTCTCAATTTCAAGGACTTTGAGGCGATTGGTTTCGTAGGACTTGAAGAGGGTTTGTTTATTTTCGAGAGAGGCGAGCGCCCTGGACTTGAGAGTGAAACACACAGCGATGAGCAAGGCACAGACGAGAACCGGCAACACGATTCCGAACAAGGCGATGGACTGGCGGTAGAGATTCATGGGTCAGTTAACTTTGCTCACGTTGATGGCCATCGGATCGGTGCCCTCAAAGCGCTGGGTGATGGTCAGGTCAAAGTTGAAGGGGTAGGATGACTCATCAGTATCGAAGGTTTCCTCGACGGGCAGCGACTTGAACGTGTTGTTTTCCTGGGTGCGGATGTTCACCGCGAGGCTGCGGGTGCGCACGGCCGGGTTGAAGGCTGGATTGCCGGTGGCCCGCGCGAGTTCGTGGAACTGGGAGGTGATGCCTTCCTGGGTATTGAGCGTGTTGAGGCGATCTAGCGCCTCATCGCGGGCTAGGCCGGTGATTTTCCATTCCTTAACGAAACCGATTTTGGCTTGGCCGGGTGCGCTATCCGCACGTACGGAATGAGCGAAGCTTTTGACTAGGATGCCGCAACGCTCGGGAAACAGGTGGCTGAGCAGTTCCATCGAGGTCCAGGCTTTCGAGCGGTCCTCGAGCAGGTTATCCCAGTGCAGGCTTTTTTGGCGTTCGGTGGTCAAATTGTTGAGCCGACCCTTGATGACTTCGACTTGGCTCGGCACGAAGGTCCACGCAGCGCTGCGCACGATATCGACAATCCCCAATGCAAACCACGCCAGTATCAACACGCCGAGCACACACAGGCCAAAGCGGGCCAGTCGCAGGCCTCGCAGCAGTTGCATCTCCGCACGGGTTGGATAGACTTCAGAGATCTCCTTGGGGGTCGACAGAAAATCCTGCAGCGCCCATTTTTCATCGCGCAGGATGTCGAAGGTCAGGCTGCGGGCGGCCTCGCCCTTGGGTGGAGCGGTGGCGGCAATAACCGGTTCAGGGCAGCAGGTCGGAACGCCGTCTGGGGTCGGAACTGCAACGATGCTCACCCGGCTGAGCGGGAAGGCCTGGCAGAGATCGCGGTGCAGGCCGCTATCGAGATCCAAGCCGAGGGACAAGATGAAGAGGTCCGGATCGATCAGCTCTAACGAAGCGTAGGTGGTCGTCAGCGCGTGGCGCAGGTTGGGGGCTTGGCGCAGGTGGCGATGCTGGAGCGTGCGAATGAGCAGCAAATCCGCGTGCTCATTGAAAAAGGCCAGGACACTGAACCACGGGTATTGCAGGATGGCCACGGCGGCTTTGCCAGGCACCAACGGCGCGTATTGAGCCAAACCCATGACCGCGACGAGCGGGGCGCTAAGCGCATGGGTGATGATCGGAAAATTGTGAGCCTCGCCGGTTTGGCGCAGGGTGGTGAGGAACGGCGCGTATTTGCGGGTGAGGGTGATGGTGGTGCCGATCACGCCGCTGCCTTGGGCGGGATAGGGGAGGACGCGCCACGAGTTTTGGTCGGGCGGAATCGAGGAGTCATCGAGAATGGTGGCGGGTTTTTGTACGGCGGCCTCGCGGAGGTCGGGGAGGGCGGCTGGGTTATCGAGGGCAGGTTTGAGTTCAGAGGTGGCGAATTCGTCGGCCAAGTGGATGATGACGCCGAGGGCAGAGGCATTGAAGAGGCGGGCTTGCCTGAGAATCTCTGCAGCACAGGTTTCCATGTTGGCCGCATCACGCAACTCGGCTTCGGTGATGACCGGCCCCTTGGTCCATTGCTCCTTGCGGCGCTCAAAAAAGCAACTCGCCACGCTCGGGCCGTCCACCCGGATGTGCAGTTGCAAATCCAGGTCGAGGGCTGCCTGATACCACGCGGGGTTGGCTGCCCGGGTGCTGTGGCGCAACATCGAGCGTGCCTGCTGGTAACGCTCCAGAGCGTTGAGGGATGCGGGATGTTGGAAGGTGACCACGGGATTGAGAAAGGCGAAGGGCTGGCAGGCAGGAGTATCCGGAAAACCCTTTCCGGGAAGAGCATCGGTCCGCCCACCTGATGAGGGCGGACCGCATAGATTGGCGGAATTTTAGCGACGACTGGGAGTTTTTTTGGATCACCATTCCGCGACGTGCTGCGCGGCGGTTGGAGCGTGGGAATCTGGTGCAGCTGCCTTTGAGCAGATCAAGGCGACGGTGCCAACGGCAGGAATAACCACTGCAGCGGTGCCGCTATAAGTACCAGCAGTTGGGCAAACCGGCGCTGTTTCCATGAACAATCCTGCGCCAATGATCACGCTGGCAAGCGTCGGGCAAGTGTCGCCTGGATTGAGTTGGTTAAAGTTGGCGTACGAGCGAGTGGCTTGTTGAAAGTTGCGGATATTGAGGATGCAACCGGCACGATCGGCGCCTTTCTTCCAGGCGCGGGCCCCGATGAAGAGGATCGAGATGAGGGAGAGCAAGACGAGGATGACGACCGTCAGTTCGAGGAGGGTCATGCCCGACTGGCGCTTGATGGCTGAATTATGCGTTAGTTTCATAATGGCTTTTTGTTGTTTTATGTTGTTGTTGTTTTCTTGTTTTCGTGGACGGCCTGGCGTTGCGGAAGCTTAAGTGGTAGCGCTCGGTTCGGCAGCCTCAGAAAGGGGTGGCAGCTTTTATCTATGAAGTGTTACAGGTGATTTAATGTCGTCGATGCGGCTTCGCTGGAGCGCTGACGGAGTATGCGGATTGCTAATATCTATTCTATATGACTCATAATTTATGCTGTATAACCATTACGCCTCATCCTCCTGAAGGTGCATTTTGTGTTCATGAAAGTTGCATGGATGATGAGGCGCGGTTATGGCATACTCTTAGATTAATCTAGGAGCGCCGTGGATCACCATTCTTCAGTTTTGGCCGGGGCATGGGCATCCGTCGTCGTCCCCAATGAGCAGGTCAAGGCGACGGTGCCAACGGCAGGAATAAGCACTGCAGTGGTGCCGCTATAAGTACCAGCACTTGGGCATGTCGGGGCCTTTTCCATGAACAGCCCCGTGCCGATGATGACGGTATTCAGAGCCGCGCAAGTGTCGCCCGGGTTGAGTTCGTGCATGTTGGCATACGAGCGGGTGGCTTGTTGGAAGTTGCGGATATTGAGGATGCAACCGGCACGATCGGCGCCCTTCTTCCAGGCGCGAGCCCCGATGAAGAGGATCGAGATGAGGGAGAGCAAGACAAGGATGACCACCGTCAGTTCGAGGAGGGTCATACCGGACTGGCGCTTGATGGATTTAGTTTGTGTTAGTTTCATATCGGAGGTTCTGTTGTTGTTGGTTGTTGTTGTGTCTGTTTTTTTGCGGGGACTGCCTAGTTTTGCGGGAGGCCATAAGGTTCTCCTACTTGACCCGGCAGTCGCGGAAAGTGTTGGGGCTGGTAGCGGCGGTCTGTGACCGCGGTGGCGAAAGGGAAGATTGAAAAGATTGGGTCCATCATTGGCTAGCGACGGTCACAGACCGCCGCTACAGGGCCTCATCCTCGTTGCGGTTCATTTTGGCATTGGTGAAGGTTTCGTGGGTGATGAGGCCGCGGTTGAGGAGGCGTCGCAAATTGGCATCCCACTCGATGTTGCCGCTGCGACGGATGACGTCTTCGAGCGAGCGGGCACCGCCGTCATAGTTGGCAATGGCACTGGAGATGGCGTCGTCGTTATTGTGGAGAAACTCATAGGTGAGCACCCGGCGTTGGATGCCGGCAAGGAGGCCTTGGGAGTGGATGAAGATGAGGATTTCGGCGAGGCGGCTGAGGACGGCGGCATGGTTTTCCTTGGGATAGAGTTCGAGGATGCGGCCGATGGTCTTGACGGCACCGGTGGTGTGGAGAGTGGACAGGACGAGATGGCCGGTTTGGGCAGCTTCCATGCACGTTTCCATCGCCTCGCGATCGCGGATTTCCCCGAGCAGAATGATGTGGGGGGCTTTGCGCAGCACGTCTTTGAGGCCTTGGCGATAGGAATGCACATCGCGACCGACTTCCTGTTGGGTGACAATGCTCGGAGACGGGATGCGGTGGCCGGGGTATTGCGGGTCGTCCATGACATCGGGATACTGGTATTCGATGGGATCCTCGACGGTGACGATGTGCTTGGGATGGTGGCGGCGCAGCCAGTCGATAAGTGAGGCCAAGGTGGTGGACTTGCCCGAGCCGGTGGGGCCGGTGACGAGGCAGAGGCCGGCCCGCTTGAGCACGCAGTGGCGGAGGGTAGCGGTGGTGTCGGGGTCGATGCCGAGGGCTTCGAGCTCTGGGATGGAGTCGCTGAGAATGCGGCAGGTGATGCCAAGGCCTGACGAGCTAAGGTGGGCTTGGATGCGCAGGCGGCCAGAGCGTTCGCCATTTTCACCCATCGGTACTCCATCGCAGGAGAAGTCGGCCACCCGGCTCTTGGCGAATTCGGCGATGGCCAGACGGATTTTTTCCTCGATGCGTTCGTCGAGCGAGTGATCGAGACCGAAGCCATGGCTGGCGCTTTCGCGGTTGCTGATGAGAGCCTTGAGGATTTCATCCAAATGAGCGGGGCTGAGGATGCCGAGGTGGTCAAGTTTTTCCATACCTTGGTTGGTATGGATATAGACCGGGCGGGCGGCCCGCATCTGGATGTCCGAAACCGTCAGTTCGCGGCAGACGCGGAAAATGATTCCGAGCAAGTCCCTACCCTCCATGCCTGCCACAAAGCGAGCCGCTCCGCCCGCCGCGCTGCGGCCCGGCAGTGGGGGAGGTTCGAGAGTGGCGGTGGCGGAGATGGACATGGGGGTTATTAGGAAAGAGACAGAAGACCGTTGCGCTCCAAGACAGAAGACCGCTGCGCTGCAAGACAAGAGCAGAGCCGCTGGGCCGCGCATGGCGCATCTTGGGAAACGCGAACATCGAACCTCCAACGGTGAACATCCAACGTCGAACAGAAGAGAGAAGGACAAGGCCTTGCATCTGTTTCTTTCGCCTCTTCTGTTCGACGTTCGGCGTTCGATGTTGAATGTTCGATGTTCGCCGTTTCCAGTCTTCTGTCTTCCTCTCTTCTGTCTTGGGTCTTGATGTCTTGCGTCTTGATGTCTTCTGTCTTTTGTCCGGCTTCCAGGCGGAGGATGGTTTGTTCGGCGGCGTCGCGGACTTTGCCGATGAAATGGCGGCGCTCTTGGCACTCGGCAATGCGCAGGGGCGAGAGCAGTTCCCATTGCTTCGATTCAGTCCAGTCATTGGCGATGCCAGCGTAGCGGGCGAGGCAGTGGTCGAGGACGAGCAAGCACTGGCGCATCTGGGCCAGGCTGTACTTGGGAGTTGGGTGGTGCTGGTCGCTGAACATCAGGTGCAGGATGTTGGTGGCGGCAGCGGCGGCGGTGAGCGCCGGGCGCGGGTCCTGGTCTTGTCTGAGGCAGTATTGAATGGTGTCTTCAGCCAGTTTTGCTGCGGAGGGGGTGAGTTCCGGGCGGGTACCAATGGCAGGCTCGGTGAGGAAGAAATGCAGCGCGTTGTAGTTGCCGTAATGGGCCGGATCGAGTTGATAGGCGAAGCGCAGTTTGTCCTCGGCCTGGCGCCGAAGATAGCGTTTGAGGCCTTCGCTGGCAGCCTTGGGATTGGTGCGTGCTTCGGAGGCCTCGCCCAAGGAAATGAGCAGAGTTCCCAGCCGGACACTCAAGGAGGCTGGCGGGTGTGTAGGAGGGGGTTGCGGCTTGATCTGAGCCTTGACCTCGGGCGCGCCCAGGCATTCCCTCTTGGGGGCTGACGCGCTGCCGGCCATTCCTGCATCGAAGAAAATATCGATGGGCCCTTGCATGGCCATGGCGATGACCTCGCCATACGGGCTGCGGTTGATCCCGAGTGGGTTTAAGGGGACGTCCAGATCGGCATTGGCGGTCAGCGGGCGTCCGGTAAATACCCACGCCAGCGCGCCTGCCCCGATGAGGCTGGTGGAGAGTGAGATGGACGCGATGGCTGGCATGGGATGAGGTATTGGGAGTCGGGAGATCAGCAGGATGCTTGCGTGCGGAAGCACAGACGGGAAATGCCCACGTAAACGGCGAGAATGCCGAGAAAGTAGAGGGCCATCGTCCAGAAGGCTGGCGATGGCAGCGCGCCGCTCTTGAAATAGAGACGCTGCGTGAGGTCGGCGAAGCGGTATTGGGGCGAATACAACCAGATGCCGCGTAAAACGGGATTTTCCTCCACTTTGAGCATATTTTCGAGGTAACCGACGCCCCACAGGCCATACAGGGCGAGTGCGAGGGAGATGCTGAAGCCGACGATGCTGCCGAAGCGCGAAGCGAGCGCGATGGCCAGTGCCAGCAGTTGGGCCATGACCAGCAGAAACAGGCTGGCGTATTGGAGGTTGAGAATCCACCACATCGAGCGTTCGGCGGGGTCGGCAGGGCTGGCGGCCCATTGGCAGATGGCGGCGGTGGCGAGGGTCAGCGGGGCGATAAAGCAGAATACGGCGAACCAAATTTCAAACAACTGGCGGGTGGGCGACACTCCGTTGCTGAGAAAATATTCGCCAATGCCTGATTTGGCATTGTCTTCCCCCTGGCGGGCGGCAGTGAAAAAGCCCCACAGCAAGGCGCAGCACCACAGCGTGTTCCACGCGGCGAGAATGCGTGCTGGCTGGACCAGGCCCGGCTTTTCCGTCGCGCTGGAAATCAGCGGCAGGGTGAAAGGCAGCAGGAGCACCGCCAGCGCGCAAATGGCCCATGCCTTGCGTTGAAAAATGGTCGCGACGGTGAGTCGGAAAAGTCTCATGGCAATTCAATTCCTGGGTGCTTGCCTCGGAAACGCGGCCGCCATATTCCGCCCATACTGGCGGGTGCGGTCATTAAAGCGGGTGTTAAACTGGAGTGAAGCATGGTGTCTTTTCTCGGGTTCCGATATTCATACCGAGGCGATGGATAAGTAAATATGCCGAAACTTGAAATCGTCAAGGTAAAAGTTTATTTTTTTTTCCTTGGGAGGTGGCGGGGTTAGCGAGCCACTGGCGGCGGCGGCGTGCTCGAGCTCAGGGTTGAGCGTCCCTTCAGGTACTGAGCGAGCTGGAGCAGGCCGATATCCTGCGATGTGCTGCCGGCCGAGGCGGCAACTGAGCAAGCCGCCATCGTGGCCGCGTGGATCGGTGGCAAGCAATAGGATCGGTTCCATCACGATAGGAAACTTTCAAAAAAACCATGGATGGTCAATATAAAAATATATTATTCCTAACCGCTTTAAATTCCCGAGGCGTGGTTTCTCCGGCCTATAACTCGGGGCACGACGTTTGGTGGGTTTGGCAACAGACACAAGTATACCATAGGCACAACAATGCGCATTCCACAAGGTCGGGTCCGCAACTTTCCCCTTCCCACTGCTGCTGCCTCTGAGGTCAAAGCGAGGACGGTCGAGATACCACGGAGTTCCGGAAAATCGGCGCAAGGAAACCACGGATAAACTGATTACCACTGAGAACATGATATCTCAGTTACCGGAATAGAATTCGCGTCTGCGCTCTTCGAGCAGCACCAACCAGTTCATCATGAAAATGGGCGGCAACTCGGCCGGATGGGTGATGGGACGCAGGTCCACATGTATCTGATTGGCAGTCATGCTCGCGCCGCTGAGCATTTTTGTGTCTAGCGGGCGGACCGGAACCGCGGCCGTCTCGCTGGCCACCGAGCCGACTTGTCCGGAAAAATTCACCCCTACCGGGTCGATTTCCACCCCATAACGTCGTTCTGGCGTGAAAATCGAACAGGGTGGGTAATACAGGCCCGCCGGAGTATAGCCCGAGGGCGGGGTGGCCGCCGTGGTGTTGAAATCATCCCCGAAATACAAGCGCAGATTGGTCACCAGCGAAAAGCCCTTGCTGAAGGATGTTAGATTGGCGCATTCCTGCAAGATGACCCCGTAATCGAGCTCAGAGCAAGGAATCAATGGTTTGGTTAGGAATGCGCTGCCTGTTGCCGCCGAATAGTCCACGTTGACCACCAGCGAGTTGTTCGCGGCTGTGCTGTCGGCCTGGAGTGCAGCGAGAAACGCGGCGCAGCGCGTCGGATAGACCGCGATGCAGATTTTGCCGGAGGCTAAATTTTTGACTTCAAACGGATAACTGGGTTTGAAATAGCCGGTCTTGATCACTCCCGGCAGTGGGTCGCCAAACCTGGCATTATTGAAGGTGATCGAACCGGTCATGGCGGTTTGAAAGCCAAAATGAGCGCCGCTGCCGTAGGCCAGATCCACCACGGCGGTTCCGAAGTTGTAGGTTTGGCCTTCGCCGCACGCCAGGATGTAACCCGCAGGCAGGCCACTGGCCAGGCCGGTGGTCAGCGGTAGCCCCAAGTCCTGGCGGATCCCCGCCTTGAGATAGGAGAAGCGCAGGACCGCGGGTGTATGGTTCGTCGCGCTGAGCGCCTGAGTGATGTCGAGGCGCATCGCGCATTGCATGGCTCCGAGGGAATAATTGTCCCAAGTGGTGGCTGACAACACAGCGGTTTCGCTGACATGCGCGAAGCGGTCAAAATAGTCCGCGCCGCGATTGATCGGGATGAAGGCGGCCCGTCCGCTCTCGGAAGCCAGCGACACCGGGAAGAAATCGCCCTGGGTGAGTTGATAGATCTCGCGCAGTCCCGGCGCAAACGGATCGCCAGTGAAGCTTTGACCGCCTACCGTGGTGCTGGTGGACAGGGTGGCACCGCGGCGGGTGGCCAGCGCCAAGAGCGCGGTGCTGCCGTCCACCTGCGCCCGCCCAGCGAAAATCCCCCCGCTGATGGTGACGTCGCCCCAGGGGGCACCTCCGGCATACTGGCCGACTTCCAGGAACGATGCGGCGGAAATCGGCAACTGGGACGGAATTTCATAAATGGATAAGACGAATTCACGCCGCTGCATGGTGGAAGCGGTGGCGGCGGCGTTCGGCCCGGCGAGGTTCATCGAAAAGCCCCACCAATTGCGCTTGGCCACAAACGGTTGGCCGGGACGCGCGTAACCGAAATTAATGTTCGGATAGGTGAGGATGTTGAAAGGATAGGTGCCCACCGGCAGCGCCACGCCGCTTTGGGCCAGAGTGCCGTACACCTTGTTGGTGGAGATGATCGGCCAAATAAGGTCGCGCGGCGTGTCCGTTGCATCGTTGCAGCTCAGCGGCACCGGATAGCCGCTGCCCAAACTGTGGTTGATGCCCGCTGAGATCAAACCGGTGTCGGTGCCGAGCGCCTTGAAGATCAAGCTGGGATTGTCCAGGGTGGCATCCCCGGAATTGGCCACCACCGGACTGGCCACACCGAGTGCCGTGAGCACTTGCGTGGAAATTGCGTGCTGGGCATTGGCCGCCGCCAGCGCATCGGTGAAAATGTTCTCCCAGCGCAAGGTGTTGCTGTTAGTGGTGTTGGCATTGGACAAGGGTTGCATCGCGCGGATCGCCCGGTTGGGGGTTATCGCCACGATCGAGCGCAGGATCGCCTCGCCTTTTTCAGAATAGTCCACCTGCAATTGCACACTGGATTGGACGGCGAGAGCGGTTGTCGCCTTGCGATAGGCAAACACCATCAACAGGGTTAGTAAAATCCCCATCGAGAGCACCAACAGTAATGATACATAGCCGCACGCCTCGCGCTTGTAAGCGGTGATTTTCATCGGGCCTTCGGGTGCAAACGGCGTGGCAGGGTTACAACGAAAGGCTCCGGCTCATTCAATAGTTGTTAAGTTGCTATTGACTTTGATTATCCGGTCCAGATTGAAGCTGACGTAGGCCAAGCGGTCGATGCCGAAGGGCGTGAGCGTGAGCAATTCCATGGTCCAGAGTCCCTCACTATCAAACACAGCGTCGTAGCCTTTGAGCGTCAGCACCCGGCTTTGCGGCAAGGATTCATTCAGGACCAATATCGAGCCCGGGACGGTCTTGCCGACCATTCCGAGTTGCGGATTGCCGCGATAGGTCTGCACGTAGGTCGTCGAATTCGGATACAGGTCGTTGAGGGTGACGCTGATTTGAGGCATGGCAAATCGAATCAACTGCCCCTGGCTCAGGCCGGCCAGCGTGCCGTCGGCGACCGGCCAAATTTGGATATAGAAGGAGGCGATCTGGGCCGCTGGGGCCTGATAGTCGGCCAACGAGAAGACCGCGAAGCGTTCCTCTCCGCGCACCTTCGTGCGGTCGGCTCCGGGGATGGAAGTCAGTGCGTAGCTCAGCGTCTGGGTGCTGTTCTGGGTAATTGACGCCTGCGTCAGCAGGGCCGCCTGGCTGCGGTCGAGGTTCACTCCGGTGCCACCAGTCCCATAGGATTGGACGTAGCGGTACAAGTTGACGCTCTTGGAGGCGGCCGGATCGGTGAGGCCGCTGAGCAGCCCGCTGACCGCAACATCGACGCTAAACGGGTGATCCGCACGGGTTCGCAAAATTGGACCATATGGATCTTGCGAGTGGAGCGTCACCACCGCCACCGGAATGTAAGCGCCGACATAACTGGTATCCAAAAGATAACTGGTCAATGGCAAGCTCAGGACGGTCCACAACTCAAAGCGGGAGCCTCCCGCACCAACCGGCAGCGGCGACAATTGGACGCCGCTGGCCGCCACGGTGGCGTCCCACTGGACAGCGGTGGAGGTCTGGAATTGGCGGATGAAATTGGTATATCCAGCGGTCTGGGCGGAGGCCAGTGTGGCAGTGGTCATGAGAGCCAGAGTCAGGCGTGGGACGTTGGTTTTCACGGTTTTGAAGGATTGGTTTGGGTGGGGGCAACGGGTGCCGAATCGGATGGTGATGCGGGTGGCGGCACCTTGGGCGGCAGCACCGAGATGGGGCCTCCCTGATAGGTGGCGACCACCACGCGCGTGCCGTCTTTGAGGCGTTGGGTGACATCTGCGGCGAGAGGCAGCGAGCCTGCGGCTTGCTCGTTAGTGACTTCCACGGTGCTGATCCAGCCACGGTTTTGAGCATAGAACTCGGCCCAGCCCATGAGGGTGGAACCGGCCGTGAACTCGCTGCGACTGGTCATGGCGGTGGGCAGCAGCAGGACCGCATGCTTGGGCACCAGCGTGGCCATGCCGCCGAAACACAGGATGTCGGATTGGCTAAGCAAATCTTGCGCTGGCTTGGGGGGGGGATTCGCGGCCTGGCTGGGCGTCACACGAGGCATTGGATCCTCCTGCTCGGTTTTGCGCAGTTGCCGTGCCAGTTGCTCGTGAGTGGCGGCATCTTTCATCACGGGTGGCGCGGCGGCAGCAAGTCCCGCCAGCACCGCGCACAACGCCCCCAGCGGCCATGCGCCCGCCCGCCCCAGCACTTTTGAGGCTCGAAGTTGCTCGTACATGAGATTAGGAAGTGCGGAGGGTGATGAGAAGAACAAGATCTTGGAAATCGTATCCGGGGTTGGTCTTGTCGGTATGGGTCAGCTCCATGAAGATCACCACATCCATGGGACCGATGCGCACTTTGTTTGATGAATCCAGATAGGGTTTGAGGAAGGTGGCCAGGGACGGGGCGTTGTAAGCTGGAACGTAGCTTGGACAAGCGTCGCCATTGACCAAGGAGCGCACATTGGTGCCGTTGGTTGAGTTGAAGAAGGTGAACCAGGAACCATTATAGAAATACTGGCCGCCAAAGTCCATGGCCATACCCGCAGTGACGTTGAGGGTCTTGACAATTCCCTGTTTCTGGACGATCGCGTCGGTTTGCCTGCCGTCGAAGATGGTGGTCCAGCTTGACGAGCTGTTGTAGCGGATTTTGCCGGCGGTCTCGATGTAGTTGATCGTGCCATTGCTGTTTGGGGTGGTCACGCCTGCCCCGAGGATTCTGATGTCGCAGATCAGGTTTCGATTGGCCGTGATGCCACCCGTGGGCGTGACCGTGACGTAATCCTTAGCCGATGAAGGGTAGGTGATGTTCCATGTTAGGTTGGGCTTGGTGCCGGTCTGAACTATAGTCGGTGAGGCGCTGAGCGTGCCGAAGGGAATCGACGGATTGGTGGATTGGGCCAGTGCCTGCGGCGAGGCAAGGGCGGCGATGGCCATGGCGCTGGCGGCGACGGCGGTGAATGGTGGTGTTTTCATGGGGCATTGGGGTGGCTAGGTTGGTTCAGCTACTGCCTCGGCACGGATCCCGAGAAACAGGTTTCCGACATTCCGAAACATGGGTGAATCCTTTCTGCAAGCTGTGGTTTTAACCGCAATCTTAAAATGGGGGAAGATATACCTTGATATATTAACCCTTCGTGACGAGTTTTACCACTGAGGCACTGGATCGCGAGGCTCCGCCTCAGACCCAAAACGCAAGACTTGAAGAGGAAAGACAAGATAAGAGAGCGCAGCACTTCCACATCTGCTCTTCTCTTGCGTCTTGAGTCTTGAGTCTTGCTGTCTTGAGTCCTCTTCTCAGTGGTTTCTTTGCCACGATGAACCCCGATTTCAGGGAGGCGGAATTGCGGGTCAGTTAGAGGTGTAGAACTCCCCCCTGCGCTCTTCGAGCAGCACCAGCCAGTTCATCATGAAGATGGGCGGCAGGTTGGCCGGATGGGTGATCGGGCTGAGGTTCACATGAATCTGGCTGGCGGTCATGGTGACACCACTCATCGTTTTGGTATCGAGCGGGCGGACCGGCACGCTGGCCGATTCACTCACCAGAGAGCCCACCTGCCCGGAAAAATTCACCCCGTACGGATCCATCTCCGAGCCGAAGCGTTTTTCCGGGGCGAACAGCGAACTGGGCGGGTAATAGGCTCCCGGGGGAGTGTAGCCGGTGGGCGGGGTGGTGGTCACCACATTGAAATCATCCCCGACGTACAGGCGCAGATTGGTCACCAGGGAGAAGCCTTTGGTGAAAGTTGTGAGATCGCTGCATTCCAGCAGGATGACGCCGTAATCCAGATCGGTGCAGGGGATTGACGGTTTGGTTAGAAGCAGGCTGCCGGTGGCCGCCGTGTAGTCCACGTTGACCACCAGGGAATTGTTCACGGCCGGGCTGTCCGCGCCTAAAGCGGTGAGGAAGGCGGCGAAGCGCATGGGATAGACGGCGATGCAGGTTTTTCCGGAAGGCAGGGCCTTGAGTTCAAACGGGTAGCTCGGGCGGAAATAGCCGGACTTGAAGGTACCCACCAGCGGGTCGCCGAAGCGGGCGTTGTTGAAGGTGATCAAGCCGCTCATCCCCGTCTGGTAGGCATAAGTGCCATTTTTGCCATAGGCCAGATCGACCACGGTGCTGCCGAAGTTATAGGTTTGGTTCTCGTCGCAGGCGTAGAGGTAGCCAATCGGCGAGCCGCCGGCCACGCCGGTGGTCAGCGGCACGGTCAGGTCGTTGCGCACGCCGGACTTGAGATAGGAGAAGCGCAGGACCGCGGGGGTTTTGTTGGAGGCGCTGACCGGCTGGGTCACGTCCAAGCGCATGGCGCATTGGAGCGCGCCGACGGAATAATTGTTCCAGGTGGTGGAGGACACCACGCTGGTTTCGGTGGCATGGGTGAGGCGGTCGAAATAGTCCACGCCGCGGTTG
>WBXD01000037.1 GCA_008932935.1 Verrucomicrobiota bacterium
CGGCTCGGATGCGGTGCTCGAACAAGCCGACGTGATCCTCACCCAGGATAAACTCGAACGCGTACTCGAGGCGCTCATCCTCTCGCGGCGCTGCCGCGCCATCATCCGCCAGAACGTCGCCATCTCCCTGGGCGTGGTGGTTTTGTTAGCTATCTCCGCGTTGGGCGCATGGATTCCGCTGCCCCTCGGCGTGCTCGGCCACGAGGGCTCCACCGTCATCGTCGTGCTCAACAGCCTGCGCCTGCTGTGGCGCTGAGCCTAGAACGGAGAGTAGACACCACAACCGAGCGCAGCGAAGGGTATTTCTATTTATCTGTCACCTTGCAATCCCACATTGCCCCCTCAACCTTTCACCCTTGGCGGTAGCGGCGAAGAGGTTGCCGGCGCAGCCGTCCTCTGCTACCCTCCGCGCACCGAACATGCCAGACGCGACCATTCACACCGCCGGAGCGATTCTTGAACACCTGAGTGCCGTGCTTTATCGAGCCGAGTTGCCCAACGGCAAGCGTATTCTAGCGCATCTCTCGAAGCACCTAGCTGATGCAGGCGCGGTATTTGAGCCGGGCCAGCGCGTGGTGATGGAGCTCACACCCTACGACTTTGAGCAAGCTCGCATCCTGAGTCACGCCGACGGTTAAACTTGTGACTAACTTGAAGATTTACCGCAGAGTCGCAAAGGCCGCCAAGGGGCGCGAAGTGGATTGGGTGAGAGCAGAAGACGCAAGACTGCAAGACGCAAGACCCAAGACCCAAGATAAGATAAGAGAGCGCAGCGCTTCTACATCTGCTCTTCGCTTGCGTCTTGGGTCTTGCCGTCTTGAGTCTCCTCAGCGCACGGCGTATTCACCCCCACGCCATTCCACTGCTCTGCGCCCATCCTTTCCCTCGGCCTTTCAGCTTTCCCATTTTCCCCTATGACCCACCACCTTGAAACCATTGCCCGCGAAACCGGCATCGCCTTGTCCTCCGTCACCACCACCGCCAAGCTGTTGGCCGAAGGGGGCACCGTGCCGTTCCTTTCGCGCTACCGCAAGGAACAGACCGGTTCGCTCGACGAAGTGCAAATCGCTACCATCCGCGACCGCATGCTCCAACTCGCGGAACTCGACACCCGGCGCTCCGCCATCCTTAAATCCCTCGAGGAACGCTCGCTGCTCACCCCGGAGCTGACAAAAAAACTCGCAGCCGCCACCACCCTGACCGTGCTGGAGGACATCTTCGCGCCATTCCGCCCCAAACGCCAGACCCGCGCCACCAAGGCGATCGAACGCGGCCTCACGCCGCTCGCCGACTGGTTGTTGGAAAATCAGGCTGCTGATCCCGCCGAGGAGGCCGCCAAGTTCATCGATCCGGAACAGGAAGTGGCCAGCGCGGCAGACGCCCTGGCCGGGGCTCGCGACATCCTCGCCGAGCGCGTCGCCGACGATGCCACGCTGCGTGGCAGCGTCCGCAAAATCTATGAGGAGGAGGCTACCGTCTCGTCCAAAATCATGTACGGCAAGGAGGAGGAAACTGACGCTCAGAAATTCCGCGACTACTTCGAGTGGTCTGAGCCGTTCAAGTCCATCCCGTCCCACCGCATGCTCGCCATCCGCCGCGGTGAAAAAGAGGGCTTCTTGCTCATGCGTGTCGAGGTGCCGTTAGACCGACTCACCCCGCAAGCACTCCCCGATTGGGTCACGGGCTCCGGCCCCGCCAGCCAGCACGTCGCCCAAGCCGTGGAAGACGGCTGTAAGCGCCTGCTGATGCCCTCGATGGAAACCGAGGCGCGTCTGCTCGCCAAGAAACGCGCCGACGTCACCGCCATCAGTGTCTTCACCGACAACTTGCGCGAATTGCTGCTAGCCTCTCCGCTCGGCGAAAAACGCCTGCTCGCCATCGACCCCGGCTTCCGCACCGGCTGCAAAACCGTCGTGCTCGACCGCTCCGGCAAACTGCTCCACCACACCGTCCTCTACGCCACCGCTGGATCTAACAATCAACTCTACGAGGCCGCCGTCGAGGTCACCACCCTGGTTAAAAAATTCCAGATTGAGGCGATAGCCATCGGCAACGGCACCGGCTCGCGGGAAACGGAAGCGTTCATCAAAAAACTCCAACTGCCCTCAACCATTCCGCTGGTAATGGTCAATGAAAGCGGTGCTTCCATTTATTCAGCCTCCGACGTCGCCCGCGAGGAATTTCCTAACGAAGACGTCACCGTCCGCGGCGCGGTGAGCATCGGCCGCCGCCTGATGGACCCGCTCGCCGAACTCGTCAAGCTCGACCCCAAGGTCATTGGCGTCGGCCAATACCAGCACGACGTCGATCAGCGCGCGCTCAAAACCTCGCTCGACGACACCGTGGAATCCTGCGTCAACGCGGTCGGCGTGGAGGTCAACACCGCCTCCAAACAACTCCTCTCCTATGTCTCCGGGCTCAATGCCAGCCTCGCCGAAAACATCGTCGCCTGGCGCAACGAGCACGGTGCCTTCAGCTCCCGCGCCCAGCTCAAACAAGTCCCGCGCCTCGGCGACAAGGCCTTCGAGCAGGCCGCCGGCTTTCTGCGCATCCGCGGCGCAGGCTATCCGCTCGACGCATCAGCCGTCCATCCCGAGCGTTACTCGCTGGTGGAACAAATGAGCGCCGACCTGGGATGCAGCGTGCCGGACTTGCTAGGAAAGGAGGACCTGCGCAAGCAGCTCGATCTGACAAAATATGTGTCTGTCGAAGTCGGCCTGCCAACGCTCAAGGACATTGTGGCGGAACTGGCCAAGCCCGGCCGCGACCCGCGCAAGCAATTTGAGCTGTTCTCATTCCAGGACGGCATCGATAAAACCAGCGACCTGCTAGTGGGCATGAAACTCCCCGGCATCGTCACCAACGTCACCGCCTTTGGAGCCTTCGTTGACGTCGGCGTCCATCAGGACGGCCTCGTCCACGTCAGCCAACTCGCCGACCACTTCATCCGCGACGCATCCGAGGTGGTCAAAGTCGGCCAAAAAGTCCACGTCACCGTCGTCGAAGTGGACATCAAGCGCAACCGCATCGCGCTGTCGATGAAAGCCAAGCCCGATCTGGAAAATCGCCGCTCAGCCCCCGGCGAGCGCTCGCCGCAAGCCACCCGGCCGCCGTCGCGCGATGTCCGCGGAGCCGCGCCGCCCACCAATGACTGGTTTTCCCAAGCCCTCGAAAAGGGCAAGAAAAAGTAACCATGTCATCTCCCGGCGTTGGCCAGCCACAGTCACGCGCCGCGTCTTGCGGCGTGGCTGCCGCGTCTCGTGGCAGGCCGTGGCTGCGTGCCTCTGGCCGCAGCGCCCATGCAAAGTGACTGCAAGCGTGAGTTCATCTCCCGCCTTGGTGCAACGAGTTCGAGGTCGGGTGTTCTGAGCCTGCGGGGGAAATTCCCAGCGGTTAATTTTCCGGCAATTTTTCCGCTCGGCGCTGGTGCTTGTCGAAGAGCACCGTTTCCCGGTAGCCGGCCGCCCGGGCGACGCTGATGGCTTGCGCGAAATCGCGGCCGACCTGGTCCGGCGCATGGGCGTCGGATGAAAGCACCAGCGGGATGCCAGCCGAGCAGGCCAATTGTAAAAACCGCGGAGCCGGGTAGCATTGGGCGCAGGGTTTGTGCCAACCGGCCGTGTTCAACTCGATGACACAGCCGGAGGCCGCCACCGCATCGATGACCGGTTCGTAAAATCGCTCCAAATCACCCGTCGGAAAAAACCCGAATTTTTTCACCAGATCGGGGTGGCCCAATATGTCGAATAAGCCGCTGGTGGCCATGGCGGCATAGGCGTTCCAATAATTCGTCCACAGTCGTTCCACATCCTGAGCAGCCCAGCGGCCCAGCCATTTGGGGTTGTCAAAATCCCAGATGCCCAGCACCTCGTCGGGCAAGTAGTGGATCGAGCCGATCAAATAGTCCCACTCGTGGCGGGCACTGAGTTGGTTGATCCATGGCTCGCAGCCCGGCAGCCAGTCGCATTCCAGCCCGGCGCGAATCGCCAGGCGTCCATCGGCATGGGCGCGAGCCCGCTCAATCCAGGCGAAATACTCCGGCAATTCCCGCTCCAGCATCCGCCAATCGTCAAAGGGCTCCGGGATCTGCGGCGCATGGTCGGAAATTCCGAACTCGCTGACGCCAGCGCGCAGGGCGGCATCCACATAGGCCTGGGCTGTGCCCTCGGCATGGCGGCACAGTGGGGTATGGCTGTGATAATCGGCTGGCACGGGGGGTAGGTGTTTTCGCTGGGAATCGGAGTTGAACGAAAGGCGCATTGCATACTACACTGCGCTACGGCGCAAGCGCCAGCATCTCCAATGTCTGATTTCCCCCAAGAATTCCCAGCTGTGAACGCGCTCACCACCCACCTTCTCGACCAACTGCGCCGGCATCCAAAACGCGTCGTCTTCACCGAAGGCGAGGACCTGCGCATCCTCCAAGTCGCCGCCCAACTCGTCAAACTGGAAGCGGTGGCCCCCATTCTGCTCGGCAACCGCGAGCGCATCCGTGCATTGGCCGCTGCCAATGGCGTGCCGCTTACCTTCATTCCCATCGTCGATCCGCCCCACGCCACCGATTTCGGGCTGTTCTGCCGGCGCATGGAAAACATGGCCCGTTACCGCACGCTGCAAGCCGCCAATCCGGCGGAAATCGTCGCCCGCCCGCATTATTTCGGCGCGCTGATGGTCCAATACGGGCAGGCCGACGCTATTGTCGGCGGCAATCAAGCATTGCCTGCCGCATTTTTCCGGGCCCTGATTCAGACTATCAAACCCCTCCCGCACGTCGCTAAAATCTTTGCTACCAGCCTGATCTTCGGCACTCATCTCAAGCATCTGGGCAACGACGGTATGTTATTTCTGGCCGATTGCGGGCTCATCCCCAATCCCACCGTGGAGGATCTAGCCGCCATCGCTCTAGAAACCGGTACACTCGCCCGCCACTTCCTCGGCCGCACCCCGCGGGTCGCCATGCTCAGTCACTCCACCAAAGGCTCGGCCGGCACCCCAGACGCCAAGCGCATGGCCGCCGCCGCCGCGCTTGCCCGTGAACGCGCCGGTGCTGGGTTTCTTGAAATCGACATTGAAGGCGAACTACAAGCGGATGTGGCAGTCGATCCGGCCGCCGCCGAAATTAAGCTCCCCGGTGCCGAATCACGCCCGGTCGCCGATGTGCTGGTATTTCCCAACCTGGATGCTGCCCATATCTCGCTCAAGCTGCTCCAGCATCTCGCCGGGGCTCAAGTCTATGGCCAGATCATCCTTGGCCTGTCGCGGCCCGCGGCTCAAATACCCCGCACCGCCTCCGTCGAAACCATTTTCGGAACCACCGCCGCAGTCGCCGTCGAAGCTATCAAATTTCACCAGCTGTACCCCGACTCGGACTTCTGAGTTCTCATCCCCGGTGCAACCCAGGAGGGCAGGCACATAATCCTCCTCGATGAGTTCCACAAACTCATTGGCCTGCATGCGGAACATCACCCGTCCGCCGGTTAGCGTGCGGAAGGCTTCTGACAGGCCGTGAGCCTACAATCCAACCCGGCCGCGATCCATCAGACGCGCACACGCTTGATGATGCGCCTCCGAGGACACAATCGCCGCGACCAGCACCGAGGTGTCAATTGCGATAGTCATTTGTCAAATCGCGCTTCGGGCCGTTGCTGGTGTTCCTCACGGGCATCAGCGACCGCCTTGGCGGCGTATTAGCGGCTTATTAGATTGACGCCCCAGCTCAGCCCCTCTAAGTTGCGCGCGTTAATGAATCTGCCCATTTTCCGACTGGTTGCCGCTTTGTTCGTCATGTCTGGCCTGGTTCAGGCGCAGCTCGCCACATCCCTGCAGCTTTCTAAACTCCAGTACCTCTCCGGCGAGCCCATCGTCGCCACCGTCTCGATCACCAATCACGCCGGGCGAGACATCATTTTCCAAGGGGAGGCGCAACGGCCGTGGCTCGACTTCGTCATCACCAACGCCCGCGGCGATTCGGCCACTCCCACCGGCCGCAGCTCCTTCGGGACGATGAAAATTTCTGCCGGCCAGACATTGTCCCACAAAGTGGATCTCTCCACCCTCTTTCAACTCGCCGATTCCGGCACCTACTCCACCTCCGCCACCGTCCGGATGCCCGGCCGCGATGGCGAAACCACCACCACCAATCGCGTGCTGCTCACCGTCAGCCCTGGCCGCCCGTATTGGACTCAGAAAGTCGGCGTCGGCGATCGTTCCGGAAAAACCCGCGAATTCCGCATCCTCAACTTCAGCGGCGATCAAAAAACCCAGCTCTATGCACAGGTCTTGGATGGTCGCAGCGGCCTGCCCATCCGCACCTTTTCCCTTGGCGAGGCCCTCCTCCTGCGCAAGCCCAGCGTCACCATTGACAAAAACCAGCGCATGCACGTGCTCTTCCTCGCCAGTCCCGACTCCTGGGTCCATTGCCAGATCGATACCGATGGCCAACTCGCCAACCGCGCCATTCACAAGTGCGGCCCCCAAGGCGATCCTCTCCTCATGACCGCCCCAGACGGCTCCGTCAGCGTCGCCAATTCCATCCTCTACGACCCCAAAGCTGCCGCTGCCGCTCGCGCCAAATTCCGCAAACTCTCCGAACGACCATCCATCACTTTCTAGCACCCCTTACACAGCCGCTTTTTCAAAAAATAAGCTTTACAAGTTTTGCAAAATATCAATATTTGCAAACTATCTGCAACGCCTCCCAACCCATGAAAACATTTTTTCCATTTGTGACGGCCATGGCACTCCTCGCCATGGGGACACTCGTGCAAGCGGCGGGCTTTCGCACGGTGGTTATCGACCCCGGCCATGGCGGCCATGACAGGGGCGGCCAATCTGGGCAAGTGTATGAAAAACACCTGGCTTTGGATACCGCTATCCGCTTGGAAAACCAGCTGCGCGAACATGGCCTCAACACCGTCATGACCCGCCGCAGCGACTACTTCGTGTCCCTGCCCGAACGCGTCAACCTCGCCAACGGCTACCGCGACGCGATTTTCGTCGCAGTGCACTACAATCACACTTGGAAAAGCGACGTCAGCGGCCTGGAAACCTACTATTGCACGCCGCAAAGCCAACAACTCGCCCAGTGTGTCCACACCTCAATGATGGCACGCGTCCCCAGTCCGAGTCGCGGCGTGAAAACTGCCCGCTACTTTGTTATTCGAAACACCACCATTCCAGCCATCTTGGTCGAGTGCGGCTTTGTCAGCAATGCCACCGAATGTGACCACATGAAATCAGCTTGGTTCCGTGAAGCCCTCGCCCGCGGCATCGCCGAGGGCATCCTGCGCTACCGCAGCAACTATTGAGCCACTCGCTATTCCGGCCACATGCCATTGCTTCTCGGCGTCAATATCGACCACATCGCCACCCTGCGGCAGGCGCGCTACGCCCGCAGCCCGGAGGCTGCTAATGCCGAACCCTCGCCACTGGTGGCCGCCTTCGATGCCCTGGCAGGCGGGGCCGACTCGCTGACCGTCCATGTCCGCGGCGACCGCCGGCACATGCAGGACGCCGACGCGCTGCGGATCCGCGCCGAGGTGCCATTGCCACTGAATTTCGAAATGGGCGTCACCGCAGAAATGCTCGCCTTCGCCCTGCTCTTGCAGCCAGATTTTGCCTGCCTGGTGCCAGAAACCCGCGCGGAAATCACCACCGAGGGCGGCCTAGACGTGGTAGAAAATTTTGCGTTGACCCACGACGCAGTGAGCCGGTTGCAGGACGCCGGCATCCGGGTGAGCCTGTTCATTGATCCGGACCTGCCGCAAGTTGAGGCTGCCGCCCGCTGCGGTGCCCGCATGATAGAACTCCATACAGGCGCTTTCGCCAATGCTGCCGACGATCTTCGGGAACGCGAAATCGCCCGCCTCGCCCACGCCGCCCACGCCGCCCACGCCGCCGGCCTCCAAGTCAATGCCGGCCATGGCATCAATTACTCCAACATCACCCAGCTGTGGGCCGTCCCCTATCTGACGGAGCTAAACATCGGCCATAGCATCGTCGCACGCGCCCTGCGCTGCGGTCTCACCCAAGCCGTGCGCGACATGCGCCAACTCATGGCCACTTACCCTCTTGCCGCGTCGTGACAGTGCACGGTATTGGCATCGACGTGGTGGAAGTGGCACGCATCGCCGCAGCCATCGCGCGCCATGGCGAGAGCTTCCTCGCCCGCCTCTTCACTCCCACCGAGCGCGCCTACTGCGACGCCAAAAAATCCCCCGCGATCCACTATGCCGCACGCTTCGCCGCCAAAGAGGCGGTGGCTAAAGCCCTCGGCACCGGCATCGGCACCCATGCCAGCTGGCTCGATTTGGAAGTCTGCCATGCTCCCGGCGGCGCACCCGCACTCAAACTCCACAGCGCGGCCGCTGCCTATGCCAGCGCCCATGGCATCACCGACATCCAAATCAGCCTCACCCACACTCACGCTCACGCCGCCGCCAACGCCATCGCGCTCAAGAAGACACAAGACTAGAAGACAGAAGACAGAAGACCAGAGCAAGAAGCGCCATGCTCAGCCCAACAAATCTGCTCCTGTCTCGGAGCGAAGCGATCTTGCGTCTCTTTCCCAATCAAGGCTCGACTATTTGTCTGTCCCTTTATCTGGTTGCGTCTTGCGTCTTGAAGTCTTTAATCTCCCCGTCATGATCCGCCCCCGCCGCAACCGCCGCACTCCCGCCATCCGCGCGATGCTGCGCGAAACCTCCCTCTCGCCCGCGGATTTCATCCTGCCCTTGTTTTTGCATGAAGACGCCTGCGATACCCCCATTGCCTCGATGCCCGGAGTCACCCGCTGGTCGTTGGACGGATTGCTGCGCGAAGCCGGCGAGGCTCATTCCCTCGGCGTGCCAGCCATCGTTCTGTTTCCTAAAATCGAAGAACCCCTCAAGTCGCCTCTCGCCGAAGAATGTCACAACGATGCCGGCCTAGTGCCCCGCGCCATCCGCGCGCTCAAGGCTGCCTACCCGTCGCTGTGCGTCATCACCGACGTCGCCCTCGATCCCTATAACTCCGATGGCCACGACGGCGTGGTGCGGCGCAACGAGCGTGGCGAACTCACCATCCTCAATGACGAGACCGTGGCCATCCTGTGCGAGCAGGCACTCTGCCACGCCCGCGCCGGCGCCGATATCCTCGCCCCATCCGATATGATGGACGGCCGCGTCGCGGCTATCCGCGAGGCCCTCGATGCGGAAGATTTCCAAGACGTCTCAATCATGAGCTACACCGCCAAGTACGCCTCCGCCTTCTACGGGCCGTTTCGTGGCGCACTGGATTCCGCCCCCAAGGACGGCGATAAAAAAACTTATCAGATGGATCCTGGCAACTCCCGCGAGGCCATCCGCGAAACGCTGCTGGATGAAGCCGAGGGCGCTGATATCCTCATGGTCAAACCCGCCGGCCCCTATCTCGATATCATCGCCAAGGTCCGCGACGCATCCACCCTGCCGGTCGCCGCTTATCAGGTGAGTGGCGAGTATCTCATGCTCAAAAGCGCCGCCGCCGCCGGCTGGCTCGACGAGCGTGCCATCGTCCTCGAAAGCCTCATCGGTATCAAACGCGCCGGGGCCGATATGATCCTCACCTATTTCGCCAAGCACGCCGCCGCTTGGCTGCGCTGAGGCTCACTGCTAGGTGACAGATAAAATGTGAACAATTCCGCCCGCACGCTCTTCATTCGCCACAGCAAGAGCGACAAGAGTCGCCTGCTGCCGGTGGGTCGCCGCAGCGCCCGTGTGTGAGTTGTCTCCGGATCCATGTTTTGGCTGACGGTGTCTGGGGGGGCTATTGTCCAGACGCGTTTCATTATCGAAAGCGTATTCGGCAGGATGCCGAACACAGCCGGCGGGACGCCGGCGCTCCCCAAAGACGCGGGCGTTTCGCGAAGACGGCGGTGATCCGGGCTTGTGGGAATGGCAGATGCGGGTTACTTGCGGGGTGCGATGGCGGAAGAATGGATGCGCTGGAATTACCCCAAAGACCTGCCGGTAGTCGAACACCGGCAGGAGATTCTTGCCGCCGTCGCTGCGCATCAGGTAGTCGTGGTCGTCAGCGAGACCGGCTCGGGCAAAACCACCCAACTGCCAAAAATGGTCGCCGAAGTGCTCGGCGAACTCGGCGGGCGCGTCGGCTGCACCCAGCCACGGCGAATTGCCGCTGCCAGCGTGGCGCGGCGGGTGGCGGAGGAATTGGTGGTGCCGCTTGGCAGTTTCGTCGGCTACCAAGTACGCTTTGAGGAGCGCCTGTGCCGCGACACGCGCATCAAGTTCATGACCGACGGCATCCTGCTGGCGGAAACCCAGGGTGACCGCAATCTCAAGCAGTACGGCGCTTTGATCCTCGATGAAGCGCACGAGCGATCGCTTAACATAGACTTTTTAATCGGTTATTTGAAGCGCCTGTTGGTTGCCCGCAAGGACCTGAAACTGGTGATTTCATCGGCGACGATGGATGCGGGTGCATTCGCGCAATTTTTCAGTGTGGACGGGGTGCCAGCGCCGGTGATTGAGGCACCGGGGCGACTGTTTCCGGTGGCGGAATTTTTTCTACCCCCGATGGAGGATGAGGACCTGTCGCAGCAGGTGGTGCGGGCGGTGGACTGGCTGGGCGATCTGGAACCCAATGGCGATGTGCTGGTATTTTTGCCTGGCGAACGGGAAATCCGCGAGTGCGCCGAGGTTTTAGAAGGCCGGCGCTATCGGGGGACCGAGGTGCTGTCGTTATTTGCGCGCTTGGGACTCGGCGACCAACAGCGGGTGTTTCAACCAGGCCACAAACGCCGGCTGATTCTGGCGACCAATGTGGCGGAGACTTCGCTGACCATCCCGCGGATCGCCTGCGTGGTGGATTCGGGGCTAGCGCGGGTGAGCCGCTGGAGTCCGGGCCGTGGCGTGCAGCGCTTGCAGGTTGAGCCGGTGAGCCAGGCGAGCGCCCGCCAACGCAAAGGCCGCTGCGGGCGGGTGCGCGACGGCGTATGTGTGCGGTTGTGCGAGGAGAGCGAGATGCTGGAGCGAGCGGAGTTCACGGATCCGGAGATTCGGCGCAGCTCGCTGGCGGGGGTGATTTTGCGGATGAAATCGCTGAATTTGCCCGACATCGAGGACTTTCCGTTTCTTGATCCACCCAATCCGAAGGCGGTGGCGGAGGGCTACCGGACGCTGCGCGAGGTGGGGGCGCTGGACAAGGCGCGCGGCCTAACCGATTACGGGCGGCAGATGGCTCGCTTGCCGGTGGACCCGCGGTTCGGGCGGATGTTGTTGGAGGCGCGCAAGGAAAACTGTCTGGCGGAGGTGCTGCCGATCGTGGCGATTCTGGAGTCTAACGACCCGAAGGAACGCCCGGCGGAGAAGCAGAAGGAGGCGGATACGGCGCACGAGCGCTGGAAAGATATCGATAGCGATTTCATGAGTATTTTGCGCTTGTGGAAGGATGTGTCAATATTCCGCGACAACCGCGGCGGCTGGCAGCGCAACGCCTTGCGCAAGTTTTCCGGGCCGGCATTTCTCAACGCGCGGCGGGTTATGGAATGGGCGAACGTCCATGACGAACTCGCTGATTTGTTGGAAAGCGAGTGGCGGATCAAGATCAGCAAGCTGGCCAAGGAGACGGGCTCGTGGGCGCCGTACGCTAATATTCACCGCGCGTTGCTCGCCGGGGTGCCGCGGCAGTTCGCGCTGTGGGACCGGGAGAACAAGACGTACCGCAGCGGGGCAGGGGGAGTTTTCGCCATTTTTCCGGGGTCGGGCTTATTCGGTGCGGGCAAGCGCTGGGAGTGGGTGTTAGGGATGGAACTGGTGGAAACCTCGCGCTTGTGGGCCCGGCGGGTCGCTCGCATCGAACCGGAATGGGTCGAGCAGGTGGCCCCGCACTTATGTACTAGCAAATTTGGTGAGGCCCACTGGGATGAGGTGCAAGGCGCGGTGTATGGGAAACAGACGGTGCTGTGCGGCGGCTTGCCGGTGGTGACGGGTCGGCGCGTGCACTACGGGCGGGTGGATCCCAAGGCGGCCCACGCCATCTTTTTGCGCGAAGGAGTGATGGGTGGGGGCTTGCGGCGGCAGTGCCAGTTCTTGGAGCGGATGCAGGAGATGAAGGAGGACTTGGTACTCATCGAACAAAAACTGCGGCGGCCGGGCGGCTTGTGGAGTGATGAGGCGGTGCTGCGGTTTTTCGAAGAGCGGGTGCCGGCGGACATCAACACCGCAGCGGCCTTTCACCAGTGGCTGGAAAAACATGAGGAAGTCATCATGTTGAATGTGGCGGATGTGATGGATGAGGATCTAACGGATCTTGGCTTGGATAGGTTCCCGGACGTGTTGAGCCACGAGGCCGAGGAATATGCACTGTATTATCATGCGGCGGCTGGCGAACGCGACGACGGGGTGTCGCTGGGCGTGCATGTGGACCAATTGCCGAAGCTGCCGAACTGGTTGCCGGGTTGGGGAGTGGATGGATCGTTGCGGGAGCGGGCGGAGATTTTGCTGCGTTCGCTGCCAAAGGATTTGCGGCGCATCTGCCAGCCCATCTCAGCCATAGCCGACGGCTTTGCAGAGTTGTGGAGTGATGCGCCCAAAGATGTGCCGATCACTCAGGCCCTCTGCGATTATGCCCGCGAACGCACTGGAGCGCGGGTGCAACCCGGCGAGTTCGACTCTAGCAAACTGCCGCCGGAACTCGTGACCAAGGTGTGGGTTTGCGACGACGATGGCGAGGAACTGGCCATGGGCGAGGATGTGGCTCAGCTCAAATTACAACTCTCCGATCGGATGCGCGTGCGCTTCGAGGCGGTGGCCAACGCCGATGTGGCACGCCGTGGCATGAGCACCTGGGATGGCGAAATTCTGCCGGAGCGGGTCGAAACACCCGGCGGCCCAGCTTATCCAGCATTGGTGGACGACGGCAAAACCGTCGGCGTGCGTGCCTTCACCTGCGCCGAGGCCGCAGCCGAAAGCCACCGCGGCGGTGGCGCCCGGCTGCTGTGGCTGGCGCACCCGGATCAGGTCGCCTATCTGCGTAAAAAGTTTCCGTTAGGTATCATGGCAAAAATCGAGCTGCCGCGGCTCGGGCCGAGTGGCACGGCGCTGGACGAGTTGATATTGCTAGCCGCGGAAGGGGCGGCAGGTCAGGTTTTTCCGCGTTCGCCCGATGCCTTTCGCGAGCTCACCGAGCGGGCGCGGGGCCGTTGGCACGAAGCCGCCGCGGTGGTCGGCAAGAGTTTGGATGGAGCGGTGGAGATTTTGCCGGAGCTGCGGGCGTGGATCCTCGCGCAGCGCAAGGACCGCAACCTCGGGCCGGTGGCGGAAGATCTCGAAGAGCAATTGGCCTGGTTGTTGCGCGGGCATTTCGCGTGGCGCGCCGGGTTTGAGCGACTCCGCGATTATCCGCGGCGCTTGCAGGCGATCCGCTCGCGGCTGGGCCGGCTCGCCTCGTTGCCCCTGATCAAGGATTTGGAAAAAATGCAGCGGCTGCGGCGGCTGTGGTTGCCGTGGTTCAGGCGCTGGACCGAGACCCCCGATGATGTGCGGCTATGGGAAGCGGGCTGGATGTTGGAAGAATACCGCATCTCGCTCTTCGCACCCGATGTGCGCTGCGCCGGCAAGGTGTCCGAAAAACGCCTCGAGGAAGTCATCGCACGCTTGTGAGTGACGTCTATCGCCCTTGGTCCAACGCCACTGGACGATGTCATTAGGTTTTTCACTACTTTTTGTCTGTCACCATGTACCAATAAATCGGGCTTGCTCTGCCGCAGCGCACAGGGCATTGCATGCGCATGGCGTTTTCTGCGATTCTATTTGATTTCGACGGCGTGCTGGTGGACACCGAGTGGGCGATCTACCAGTCGTGGCGGCGCGTCTTCGAGGCCCATGGCCACCCGCTGCCTCTTGACATCTACACGCGCTGCATTGGCTCGGATTTTGCAACCTGGTCGGCCAAGACCCACTTGGAGGAACTCACGGGGCTGGATTTCGACTGGCATGATCTGGACGCCCGCCGCCAGCAGGAAATCCTCGATGATCTAAGTGGCGAGCAGCCGATGCAGGGCGTGGTGGTGTTGCTGGAAAAGGTGAAGGCAGAGGCGCTGCCCTGCGCAGTGGTTTCGAGTTCGTCGCATGGCTGGGTGGACGGGTGGCTGGCGAAACTCGGCCTTGCCGGGTATTTTCAAACCGTGGTGTGCCGGGGCGATGCGCCAAGAATCAAGCCGGCACCCGATTTATTCCTGGAAGCAGCCATGCGGCTTGGGGTCCCGGCGGCCGCTTGTCTGGTGATTGAGGATTCGCTCAACGGCCTGGTGGCGGCCCAAGCGGCGGGGATGCGGGCTTGGGTGGTGCCGAACCGGGTGACTGAGGGGTTGGATTTCCAGGCGGCTGAACGGGTGTTCCGTTCACTCGCGGACTGTGCGGCGGCATTCTGACACTCACTCGGTAGGCCCGGCTTGCCCCGTGAGGCAGAACCACTCGACGCTTTCCCCCTTGGCGAACTCCAGCACGGGTTTGCACGCTGGGCTGCGCAGTTGCCATTGCTCCCGCCGGTAGAAAATCCGGAAAAAAGCTTTCCCGCGTGGCGTTTGCTTCGTCACACTCAGTGCATGCATGAGCGTACCGGGATTCTTTTGGTAGTATCCGGCCCCTCGGGGTCGGGCAAGACCACGCTGTGCCGCCGCCTGGCAGCGGATAAGGCGGCGCATTATTCGATTTCGTGCACCACCCGGCAGCCTCGACCCGGCGAGATCGCCGACCTGGATTATCATTTTTTATCGGGCGAGTTGTTTGCCGCCCGGGTTGCCGCCGGCGACTTTTTGGAATACGCGCTGGTGCACGGCAACCACTACGGCACGCTGCGCTCAGAAGTGCTCGGCTTCCTGGATGCTGGCAGCGATGTGGTGATGGACATCGACGTGCAAGGCGCGGCGCAAGTGCGTGCCTGCGCTGATCCGGCGATCCAACAGGCTCTAGTCGATTTATTTGTGATGCCGCCAAGTGACGACGAACTGCTGGCCCGCCTGACCGGGCGCGGCACCGACAGCGCGGCCACCATTGCCTTGCGCATGACCAACGCGATCGAGGAAATGCGCCATTGGCCGAGTTACACCTATCGGTTGCTGTCAGCCACCCACGAGGAGGATTACGCCCGCTTCAAGGCGCTTCTAACCGCCGAGAGGCTGCGGGTCAGTCGCTTGGCCCGCTGAGTTCTGGCGTTATTTGAGCGGGAGCTGAAATTTATGATAGTGCGCAGCGCCGTTGCGCGTATCTGCGCATAGGCACGAGGTCAGGAACAATATCTGCCAAGTGGCGAAGATCCCTCCGTAAAAAATCATGCAGTCAAATCCAAACCAGTCACCGTTGTGCTCCCTGTTCCAGCGCCGTGGCTTTCTCAAAGGCATGCTTGGTGCGGGTGCCGGCTCCCTCGTCGCGGCCACGCCGCTGTTTGCGCAATCGCAAAAGATCAGTGCCAAAGCGCCTACTGGTGACAAGGTGCGCCTGGCCTGTTGCGGCATCGGCAACCGCGGCAAGGACGATGTCAATGCCCTGCATGCCACCGGCCTGTGCACCATCGTCGCGCTGTGCGACGTGGACATGGGAGCCGAGCACACCCTGGAAATCCTCAAGAAATTTCCCGATGTGCCGCGGTTCCAGGATTTCCGCAAGATGCTCGAAACCATGGGCAAGGACATCGACGCGGTGAGCATCGGGGTGCCCGACTTTGCGCACTTCCCCATCGCGATGCTGGCGATGTCGATGGGCAAGCACGTGTACGTGGAAAAGCCGATGGCCCACACGTTCCAAGAGGTGGAGCTGATGATGCAGGCGGAGAAAAAGTACAAGGTGGCCGCGCAAATGGGCAATCAAGGCCACTCAGAGGCCAATTATTTCCAGTTCAAGGCGTGGACCGAGGCGGGCATCATCAAAAATGTCACCAAAATCACCGCCTTCATGAACAACGGCCGCCGCTGGCACGGCATGCAAGTGGCCGGCTATCTGCCCGCACAGCCGGTCCCCGCCTCGCTCGATTGGGATACCTGGCTGGGCACTGCCCAATCCCACGCCTACAACAAAGGCTACATCAACGGCGACTGGCGCTCGTGGTTTGATTTTGGCAACGGCGCGCTCGGCGACTGGGGTGCCCATATCTTCGATACCGCCCACGAGTTTCTCCACCTCGGCTTGCCCGAGGAAATTAACTCGCTCAAGGCCGACGGCCCAAGCGATTTCCTCTTCCCCCAAGCATCCACCCTGTGCTTCAAATTTCCCAAACGCGAGCACATGCCCGCTCTGGACCTCACTTGGTACGACGGAGTGAAAAACCTACCGCCGCTGCCCGATGAATTCGGCCAGGCGGTGGTGGATGGCAATATCCCACCGCCCACCGCCGGTAAAATCGACACCAAGGCGAGCGCGCCGGGCAAGGTGATTTACGGCGAGGACCTCACTTTCAAGGGTGGCACCCACGGCGCCACTCTCGAAATCATCCCCGAGGCCAAGGCCAAGGACATGGCTTCCAAGCTGCCCGCCGTGTCCAAAAGCCCCTCCAATCATTTCAAAAACTTCCTCCTCGCCTGCAAGGGTGAGGAAACCTGCCGCTCGTCCTTCGCCGTCGCCGGCCCCCTCAGCCAGGTCATGGTGTTAGGCGTGATCGCCCAACACGTCAATGCCCAGCTCAAGTTCGATCGCAGCACCAAACAAATTACCAATCATCCCGTCGCCAACGCCCTGTTGCTCGGCCCGCCACCACGCAAACAGTGGGAACAATTCTACAAACTCTGATTCTATCCAAACTAACATGAAACCAAACACCGCTACCCGCCACGGCCTCCGCGCACTCCTGTGCGCCTCCGCCGCCCTCACCGCTCTGCCAGCCACCGCCAACGTGCGCCTGCCAAAAATTTTCACCGACGACATGATGTTGCAACGCGACATGCCGGTGCATGTATGGGGTTGGGCCGACCCCGGCGAGGCGGTGAGTGTGACGCTGGCAGGCAAATCTGCCAAGACCAAGACCTCCGCCGGCGGCACCTGGTCGCTGGAACTGCCGGCCGTCAAGACCGGCGAAAACCTTGAACTAACCATTCAAGGCAACGATATTTTGACCCTCAAAAATGTGATCATGGGCGACCTCTGGGTTTGCTCCGGCCAATCCAACATGGAGATGGGTCTGGGCGGTTGCCTCGGTGCCGAGGCCGATATCAAGACCGCCGACCTGCCCAAGATCCGCCGCATCAAGTTCAATCATGAGCAGGCGGGCGTGCCAGCCTTGGATGCCTCCGTCGGCACGTGGCAAGTGTGTACTCCGCAAACCGCGCCTGGCTTCACCGCCGTCGGGTTTTATTTCGCCCGCGACATCCTCCAGAAAACCGGCGTGCCCATCGGCATCATCGACAACAACTGGGGTGGCTGCAACATCGAACCATGGGTCGCCCCCGAAGGCCTCGCCATGGTGGCTGAACTCAAACCCCAGATGACAGTCAGACAGGAAGCCATCAAGACCTATCACACCACCCGGCTCCCCAAGGCGCTCACCGAGTTGGATGCCTGGATCGCTCTGACGCGCAAGCAATTGGCCAGCGGTGCCGAGATCACCCCATCGCCCGTCATTCCGCCCCATCCGGGCGGCGAAGGCTGGTGCGGCATGTACAATGCCATGCTCCATCCGATCCTGCCACTGCCGATCAAAGGCGCGCTGTGGTATCAAGGCGAAAGCAACGGCGGCGAGGGCGATACCTACTACGACAAGATGCACGCGCTCATCGGCGGCTGGCGCCAGCTCTGGAAACAGGGGGATTTCCCGTTCTATTTCGTCCAGCTCGCCAGTTTCCAAGCCGTCAGCGCGGACCCGGCCGGCGGCGATGGCTGGGCCAAAGTGCGCGAGGCACAAACCAAGTCGCTCACTATTCCGAACACCGGCATGGCGGTCATCACCGACACCGTGCCGCTCACCGAGAAGGACGACATCCATCCGAAAAACAAGTTTGACGTGGGCATGCGCCTCGCCCGCTGGGCCCTCGCCCGCGACTACGGCCAGAAAAACCTCGAAGTCTCCGGCCCCTTGTTCAAAGCAGTCAAAATCGAGGGCGGCAAGGCACGTCTGGCATTTGACCACACCGGCGCCGGCCTGATGGTCGGCAAAAAATCCGGGGTTGCCCCTACTACCGAAGCCAGTGGTGAGAAGCTCAAGAGCTTCGCCATCGCCGGTGCCGACAAGAAATGGGTCTGGGCCGATGCGGTCATCGATGGCAAAACCGTGACGGTTTCCTCCCCCGAGGTGAAAGAGCCCGTCGCCGTGCGCTATGCCTTCCGGATGAATCCCGACGGCGCCAACCTCTACAACCGCGACGGCCTCCCAGCATCGCCATTCCGCACCGACGCTTGGTAGAGCTGGTGTGTTAGGGTGCCAGCACAAGGCGCTGGCACCCGCTCCCCGGAGCGCCGAAAGGCCGGTATTGTAGCGGCGGTCTGTGACCGCCGCTGCGCATGAGATGTGTTGTCGCGGCGTGCATTTTCCCTTGAAACTGCCGCCACCCCGGAGAAAACTGCGCTCAGCCATGACCACCGCCCTATCCACCTCTGCGATTCTTCCCGATGCCAGGGGTCATTTTGGCCGCTTCGGCGGCATGTTTGTCCCGGAAACCCTGATGGCCCCGCTGCAGGAGTTGGCCGCAGCCTACGCCGTAGCCAAAGCCGATCCGGCATTCCAGGCTGAACTCGCTGATCTGCTCGCCAACTACGCCGGTCGGCCCACCCC
>WBXD01000038.1 GCA_008932935.1 Verrucomicrobiota bacterium
TGCCTTGCTTTGGATTGCCACCACCGCGCTTGCTTCGGCCGGGCTTGACCCCGACCGCCTCACAGCCGCCGGCGACAACGCTCCGGCACTCCGCGCCTTTGCTATGGAAGCGGCCAAGGATTTTGGTGATGCGGGAGCCAAGGCCGCGGCGTTTCTGGTTGCCGGGATGCCCGCCGCTGACCTGCGTCGCCTCAGCAAGGACTTTTTAATGGAAAACCTGCGCCTGGCGCTACAAACGCGCGACGGCTACCCGTGGTCGAAACAAGTTTCCGACGCGTTGTTTCTCGATGGTGTGCTGCCCTACGCCCAGCTCGATGAGCCGCGCGACCCGTGGCGCGCCAAGTTTCACGACTCCTGCGCCGTCATCGTCAAAGACTGCAAAACCGCCACTGAAGCCGTGCAGGCGCTCAACCGCACGCTCTTCAAACAAATCCATGTGAAATACAGCACCCAGCGCAAGCGGGCCAACCAAAGCCCGCAGGAATCCATTGAGCAAGGCCTGGCCAGCTGCACCGGGCTGTCCATCATTCTCGCCGATGCCTGCCGCAGTGTCGGCATCCCCGCCCGCGTGGCCGGCACCGCCCTTTGGTCGAACCAAAGCGGCAACCACACCTGGGTCGAGATCTGGGACGGCGACTGGCATTTCACCGGTGCCGCCGAGCCCGACCCCGATGGCCTCGACCGCGGCTGGTTCAGCGACAACGCCTCCAAGGCCGTGGCCGACGACCCGACCTACGGGATCTGGGCCAACAGCTGGGCCCCCGCCAAGGACCATTACCCGCTCGTCTGGAACCCCGCCGATCACTCGGTCCCCGCCGTCAACGTCACCGCCCGCTACACCGGCGGCACCAAGAACAAGGCTCCATCAGCCGACAAGCAACCTGCCGCTGCCAGCACCGTCCATCTGCGGGTGCTGGAGCATGACGGCCAGCGCGTGGCGGCCCGCGTCGAGCTGTTGGACAAGCAGGGCAAATTCCTCCACGCCGTGCTCACCAAGGCCGGCACCACCGATCACAACGACATGCCCGCCTTCGAATTGCCACCCGCCACCGCGTTTGTTCTGCGTGTGCTGCGCGACGGCCAGGCCCGCACTTTCCCTCAGTCCGCCAAGCCAGCCGGCGACAGCATCCTCGATCTCCCATGGTCGGATGGCCAAGCTGCCGCGGCCACCCCGGGCCTGCTCGCCCTGCGCAAATGGCTGTGCCAACCCGCTGCAAGCCAGCCTAAAGCCATTCCACCTGCCGCGCTTACCAAAGCCGAAGCTGCGGCCGCCCTCGCCCTGATCTGGGACCAGTGGCGCACCCAGGTGGCGCCGACCCGCATGGCCGAGTTGAAGGACAACGTTATCACCATCGGCGACAAAAGCATGCGCCTGCTCGTCCGCGTGTTCGGCAGCCCACCCGCCGACGGCCGCAGCCTGTGGATTTCCATGCACGGCGGCGGCAACGCTCCCGCTGCCGTCAACGACCAGCAGTGGCAAAACCAAATCCGCCTCTATCAACCCGCCGAGGGCCTCTACATCGCGCCGCGCGCTCCCACCGACACTTGGAACCTGTGGCATGAGAGCCACATCGACGACCTCTTCGACCGCCTCATCGAGGACGGCGTGCTGCTCGCCGGCGTGAACCCGGACAAGATCTATCTGATGGGTTATTCGGCTGGCGGCGACGGCGTCTACCAAATTGCGCCGCGCCTGGCCGACCGCCTGGCCGCCGCCTCGATGATGGCTGGCCACCCGAATGGTGCGTCCCTAGTGAATCTGCGCAACCTGCCCTTCGCGATGTTTGCCGGCGGCGAGGATGCCGCGTACAACCGCAACAAGATTACCGCCGAGTGGGGGGCCAAACTCGACGTCCTCGAACAGCAGGATCCCGGCGCTTACGTCCACCGCCTCAACATCTATCCCGGCCTCCCCCACTGGATGAATGGCAAGGATGCCGAAGCGGTGCCGTGGATGGCCAAATTCACCCGCAACCCGTGGCCCAAAAAACTCGTCTGGTGCCAAAATGACCGCACCCACGACCGCTTCTACTGGCTGGAGCTGCCCGCTGGCGTTGCCAAGGCCGGCCTCAGCATCCGTGCCACTGCCAACAACAACGTCATCACTCTCGACGCGCCGGAAGTCACCCAACTGACCCTGCGCCTCAATGATGAGCTCGTCGATTTGGACCGACCGCTCAAGGTGCTGCTCAACGGCAAGTGGGTATTCGAAGGCAAGGTGAGCCGCCAGGCCGATGCCATCCTCAAATCGCTGCAACAGCGCTCCGATCCTCACAGCGCCGCCACCGCCTTGCTGGACATCAAACGCTGAAATTTGACCCAAGGGTTACCACTCCACATTCTGCTGGCGGACGGCTTCGTAGAGGACGATGGCCACGGAGGTGGCCAGATTGAGACTGCGGGTGCCACCGGGACGCATCGGGATGCACAGTGCGCGCTCGCCGGCGGCGGCGAGGATGGGCTCGGGCAGGCCGCGGGTTTCACAGCCAAATACCAGGTAATCGCCGGGCTTGAAAGCCGCCTGCCAAGATGAGCGCGTGGCCTTGGTGCTGAGGAACCAGAACCCCGCGGCAGGCTCAGCGGCGGCGGTCAGTTCCTCGAAGGAATCCCACAGGCGCAAGTCCACCCGTGACCAATAGTCTAGACCGGTGCGCCTGACGTATTTGTCATCGAGGGAAAACCCGAGCGGGCGAACCAAGTGGAGGGTGGCACCGGTGGCCAGCGCCAAGCGACCAGCGGCCCCAGCGTTGTGCGGAATCTCAGGGGTGACTAAAACGATGTGAAACATTGGCGGGAAGTCGGAACTCATTGCGGATCAGTCACCACCCGAAATCCTAGATCGGGCCGGCGTTGCTGGCGGTTGTCGGTCCATTCGCGAGTCAGCGCCCCGTTGGCCGGGTTGAGATATGAGCCGCCGATGATCACCCACAGCCGCTGGCCCTGCGGATTGGCCGGGTTGAGCGCTTGGCGGCGCGTCCATTCCGCCACCGACCCGGCCATCCCAAGTAAGCCGCTGGGCGTGCGGTCGGCCGTCGCCTGGGTAACGGGCTGCCAGGCACCCGCCGGCAAATCGGCGGGGTTTCGCACACTTTTGCGCAGTGCGGCGAACCATTCCTCTTGGGTCGGCAGGCGCGCTTGTTTCCACTCGGCATAGGCGGCAGCATCCCACCAGTCGACACCCACGACCGGCGAATCCAGGGTCACCGGATACCCGTGCCAAGTCCCTTTGGCCCGCGCCGCTTCTACCAGCGCCGCCCAATCATCGGCAAGATGGCTGGTTTTTTCGGCCGGCTGGTTATCGAAATCAAACAGGGAACCACGGCCCTCCTTGGCGAGCACCTCGAGCGCCTCCAGAAAGGCCGCGTATTGGCTGATGGTCACTTCATGCGCCGCGATACGGAAGGCGCGGTGGGTTTCGGCGCTGCCATCCGGTGTTGGATAAACACCTTCGCTGACGGTCACCGCCTCGGGCGCTTGGATGCGCGGCGGCGGCGGTCGGTGGCGGGTGACGATCGCGATGGCGAGACCGCCGGCCAAGACGACGACCAGCGCCGCGCCGATGAGGCCGAGCGGCAGCTTGCGTCTGGGGATCATGGCGGCGGTCACGGGCGAGCGATTGAGCAACGGCTCGGCCAGCTGCTGCTCGATTTGTTGGCAATAACCATGGATGCTTTTCCAATCTATCGCCGGGCAGTTGTGTTCGCCGCGCATCCATGCCAGCAGGGTGAACATGCGGGTGGCTCCCGGCAAGCCGTCGGCCACTAGCGCGGGCAGGGCATGGCCCAGACCGAGGATATCGCGCTGCGATTGCTCCGGCGCGCGGGCAGCGGCGAGCGCCAGGTTTTCGAAACGGATCACCCCCTGGTCGTCGAGATGGATGGCGGCGGGGCTAAACCCGGCGGTGGCATGGCCGCGGGCTTCATGGTAGAGGTTGGCCTCGGCAATGCGCCGCAAATAGTGCGCCATGCGGACCGGCTTGAGCGGCTCAGAGGCCTTGAGGCGATCCTCCAAGCTGGCACCGGGCAACAATTCCCGCGCATAAAAACACAGACCCGGCACGGCCACCGCTTCATAGACCGAGCCGATCGTGGGATGATCGACCGCCGCCTTGGCCCGAATATCGGCAAGAAAGGCGTCCGCTTGCTCTGCACACTCCGGGCGCAGTTCTTCGATGAGGACCGCGCGCTGCACCGATTCTTGAGCGGCGAGCCAAGTGCGGGTCAGGGGTCCTTCGATCAGGCATTCGGTGAGCAGGTATTCTCCGAGACGGCGTTGATCTGGGGCGGATTCCATGAGGCGGTAACTGGCGGAGCGTGGGTGCAAAATTCAGCGCGGCGGCAACACCATCGCTTGGTTCGGATCAAAGTCCGGCGGCAGGTTGTCCTTGTCCAAAAACTCCGGCCCCTGTCGCCCATCCGGCGCTATCGTCGCTTTCTGGCGGCTGCGAGCCGCCAAGTCCCGCGGCCACGCCTGTACATCGAGCACCTCGCCATTGTACATTAGCGACACGACCTGCCCATAATAAGTGCGCTCGCCAAACAGGTGCTCAGTGGCTTGGTCGCGCTTGGGAATGACGTAGGTCATGCGCAGGGTTTCCTCGCCGCCGGCCCATTCGAAGCGCTCGGACACCCATTTTTCAGACACCCACGACTTGTCTTCCAGCGGAATGATCCCGTCGCGCGTGCTGCGGTTGAAAAACTCCACCGAAATACTCAGGTCTTTCAATTCAAGCTCCACCCCCGGCGCCTTCTGCACCGGAATAGATAAAACCACCCGCTGTCCCGTCTCGTAATGCGGGTCGTTGAGAATGCGCACATGGCCCAATGCCAACTTGCCTAGCAATACCTCGGTCTCAAAGCCATCACGCAATTTTTCCGCGGCCCGGCTATACAGCAAGCCGGCCCCGGCGACCCCCATTTGGAACACTTTTTCGTAATACCCGGTGGCGGTATCGAACACCCCCATCGCCTCGTGTACCAAGCCGAGCTCAAACTGGATGTTGGGGTCCTCAGGCAAGCGGCCACGGGCTTCTTCCAGCTTCACGATGGCCAGCCCCATATCCCCGGCCACCCGCGCCTGGCGCGCCTCGGTGAGCAATTGCTCGGCGCGCGGGTCGCTCAGCGCCGGCGTTGGCAGCGGGCTGGGCGGCGGCAAGCTGGCGGCCGCTGCCACCGCTGCCAGCGGCGGGTCGGGCAGTGGCGCACGGGCGACGACAACCTCGGCGGTGGCCGCAGGTTTGGCGGGGGTAGGCACCATCACGAGTTTGGTGACCTCCTTTTCGACGATCCTAACCTGGCGGGTGGATTCAAAGCGCGCCGCTAGGGCCACGCCGACCACCAGCAGTTGCGCAAACGCCATGGCACCGAGCGCCCAGCAGGCGATGGGAAAAACTGGCAGAGTTGGGCCAGCGATGCGGGGTTTGGGTTGATTGGACACCTGGGGAGACGATGGCAGCCGACCCGGCCGCTGTCAATCCGCAGCACCCGGGGAAAATTGGGAGGGGAGGGCATGTTTCGCATTTCCGGGATTGCCCGCTACCTGCGGATACGCTAATAAGCTGCATATGCAACTCCTAGCCGTTCGCCGTCTGGCACCCTTGTGCATGGCCCTGCTCACCCTATCCGCCTGTTCTAACAAAAAGAACTTGGCCAAAATCCACGATCTCGAAACGCAACTCGAGACCCTCCAGGAAGAGTCGACGACCACCACCGATGATCTCAATCGGCAACTCTCGGAGCGCGAAGACGCCGCCCGCACGGCCCAAGCCGAAACCGCCCAGCAAATCCAACAACTCACCGCCGAGCGCGACGCTGTCACCCAAGAACTTGCCGCCGCCAAGGCCGACGTGGTGCAAGCGGCGGCGGCCAGCATCGACAAAGTGGCGAAGGAGGCGAAGGCGGCGTCTGCCCTCAGCCGTGCGGAGTTTAATCCGGCCAAGGAGGCGGCATTCACCAACGCCCTGGCAAGCGTCAGCGGCGACAAATCCAGCGGCAGCGGTTTCGTGGTGAGCGCCGGCGGCAAACTCTTCTTCTACACCTCCACCAGCACCCTCGCCGGCAATTCCCGCCTCACCATCACCAATGCCGCTGGTACCAAATTTACCAAATTCGGCAACCTCGAAGTCGCCGAAAAATCCAGCTTCGCACGCCTCGAACTCCTCGAAACCACCACCGTGCCCGCCCTCAGCCTCGCCGACGAAACCACCAAGGTGGGCGCCGACACCCCCGTCACCTGCCTGGCCGCCGACAGCAGCTCCGGCAACGCCCTAGGCCAGAGCAACGTCAGTATCAACGTCGACTTGGCCCTCATCCAGGGCAAAGCCGGCAGCCCACTCGTGGAAACGGCCAGTGGTAAAGTGCTAGCCATCATCATCGACCCCGCCGCCGAGCCCCGGCACCAACTGTGGCCCGAACCCGCCGGCCAAACCGGCGAGCCGGAAAGCTTCCGCGCCGTGCGCCTCAATCGCCAAGTGTCCTGGCAAGCGATTCCTCTCGCCACCTTCTTCGCAGAAGTAAAAAAGCTCGCCGAATTCAACCGCTTCACCGGCGTTGCCCAGGCACTTGCCGTGCTCGATACCTCGCCCGGACTCGGCTTGACCACCACGGTGGCCGAGTCTCATACCGCCCTGTCGATTCTCATCGCCGCGAAGGACCTGCCAATCGCCGCCGAAGTGATCACACTGCACGATGACATGGCCTCAAAACGCCCGCATCTCGGCGAGGCCGATTTGAAAAAACGCCTCTCCAACCTCGTCTCCAGCGCCGCAACCCAAATGCAACGCAACGAGGCCGACTTTGTCCCAGCCAAATTCAACCCCTACCTCCGCCCCTACGCCGAGGACGCCCTCAAGTGGCGCAAGGACGCTCTCAAGCGCCCCGCCAGCAGCCTAAACAAGTGAGCGCTCGCGGTTCGCCTTGAGTGCGGTGGCTTGCCACCGCCTGGCCCAGCCAGCTTGCTGGCGAGGGCGCTACCAAGCAAAGCTCAGCCCGGCATAAAGACCAGTACCAGCGCCTTTGATCGGAGGCGATGGTCCCCAGGTCTGGGAGGGGTTGTACAATGCGTAGTTTTGGTTGAAGAGGTTTTCGACGCGGGCGTGGAGCTTGATTTTGTCGGTTAGTTGATAGGACCCATAGATCCGCGCCAGCGTGTAAGCCGTGATGGGTTGGGCAGCCCATGAGTGATCAGACAAATGGGACATGCCGACACCGATCATCGACGGTGTGGTGGGCTTCCAATCGATGGAAGCGGTGACGGCATTGTGGGGTTGGCCGGCGAGGGATTTGTCCAACGCTGTCCAGGCCACGCGGTAGTTGAGGGTGCGCTCGAACCACGCTCCGCTCAGGCCAGCCTCCAACCCGTCGGTGGTGGTGACGCCGGGGAGGTTGATGGATTGATACTGCCAACTCGGGAGGACGATAGACTTAATTTGGTCTTGGATTTGATTGCGGAACCCGGTCAGTTCGAGTTGGTGGTGCTCGCCGAGTTTTTGGACGACGCCTAAATCCCAGCCCAGGGCTTTTTCGGCAACAAGTTGCGGATTGGGGTCGCCCCAGGTCGAGCCATAAAGATCGAGGAAGGTGGGCGTGCGGAACGAGGTGCCGACCCCGCCGCGGAGAGTGGTGCCGGTCTTGGTTAGCTGATAGGCAGAACCCACGCGCCACGTCAGTTGGCTGCCGTAGGTGTCGTAATCCTCCCAACGCAGGGCACCACTGGTGGTCAGGTCCGTGATGGGGGTCCATTCCAGCGCGGCCCCCGCACCATAACGGTTGGATGAGTTGTCGGTTCGATCGTTAGACCAGGCGCTGAGCGAATCACTTTGATAGTTGTTGTGATGGAAAAAGGCGGTACCCAGCAGCAGGAGCTGCTCGTTGATAACGATGCGCTGCTCGGTGGAAATCGCGGTGGCCTGAGTATCATTGCCGTAGGTTCCAGTGTGGTAATCGCTGTCATAGGATTCCTGCTGCAAACCCGCGTGGAAACTCGTCGTCCAGCGGTCGGAGATGACGCCGGTGGCGTACACTGTGGCGAGAGCCTCGTGGACACGGTCATCCGAGGCGGCGCCATTTTGATAGAAGTTTTCAAAGCCGCGGTAGGTGGTGCCGAGCGTCCAGACTTTGTCGACTTTAGCCTCCACCCGCAGCGCCGCCGAGCTTTGATGAAAGTCTTGGTTAGACGAGTCGTTGGCGGTTTGCTCGTAGCCGCCGGACAGGAAATACGACAGCGGCCCGACCTCGCCCTGGTGCATGGCATTGATGGAAAACGAGCCGAACGAGCCGCCCTCGGCGGTGGCCGCTCCGTGGGGCGTGCCGCTGCCGCGCGGGGTTTCCATCCACAGGACGCCGCCGACGCTTTCGCCGCCGTAGATCGCCCCTTGCGGACCACGCAAAATTTCCAACCGGCCCACATCATAGACGCGGCTGGCACCGAGGAAATTCCCCAGTTGGGACGACGAATCGCCCAAGCGCATGCCATCGACCACCATTTGCGAGTAGGCGCTGGTGGTGCCACGGATAAACAATGACGTCAGGGCACCGGTCTGGCCGCCGGTGGAGGTGGCAATCACGCCGGGCGATTCATTGAGCGCCTCGCGGAATTGCCGCAAGCCGCGGGCTTCCAAGTCTTGTGGGTCGAGCACCGTCACGCTGGAGGTGACGCTGGTGGCGGGCTGCGGGATGCGCAGGGCCGAGACCACCAAGGGGGACAATTCATTCTCCACTTCGGCGCTCGCGGTGAGCGGCAACAGGAGGGCGGCAAGTGCCAAGGCACAACTACTTTCGCCTCGGTGAGGCAGTTGGGGGTATCTCATTTGTTAGCATTCAATGGTCTGTAGATCGCAGACGGATGAAACGGCCCTTCAGGCTGGTGCTCTGGCTGTTTTGGCTGCTGACGCAACCAAAAATCACAGTGGCGATACCGCTCCGGAATAGGCCCCGGCAACACAAGGTGTGTCGCCGGTGCGGGCACCGGATTTCCCATCCATTGGACGCCCGCGAAACGGGCCTCCTGAAGAGGTCAGCAGATCTCCCGCTGACTCGTGCACCGTCATGCGCGAGTCGCGCCCGCCGCAATCACAAAGCAATTGATGCGGGGTAATTGTGGAAAAGCTGTATCAGAGAAAGGGATTGACGACTGTGACGCCATCGTAGTCCTGGCCGTGATTAAGATCTTCGCTGAACACTTCGCGGCAACGGCTGGCTTTGGCGGCGGCGACAATGGCTGCGTCCCAGTAGGAAATCCGGTAGCGGTCTTTGAGAAGCAACGCCGCCTGGAGCAATGCGACCGTGTTTTCCTGAATTCTGAAGCGCAGCCATTTTTGGATCAGGCTAGCCGCCATGGCGTGGGGCAGAGCATCCGGCCGTCGCGCATGGGTGGCTTGAACATAAAACTCCTGGAGTACTTGCACGGAAAGCACCAGATCGCTGCGAGTCAGAAGGCGCGTGGCGATGGCGGCTTTGGCGGGCTGTGCAGCCTCCAGATCCAGCGAGTTGAGTAGAATATTCGTATCAATGAAGGGCATGACGGGCGTGCAACTCCTCGCGGCTTAGGTTATGGGCAGGATTGAGGCTGCGGCGCTGGGCTCGCATCTCCGTGCGCAACTCGGCCTCTTCGCGTTGCAGGCGCTGAAACTGGCTCTCCGCGCCTTCACTCTCTTCCAGACGCATGAGAAAGGATTTGAACATCGCTGAGATGGAGGTGGATTGCTCGGCTGCCCTGATCCGGGCCGCCCGGTAAATCTCGTCATCCACTGCGATGGTTATGTTTTTCATGGCGAATTCACATAAACACATTTTCACAGTCCGAGCAAACGGTTTTTTTCCGGGTTTTAAGCCGCCATCGCATGCGGGTATTTTCCGCGCTTGACGTGGCCAGCGGCAGGGCATTGCTTGTCCCAGCATGTATCGTCAAGTTCTCAAATCCAAGATCCACCGGGCGATGATTACCGCCGCTGACGTGGATTATGAAGGCAGCATTGAAATTCCCACCGACCTGATGGAGGCCGCCGACCTGTGGGAGGGCGAAAAAGTGCTGGTGGCATCCATCACCACCGGCAACCGCCTCGAAACCTACGTCCAACCCGGCAAGCCCGGCACCGGCCATATCATCATCAACGGGGGGGCCGCGCACCGCATCAAAAAGGGCGAGCGCGTCGCCATTATGGCGTTCGCGCTGTCGCAGACCCCCTTGCAAGCCAGCAAAATCTTGCTGAATGAGACCAACCAGGTAATCCGAGCCGCACGCTGAGTGGCGGGCCGGCGGCAGCCGGATATGGATTAGAAATGACGTTGACGCCAACTGCGGATTGTGACAGCCTGCTTTATATGAAGCTACTGCCACTCTTGTCTGCCGCCACCGCGCTGGGTTTAGTTGCTTGTGACACCATCACTGCGCCGATTTCCAGCGGGGATTTCAACCCCCTGTCGCCTCCGGGCAGCGGCGTCAAGCTAGCGGACGCTCCGGCCCAGTTAAAACCCGGAGACCACGTCCGCGCGGTCGTGAATAACACCGCGTTTTACCACAAGCTGCCACAAGGGGATGGCGACGCTGACAAGACGCTGGGCCGGGATACCCCCATGAAAGTGATCCGGATCGCGGGCACTTATTTGCAGGTGGAACTCGATACCAGCGGCGAAGTTGGCTTTGTGCCTGCCGTCATGGTGGAGGACCGCAATGCCCGCCCCACCACGCCCCCGAACTCTTCTGCCGAAGTCCAGGTCTATCCGCCCCCGGGCACCCTCCCACCGCTGCCCTTGCCCGCCGTCGACCCGGCCGGCCTCCCCCCGGAGGGCGCGATTCCGACGGTCATGGATCCGGATGCATCCAAGTCGGCGGGCGAGTAGCCACCGCCGCTCTTAGCCCCTGCTAAATTGGTAGCGCAGAGCACTCAGGCAGAAGAGGCTGGCGGTTTCCACGCGCAGCACGATGCTGCCCAGCGAGACGGCCAAAAAGCCGGCGGCGAGGGCGGCAGTGGTCTCGTCAGCGGAAAAATCGCCTTCCGGCCCGATGAGCAGGGTGGCGTGGGAAGTGGCGGGGTGTTCCTGCAATACCTCGCGCAACGGGCGGGCCACTGGGGCGAGCGAGGCCATGAGCCGGAGTGGGAAGGGCGGGGCGGCCAATACTGCTGACTTCACACTTTGGCTTGTTTGAACAGAGGCTCCGGGCAGGATACCCGGGCCACGTTGCGCGGCCATCCTGCCCGAAGCCTCTTCCGGTCTCGTTCCTGCGTCGCCTAAGTCAACAGTATAGGGCGGGACGCCGGTGGTTTGGGAGGCGAGCCAGCGGTCAAATGCCAGCGCGTCCGTGATGGTTGGAAGACGGTCCTGGCCGCATTGCTTGCAGGCTTCCAAGGCGGTGCGCCGCCACTTCTCAGATTTGCCGTCGCCGGGATGCACGATGGTGTGGCGGGTGACGAGCGGCTGGATCGCGGCGACTCCGAGTTCGACGGCCTTCTGGACGATGAGATCCATGGTTTTGCCTTTGGGGATGGCTTGGGCAAGGATGATGGCCGGCAGGAGCGGGCCGCAGGGCCTCACTTCGCCAAGTTCCAGATCCACCCGGCCGCGGCTCACCGCAAGGATTTTAGCTTGAGCGCGGCGGCCTTCACCATCAAACACGGTGACGCTCGCCCCGGGCTGAATGCGCAATACCTGCGCCAGATGGCGCGCTTCATCGCCGGTGAGCGCCGGCGCGGCTTCGCTGGCCGACCAAGCGGCAGGGGGGAGGAAAAATCGGGGCATCGGCGGTCAGGGGGAATGGGTTGCCAGCGCGATTGAGCCGCCGCGCCAGGCATCAGAACCCGATCAGGCAGACCAATTCGGTGTCGGTAAAATTATCGAGGTTATCGACGGCGGCGCTGAGCACTTCGGCTTCGGCGAGTTCCTGAATGCCGGCAAACGCCTCATCCGAGGTGGCGGCAATAGGGCCGGCCGGATATCCCGGCGTAGGATGGAGGGCCAGCACCGCAATAGCCAGCGCGGCCGCAGTGGCGGTCAAACCGGCGAGCGGGGCCGGCGCAAGCAGTCGCAGCCACCAGCGGCGCGGCGTGCCAGCGAGGCGCGCGGCACGCAGGGTGTCGTCGCCGAAGCGGGCCGAGGCAAGCCTCGGAGTAACCTGATCCAGCAACTTCCAGACCGCGTCAGACTCCCAGGAATCGTCAGGTGGAAGGGGTTTGGTATTCATGGCTTGGTGGGGATGGTACGCCGGGAGTGAACCGATTGCCGACGAAAAAGTTGCGGCTTGCCGGAAACTTTTCCAGGTGTGTGGCAATGGAAGGATATTTGCCGGGTGGGCAAAGCTGAGATGGACATTGGCGGAGGGCGGTCTAGCGTCACGGGCATGAGCATCATCACAGGTCGCGGGGATTCGGGGGACACGGATTTATTATTCGGCAGGCGCATTGCCAAGACCTCGCTGCGGGTGGCGGCTTTGGGCTGCGTCGACGAGGTCAATGCCGCGCTTGGATTGGCGCGGGCTGCCGGCGGGGATGCCGAGGTGATCGCCATCCTCGATGCGGTGCAGGAACGCCTGGTAGGCTTGATGGGCCAACTCGCCTGCCTGCCCGAGGACTTGGGTCGCTACAAATATGTGGCCATCACCCCCGCCGATGTGGCATGGGTGGAGGACCAGGCGCGGCAGTTTGAAACCCGAGGCGTAAAATTTTCCGGCTGGGCGCGACCGGGAGCCGAGGGATCGCTGGCGCGGGCCGGCATGGATTTTGCGCGGGCGATGGCGCGGCGTGCCGAGCGCAGCGTGCTCGCCTTGCATGAATCCGGCGAGGCAGTGCCGGAAGCCGTGCGCCTGTTTTTCAACCGTCTCTCGGATTTGCTGTGGATTCTCGCAAGGGTTGAATCCCCGCAGGATCCAGCCGCTTTGCCCTAAAATGGCCAATGGCAATGATTGCCGCGACGTTTTTTACCACCACCGAGCGCAGCGAGATAGCCTGACTGACTGCTTTACAAATCATCAGGCAAATTTCACGGAGTGCAGAGGCTCTTGGACTTTATCTGGCTAGCAAAGCTTCGTCCCAGTCTTTCCACACCACATCGAGGTGCTGCGCCCGGAGCATGGCGGCGACCTCGACGCTGCTGCGGGTGTCGCTGATTTGGAATTGCTCGGTAGCCTTGTCGCAGCCGGAGTGGCTGGCCAGTTCCACGCGGCGGCCCTTGACGGTCAGGTGAAGGTCCTCGCTGCCGGCGCCGGTGTAGCCGCCGGGTTCGGTGCGCACCCCAGCCGACATGTGGGTAACCCCGAGGCCGGCCACCGCATCGCGCAAGGGAGCTGGCTCGCGGGTGGAAACGACGATGCCCACATGCGGAAAGATGACGCGGAAGGCGGCGATGAGGCTGACGTACGCGCGGTCGGGCAACAACAGGGCGGGGTCGGGTTGGTACTGATAGTTGCCGGCGTAGGGGCGCATACGCGGAAAGGAGACGGTGAACTGCGCCTTCCAACAATGTTTGTAGAGGTATTCCAGATGGCCACACAGCGCCATCGCCTCGCTGCGCCAGGGAGCCAAACCAAACAGCGCACCGATGCCAATGCGGCGAAAACCCCCACCGTAGGCGCGCTCGGGGCAGTTGAGCCGCCAATCAAAATCGCGCTTAGGCCCGGCAGTGTGCAGTGATTGATAGACCTGGCGGTCGTAGGTTTCTTGATAGACGACGAGCCCCTCCGCGCCGTGGCGCACGATTTCCGCGTATTGGGCGTCCTCCATCGGCCCGACCTCGATGGCGAGGGTGGGAATCAAGGGTGCGAGCGCGTCGAGGCAGCGCTGAAGGTAGCCATCGGAGACGAATTTGGGATGTTCGCCGGCGACCAACAGCAGGTTGCGGAACCCCAACGCGTGGAGGTGGCGAGCCTCACGCACCACGTGCTCGACGCTCAGGGTGCTGCGCAAAATGGCGGCATCACGGGAAAATCCACAGTAACTGCAATTGTTGACGCACTCGTTGGACACATATAGTGGGGCGAACAGCCGCATGGTGTTGCCAAAATGCCGCCGCGTGAGCTGTTGGCTGCGGCGAGCCAGCGCCTCGAGCCCCTCGCCTGCCTCCGCGTCGAGCAAGCGCCCAAAACGCCGCATCAGCGGCGTCGGGCGCTCAAGCAGGTCTGGAAAAATATCAGCAAAGGCCATGGCTGACGCACGATGCCGTGTGCGGGCCGCAACGTCAAAGACAAGCCGTGGGAAAATTTGCGGCTGAGGCAGCTACTCGGGTTGCTTCGGCTGTGTGCTGGCCTCAGACGGCAGGCTGGAATAGGGAATTGGCAGGGTGAACGGAATTGTCTTGGCGCAGGCGGGGGGGGCGTGACAATGTCCGCGCGCCCATGCCGACCGACGCGATCCTTTCGACGGCCCGCCAATTTCTTGGCGTGGATCCAACCGTTTCCATCACCTTGGAGCCGATTAAACGCGGCGCTTCAGGGCGGACCATCCTGCGGGTGAAGACCAAAGGGCGGGACCCTTTCATCGGGATTCATTGGACTGATGAGCGCGAGGACAACGAGCGGTTTATCCCGGTGGGCCATTTCCTCAAAAAATGCCGCCTGCGGGTGCCGGCCATCCTGTTTGAAAGTCTCAAGCGCCATGTCGTGCTCGTCGAGGATCTGGGCGACGTGGACCTGCTCTCGCTCAAAAGCCAGCCCTTCGCCGAACGCCTGCCTCTTTACCGTTCGGCCCTCGAACAGATAGACCGCTTGTTCTATGCCAAGCCGGACAAGGATTTCGTCCTGATGCCGCAGTTTGACGCGGCCCTCTATCGCTGGGAGCAAGAGTACTTTTTCGAGTACCTCGTCGAGGGCCACCTAGGAATGGATGCCACTCCGCTGCGCCAAAACCCAGCCTTCGGTGAACTCGCCGAGCGCCTGGGCAAAGTGGCTCGCCACCTCGTCCACCGCGACTTCCAATCACAAAATTTGTTAGTCAAAGACGGGCTAGTTTGGCTCATCGACTTCCAGGGTCTGCGCCGCGGGCGCCAGGAATACGACATTGCCTCGCTGGTGTTCGATCCCTATCTGGATCACACGCCCACCGAACGCGCCGCACTGTTAGACCTGTGGGAAAACATCTCCGACGAGCAGCCAGAGCCCCGCTTGTTTCACGAATGCGCCACCCAACGCCTGATGCAGGCGCTGGGTGCCTACGGCAAGTTGGTGCATCTTCGCGGGCATGAGTGGTACCGACCGCACCTTGCCACTGCCGCTAAATTACTCAAGGAAGTGACCGCCGCCACCCCCTTGGAAGCTGCGCTGGCACCCGTGTTGGCAGCACTTCACTAATTCCCATCGTGGCCGCTGTCTCCTATCGTCGCAGGTTGGTGGCGGGTCTGGCAGCCATCGCCGGACTTGGCTGCTGGTGGCTCATGGCGGCCACCAGCGTTGAACGCGCGGCGTTTGGCGTCGTGCTGGGCAGCTACGTCAGGCCACCATTTTTGCTCACTGGCGATGGCAGCCGTGCGGCGGCGTGGAAATTACGCACGCGTTCGTTACAAGCGCGACCGGATGAGCGCCAGGCACCGGTGGTGGTGTCCATCGGCGACGATGCGGGCGGGGTGTTTCAAGCCTCGCCACCCTCGCCGGTGGATCTGGCAGTGGTGTTGCGCAACCTGCAACGCCTAGGTGCCAAGCAGGCAGCCATCGCGGCAGTGATGGCGTGGGAAAAGCCCGACGCGGTGTCGCTCAAGGGCTTGGAGATCGTGCTGGATGGGTTTCAATCGGTGATTCATGCCGCCCCGCTCTCCCGCGGCACCGCTCGCCAGGCGATGCCGCCGGCCTTTCGCCGCGCGGCCCTCGCACCCGAGGCGATCCAAGGCGACCTGTCGCGCTTGCCCATCGTCAACCGCGTGCCAGTGGCCGACGTGATTTTCAGCAAGGGCAAGGCGACCATGGCTGGCTTTAGCTCACTTGACGATGCGGACGGCGGCGACGGCATGCTGCCGCTGCTGGCCCGCTGGGAGGAAGAGAACGCAGTGGTGCTGGCCTTCCCGCTGCTCGCGGCGCTGGTCCGCTACGATCTGCCGGTGGCCGGCGTGAAGGTGAAATTGGGCCAATTCCTCCGCCTCGGGCCGCGCGGCCCGGTGCTGCCCATCGACCTCGACGGCCGCATGGCATTGCCCCCTAAGGCGCTGGCACCACGCGCCGATATCTCCGCAGAGGCAGTCATCGTCGGTACCCCGGAAATTTTCCCGGCGGCACCGGGCCTGATCGTGTTGCGCGACGACCAAAGCAGCGCGACGCGTGCCACCCGCAAGTTTTCCGCCACCTTGGCCTCGGCCATCGCCTCGATCAGCTCAGACGCCGGTCTGGGCCCGCCCCGCACCTACCGCAGGCTGCCGGCAGCCGCGGAGCTGGCTATGCTGATGGGGGCGGTGCTGCTGCTTACTTGCGGCGCGGCGTGGCCCCGGAGTGAGCGCTTGCTTGCCTGCGCCATCCTCGCCGGCACCTGCCTCGCCGCGCAATGGCTTGCGCTCGGCCTAGCACAGGTGTGGTTGCCGGGCATCCCTCTGCTCGCCGCTACCGGCGCCGGCACGCTCGCCATGATGTTGCTAGAACCGGCACCGGCACCGGTAGCGCTGCGTGTGGGCCGGGCCGCGTCGCACTTGGTAGGTCCGGTTACCACGATCACCGGGCGCAAGTTCCGTTCGGTGACCATGCGCAAGGACGAGCTCCCTCGGCAGACGCAGCGCCGGCTGGAACCCGCGAGTAGCTTCAACCCCGTTCCTACACCAGCTCCTGAGCCAGACACCTTGTGGTCGAACGCGGCCGCCGTCGCCGCCCAGAGCAACCCGGCGGAAAGCACAGCCGATTCGCCAAGCCTGCCGCCCGCAGGTAACCCGCGACAATTCAAACGCTCCGCCAAAAAACACGGCAAGCGCCCGCCCGGCGGGCAATCTTGAATTTGTTGAATGTTGGATTTTGAATGCAAGACAAAACATCCCGTCCCAGCACCGTCCCAGCACCGCGCAAAGCTCTCTGCCATCCAAAATCCAAAATCTCTTTCTCAACCCTCACCTCCCATGCCCCCCATTGAAAAAGCCAAGTCCCTGATCGAAGCGTTGCCCTATCTGCAGGCATTCCGCGGCAAGACGTTTCTCATCAAACTGGGCGGCGCGGCAATGGAAGACCCCGCACTCGTCGCCATGGTCATGCGCGACATCGTGTTTTTAGAAGTCGCCGGCATCAATCCCATCGTCGTTCATGGCGGCGGCAAGGCCATCACTGCGGCGATGGCCGCAGCGGGTTTGGAGGCGCGCTTTGTCGGCGGCTTCCGCGTCACCACCGATGAGGCGATCGCCATTGTGGCGCGGGTCTTGTCCGAGGAGATCAATCCGGGCTTGGTGCAGATGATCCGCGGGGTTGGCGGCAAGGCGGTCGGCATTGCCGGCAACGAGGTGTTCCTCGGCGAGAAAACCCACGCCGCCGACGCCCACGGCAACCCCGTCGATTTGGGCCACGTCGGCGAGGTGGTCGGCTGCCGCCTCGCCCACTTGGACGCCGCTCTGGCCGCCGGCCTCTTGCCGGTCATTTCTCCGCTGGCTGCGGATCTAACCAGCGGACACCCCCTCAATATCAACGCGGATCTAGCAGCAGCCGCTCTCGCCAAGGAATTGCGCGTGGCCAAACTCGTCTATCTATCCGATGTGCCGGGCCTGCTCGCCAATCCCGCCGATGCCACGTCGCTTTGCCGCTCGGTCACCTGCGCCGAGGCCGCCACAATGCTCGCCGATGGCACCATCTCCGGCGGCATGATCCCAAAAATCCGCAGCGCCGTCGACGCCCTGGCTGCCGGCGTGCGCAAGGTGCATTTCATCGATGGCCGCCAGCCCCACGCCTTGCTGTTGGAAATTTTCACCGACGGGGGCATCGGCACCGAGGTGGTGAGGTAGGGCGCGGAGCAGCGGGAATATGCGCCTAGCCCGCGCATTCTCCATGCATGGCAGCCACAGGCTCGTGCCGCGAGACGCGGCGCCCACCGCCTGCGTGCCTCTGGCCGCCGCGCCATCGCAAAGTGCATGAACCCGCAACATACACGCCTGCGTATGTTATCTATGCAACCCCGGCCAGCAACTTCCAGCGCCCACTCATTGAGCGCTTACGGGGTGATTTTAGACCCCCACCCGCAAATCCCTGGCACTCCACAACCGTCCCTTCGCGCCGCTGCCGCTGCCCTTCATCGCCCGCGCACCATCCTTGCGCTTGGCGCTGAAGCGCTCCCGTGCCAGTTCAAACGCTTCGTTCACAAACTCCTTGCTGCCTATCACCGCCCCTTCCGTGAAATACCTCACTCGGCATTGCAACATTTTGGCGATTCCCAGATCCTTCAAGACCGTGCCGTTGGCTTTGCTTTCTAACATCTCCGCCGTGTTCAGCATATTTTGGCACGTACGATTTCCAGCTCCAGACATATCAGCCAGACCCGGCTTGCGTCCTAGGGCCAATCCCATTAGCCGTCGGTACAAGCGCGAGACCTCCTGCCATTTTTCCGCCTCCAAGCCCCCTCCCTGATCGCAAAAATACGCCCGCACCAGCCCCTCGCGGGCTTTTTTTCCATTCCCCTTCCTCCCGCCGCCCACCGCTTCTCCATAACTGCTCCAGCGGTAATCCGCCGGGTCTTTCACCA
>WBXD01000039.1 GCA_008932935.1 Verrucomicrobiota bacterium
CAGCAACAATTAGGCTGGATCAACCGTTATGGGTTTCAGCAAGCGTTGTTGCGAACCGTCGAATGGCACCAACAGTGGCTGCTGGGGGCGGACATGTTGCATTTCAGCATTCGCCAGATCGAGGACTATCAGAACACGCCGGCACCATGATTTCCCGCTTTGAGCATATCGCAACCCCGCTGGCGGGCTTGTTTCTCCTCCAGCGCAAACCGCTGGGCGATGCGCGCGGATATTTGGAGCGCCTGTATTGTGCCGAGGAGCTGCATGCGCTGGCACCCGGCAAAACCATCGTCCAGATCAACCACACCATCACCGTCATGCGCGGCACGGTGCGCGGCCTGCATTTCCAACGGCCGCCCCACGCCGAAACCAAGATTGTGTCCTGCCTGCGCGGCGAAGTCTTTGACGTCGCGGTGGATTTGCGGAAAGATTCGCCGACGTTTCTGCATTGGCACGCGGAAATCCTCAGTGCTGACAATCACAAATCCCTTGCCATCCCCGAGGGCTTCGCCCACGGTTTCCAGACCCTGACGCCCGACTGCGAGATGCTCTACTTCCACACCGCCACATACCATCCCGAGGCCGAAGACGCTCTCAATGTCACGGACTCATTGTTGGCGATTCGCTGGCCGCTGGCCATCTCCGAACTCTCGCCACGCGACGCCGCCCATCCGCTACTCAGCCCGAATTTCAAGGGGGTGAGCTTATGAAATGCCGCCATTGCCAGTGCCAGGTGACGCTGCCGCTCATCGACCTAGGCAGCGCCCCGCCGTCGAACGCTTATCTAACACAGGTCTCGCTGCGCCGAGCCGAGCCGTGGTTTCCACTGCGGGTGGTCGTCTGCGAGTCGTGCTGGCTGGTGCAGGCGGAGGCCTACTCGCAGGCGTCTGAGTTGTTTGATGAGGACTACGCCTACTTCAGCTCGTTCTCCACCGAGTGGCTGCAACATGCCGAGACCTACGTGGCGACCATGACCGATCGCTTCGGGCTCACCCCGGAGAGCTGCGTCGTGGAGGTGGCCTCCAATGACGGCTACCTGCTCCAATACGTGAAACAACGCGGCATGCGTTGCCTAGGCATCGAGCCCACCGCCAGCACCGCCGCCGCGTCACGCCTCAAGGGCATCGAGACCATCGAGGAATTCTTCGGCGTGGAACTGGCCACCCAGCTGGCCGCCAAAGGCTGGCAAGCCGACCTGACGGCAGCTAACAACGTGCTGGCGCATGTGCCGGACATCAATGACTTTGCGGCCGGATTCGCAATTTTACTCAAGCCCGATGGCGTGGCCACCTTCGAATTTCCACATCTGATAAATCTGATCGAGGGCAACCAATTCGACACGATCTATCACGAGCATTTCTCCTATCTGTCACTCACCACTGTGCGGACCGTGTTCGCGGCCAGCGGCTTGCAGGTCTTCGATGTGGAGGAACATCCCACCCACGGCGGCAGCCTGCGCGTCTTCGCCCAGCGGGTGGACACCGGCACGCGGGCGGCAACACCGCGCTTGCTTGCCCTGTTGGAGCGGGAACATGCTTCGGGCCTGCACAGCGCCGCCTACTACGCCGGCTTCCAATCCCGAGCGGAGCGCGTGAAGGATGATTTGCTCGCGTTCCTCATCGAAGCCAAACGCAGGGGCGCCAAAGTAGCCGCCTACGGTGCCGCCGCCAAGGGTAACACGCTGCTGAATTTCGCCGGCATCCGCCCCGATCTCATCTCGTTCGTGGTGGATCGCAACCCGGCCAAACAAAACAAATTCATGCCCGGCAGCCGCATCCCGATTGTCGATGAGGCCCGGTTGCTGGCCGATCAACCGGACTATGTGGTCATCTTGCCGTGGAATCTCAAGGCAGAGGTAGTCCAACAACTCGCTTACATCAAAAACTGGGGCGGCACCTTTGTAACTGCGGTGCCCGACCTGCAAATGGAACCCGCATCATGATTCAGATCCATCCCACCGCACGCGTTTCCCGCTTGGTCGACATTGAAGACTCCCAGCGGGGCAGTCTGATCGAAATTGGCGAAAACAGCGTGGTGGACAGTTTTGTGAAGATCAAACCCGTGGGGGGGACCGGCGACCTCATCATCGGCTGCCAGTCCACGGTTAACTCCGGCTGCGTTTTCTACACCGGCAACGGCATCCGCATCGGCAATCACGTGGCGATCGCCGCCAACTGCACCTTTGCTCCGGTCAATCATGCCTTCGCCAATAAGCACAAGCTCATCACTGAGCAGGGCTTCCTGCCCAGCAAGGGGGGCATCATCGTGGAAGACGACGTCTGGATCGGGGCTAACTCCGTCGTGTTAGATGGTGCCGTCATCCCGCGCGGATGTGTTATCGGTGCCGGCTCCATCGTCCGGGGCGTGCTCGAATGCTACGGCGTTTACGCCGGCCAACCCCTGCGCAAAATCTCCACCCGGCAATGAGGTTCACCGTCCTTGGTTCTTCAGGCTTCATCGGCAGCCACCTAGTCACGCATCTGCGCGGCTTGGGCCATGAGGTCCTTACGCCCGGACGCGACGAGCTCCACTCTCTGAGCGAGCCTCTGGGACATGCGATTTACGCCATCGGCCTGACCGCCGATTTTCGCAACAAGTCCTTCGAAACCGTGCGGGCCCATGTCACCGTGCTGGCCAATCTGCTGGAAAATGCTCGGTTCGACTCGCTGACCTATCTATCGTCCACCCGCGTGTATTCGGGCGCTTCCTCCGGTCGGTGGGACGCCGCAATCTCGGTGCGATCTACCGACGGCTCGGACCTCTACAATCTGTCAAAGCTCATGGGAGAATCGCTCTGTCTGAACACGGGCCGCCAGGGAGTTAAAGTGGTCCGCCTCTCCAACGTGGTCGGTGCGGGAGATCCCCACTCAGCCAATTTTCTTTTCTCACTGATCAAAGAGGCTCAAGCAGGTTGCATCAATCTGCAGTCCGATCCGCGATCTAGCAAAGACTACATTCATCTCGATGACGTCGTTGAAATGCTCACCCGAATCGCCTCAATGGGTCGCCGCAATACTTACAATCTTGCCAGCGGGATGAATTTGACCCACGCCGCATGGGTGGAGGCGCTCCACGGCCTGACCGGATGTCAGATCAATTACCCGCAGGAGAAGGCACCGGTCATCTTTCCCCCCATTGACATCAGCGCCCTAAAATCCGAATTCCATTTCACACCCAGACTCGTTTTGGACATCTTACCCGACCTACTTTACTAATCATATGGATCCAGCACAACAATTCAAACAGGAACAATCTGATCGAATCACAGCCTTGGGAGAAGACGCCGCCTTGAAAGAGCTGTCACGCCAATGGGTCGAGGAGACCATGAGGCGACAATACGTTTACAATTTCTCCTGGTTGGGACGTCCTATCATCCAGTATCCGCAGGATATTATGGGGTTGCAGGAGCTGGTGTGGGCCACCCGTCCCGATTTGATCATTGAAACGGGTATCGCCCATGGCGGTTCGCTCATCCTGAGCGCCTCATTGCTGGCCCTGTTAGACATGAGCGACGCCATTGCCGACAAGCGATCCTTCGATCCAAGCCAGTCACAACGCAAGGTGCTTGGCATTGACATCGATATCCGCCCCCACAACCAAGCCGCCATTCAAGCGCATCCCATGGCCAGTCGCATACAGATGATCCAAGGCTCCTCCATCGCCGAGGAGGTGACTGCCCAGGTCAGGGAGATTGCCAAGCCCTATCAGCGCGTCATGGTGTGTCTCGACTCCATGCATACCCACCACCACGTGCTGGCCGAACTGGAGGCCTATGCGCCGATGGTGACTAAGGACTGTTACTGTGTGGTTCTCGACACCTTCGTGGAAGATATGCCAGAATCATTCTTTGCAGACCGGCCATGGAATGTGGGAAATAATCCCAAGACAGCGATCTGGGAATATCTGAAAACGCACCCCGAGTTTGTGGTGGACAAGTCGGTGGAAAACAAGTTGTTGATTACCGTGGCACCGGATGGTTTCCTCAAGCGGGTGGCACTTTAGATTTGGCAATGAATCTAACCAAGCGTTAGCGTTATGCTTACCGTCGGAGTGCCTGTTTACAATGCCCAACACTTGCTTGAGCGTTGCCTAAAAAATCTGTGTGCGGAAGACCTTGACTACCGGATTGTCATTTCCGACAACGCTTCCACCGATAAGACTGAGGAGATCGCAAGGGCGTTTGTACACTCCGACAGCCGGGTCCGCTATATCCGCCATGAATCTAACATGGGAGCTGGCAACAATTTCCTGTTTCTGCTGAATAGTGCGGACACCGAATTGTTTGCCTGGCGCGCGTATGATGACCTCAGTTCACCGGGGTATTTCAGGTCGTTGACGCAAGCCCTGAGAGAGAATCCCCAATCCAACCTCGCGGTGGGCGGGTTGCATTACGAAGTTACACAGGGTCAGCCTTTGCCGATTCAACCGGTTCCTGATGTGCTACCTGTAGAGCTCGCCCGGCGTCGGAAAGTGCTTTTGAAAATTGCGGAGGTGACATGGTTCTACGGTGTCTTCAGGCGGGGTGCCCTACGCAAGCGCTTTGTTGATGCGCAAGCTGCCTATAGCTATGTCTGGTCATTGGACCCCTTGGTGATTCTGCCATTTCTACTTGAGGGTAGCGTGGTCACCGACTCGTCCGTGACGTTCACCCAATATGTGTGCGGAGGTTCGGCGGCGAGTTACCGGCCCAAGGGCGTCATCGCCTGCTCCCGCCTGGTGTCCCAATTCTGCCGCCACGGCTTTGCCATCGCCAATGAAATGGCAACTTCGCCCGGCGAGCGACTCCGACTGTATGCCGATGTGTTGCGTTACTCTAACAGCCACGGCCTGAAGTTTTCGCGCATCGCCAAGCGTGCCATGTTGTGGCCCTATTACCGCCTGCGGGACCGCTTGTGAGCAGCGCCGTAATCTGAAAGACCCGGGCTTGCACAAAAGCATATTTGTGCGATTATACTCGCATGCGAACGACGATAGATCTTCCCGATCCCTTGTTCCGTGAGGTGAAAACCCGCGCGGCACGTGAGGGCATGAAGCTGCGGGAATTGGTGATTTGCTTCCTTGAAGCGGGCATCCGGGAACGAGGTTCGAGTCCTGCCCAAGCCCCGGCACCCACGCCCACACCCCTGCCGGTTTTCCGCCAGCCCAATGGCACGGTCATTCCAGCGCGGACCAATGCCGAGATTTTCGAGATTTTGGATGCCGAAAATTCCCCCTCAGATGAAACGCCTTCCCGGTAGTGATTTGCTCGACGTGAATGTGTGGCTGGCCCTGTCGGATACCCGCCACGCCCAACACGCCGCCGCCCGCCAATACTGGGACAGGCAGCGGGCCGCGCAGGTGGTGTTCTGTCGGGTGACGATGCTCGGGTTGCTGCGCATATCGAGCAACGCCAAAGCCATGCAGGGACAGCCGTTTTCCAATGCCGAGGCGTGGGCGATTTATCAAACATTTCAGGGCATGCCCGACTGTGAATTGCGGCAGGAGCCGCCACGCCTGGAGACGGCATTTGCCTCGTTCACGCTGGATGCCAGCCTGCCCCACCGCCTTTGGACGGACGCCTATCTGGCCGCCTTTGCCATCGCCGGCAGCATCCGGCTGGTCTCATTTGATAGTGATTTCAAGCGCTTTACCGGTCTTGAACGGCTTCAACTTGAGGGCTAGCCCTAGATGAGGAAATAGAATGCCATAAAATTCATAACGCATTCATTATCCGCGCAGAGGACCGTAAAATCATTCAACGCATGAGCAAAGACAAGAACTTCCAATGCCGGATCGCCAGATCGCTGGATTTTCGCCAGTATGGCATCAGCATGGAGCTCAAAAGAAATGTCGGCAAGTGGCTGCCGACCTAAGCAGGCGCAGGTCGAGCGCTTGAGATTTAGCAATCGAAGCCCCCCAGGCGAAGGTGCATTATTGCGGCTTTAGAGGAGTTGGTCACACGTATTCGGCAAGTTCATCACGACTTCAGCGCGGTCCTGGCTTTGGTCGCGCAGGGGGAGGAAGTGACGGTGTTGAACCGGACACGCCCCGTCGCCCGAATTTGCCCGCCGCGCCCCGAGGCCCCGCCCAAGTTCAAAATGCCGGATTTTGCGGCCCGCGCCAAGGCGATCTTCGGGGATAGGATCATTCCCAACATTATTTTGGAAGAACGGGAGGCAAGCCGATGGTAGCCTACGCTGATACCAGTTTTTTCTTTGCGCTTTACGCACAGGGCGCGGCGAATGACCTGGCCAATGGCATCTCGCCCTCAGGGGCAATCAGGGCGCAGCGAGGCCGCCACGCCCTACCGGGCATGTTCCCGGGCAAAAATTCGGCGGTTTGGACACGGTGCCGCTTGCCCTTGGGCGGGGCATGCCTAGGATTGGGGCGTCCGATGTCCCAATCTTTCGTCCACCTCCACCTGCACACCGAGTTTTCACTGCTGGATGGCATGATCCGCACCAAGGATCTGGCCAAGCGCGCGGCGCAATTGGGCATGCCGGCGGTGGCCATGACCGATCACGGCAACTTGTACGGCGCGGTCCAGTTTTACAAAGCCTGCAAAGACCAAAAAATCAAGGCCATCCTCGGCTGCGAAATCTACTTGGCACCGACCACTATCGAGGACCGCCGGGAAATTCCCGGGCGCAAGCGCGCCACCCACCTAACGCTGCTGGCGGAAACTAACGAAGGCTGGGCCAACCTCAGCAAGCTGGTGACCAAAGGCCACCTCGACGGGCTCTATCACGGCAAGCCGCGGGTCGATCGCGACGTGCTGCGGCAATACGCCAAAGGCATCATTTGCCTGAGCGGCTGCATCTCCGGGCCGGTCAACGAATGGCTGCTGGCCGGGGATGAGGCTAAGGCCCGCGAGGTGCTCGTCGAGCTGTGTGATATCTTCGGCAAGGCCAATACATATGTCGAAATCCACAACCACGATCTCGAACCCCAGCGCCGCGTCACGCCCGGCCTACTAAAGCTTGCTGCGGAGTTAGGCCTCAAGCCGGTGGCGACCAACGACGTGCATTTCCTCAAACCGCAGGATTGCGAGGCCCACGATGCGATGTTGTGCATCGGCACCGGCCACCTGCTCATTGATGAAAACCGGATGCGCTACTCGCCCGAGCTGTATTTCAAGACTGCGGAGGAAATGCGCGGCTTGTTTGCCGACGTGCCGGGTGCCTGCGATGCGACCCTCGAGATTGCCGCGCGCTGCAACGTCACCCTCAAACTCGACGCCACCTCGTCGGATAAATACCCGCAATTTGGCACTCCCGACGGCAGTCCGCGCGAAGAGTATTTCATGAAAGTGTGCCGCGAGGGCTTGGTTAGACGCTACGGCGAAGAGCGCGCCAACGAGCCCGAACTCGCCGAGCGCCTCAAGTACGAGGTGGACACTATCAACAAGCTGGGCTTTTCCTCGTACTTCCTCATCACCGCCGATTTCATCCAATGGGCCCGCGACCAGGGCATCCCGGTGGGTCCGGGCCGCGGGTCGGCGGCCGGCTCGCTCGCCTCCTATGCCGTCGGCATCACGGATATCTGCCCGATCCGCTTCGGCCTGTTGTTCGAACGTTTCCTCAATCCCGAACGCATCAGCCCGCCCGACGTCGATATCGACTTTTGCCAGAGCCGCCGCAGCGAGGTTATCGAATACGTCCGCCAAAAGTACGGCGAGCGCTGCGTGTCACATATCATTACCTACGGCACCATGGGTGCCAAGAGCGTGGTGCGCGACGTCGCCCGCGTCATGGGCATGTCCTACAACGACGGCGACCGGCTCTCCAAGCTGATCGATCCCAGACCTAACGAAAAAGAGGATAAGGACCTCTACAAGGATTCGATTTTGGCCCGCGAATGGGTCAAGAACACCGAACTGCACGACCTCATCGAAAGCAGTTCGTCCTATCAGGAACTCTGGAACTATGCCCTCAAGCTCGAGGGCCTCAACCGCAACGTCGGTGTGCACGCCGCAGGCATCGTCATCGGCGACCGCCCGCTCGATGAACACGTTCCGCTGACCCGCGGCAACGAGGGCGAAGTGGTCACCCAGTATGCCATGAAGGCCATCACCGATGTGGGCCTGCTCAAGATGGACTTTCTCGGGTTGAAAAACCTCACCGTCATCCAGGAGGCGGTGCAACACATCCGGCGCCACACGCCGGACTTTGCCATCGAGACGGTGGCGCTGGACGATGCCAAGACGTTCGACCTGCTCAACCGCGGCGAGACGATGGGCGTGTTCCAGTTGGAAAGCGGCGGCATGGTGGAAACCTGCCGCAAGTATGCCATCGATAAGATTGACGACATTATCGACCTGTTGGCGGTCTATCGGCCCGGTGCGATGCAGTTCATCGACCAGATGCTCGATGTGAAAAAAGGCCGCAAAAAGGCCATGTACGAGCATCCTCTGCTAGAAAAAGTCTGCAGCGACACCTACGGGGTGATGATCTATCAGGAACAGGTACAGAACGCCGCCAAGCTGCTGGCCGGCTACACGCTCGGCGGAGCGGACTTGCTGCGCCGCGCGATGGGCAAGAAGGACGCCAAGGAAATGGAGCAGCAGCGCGCCAAGTTCGTCGAGGGCTGCGAGGCTGCCAACGGCATCAGCCGCAAACTCGCCGACCAGATTTTCGACAAGATCGCGATGTTCGCCGGCTACGGGTTCAACAAATCGCACTCGGCCTGTTACGGGCACATTTCGTATTGGACGGCCTATCTAAAAACCATTCACACGGTGGAGTTCATGGCGGCGCTGCTATCCAACGAAATCCAGAACACCGACAAAATCGGGGTGTTTGTTTCCGAGTGCCACCGCATGAGGCTGGAGATTTTGCCGCCCAACCTCAACGCCTCGCAGTTGCGCTTCGCCCCGGAAATCGGCCCTAACGGCAAGCCCGCCATCCGCTACGGCCTCGCCGCTATCAAAAATTGCGGCGAGGGCGCGATGGCCGCGGCCATCCAGGAACGCGGCCGCGGCGGCCGCTTCGCCTCGCTGGAGGATTTTTCGTCGCGGCTTGATTCCAAGGTCGTCAACAAGCGCATCCTTGAAAACCTGGTCAAGGCCGGGGCCTTCGATTGGACCGGCGAAACCCGCGCCGGCATGTTCGGCCGGCTCGAACAAGTCATCTCCGCCTCCTCATCCATTCAGCGCGACCGCGCCTCGGGCCAGGTCTCGATGTTCGATGCCATGGACTTTGCCGCGCCGGCCCCTGCCGCCAAAGCCGGCCGCGGCGGCAAGGCGGCCGAGGAATGGTCGAAGGACGAACGCCTCGCGCACGAGAAAGAATTGCTAGGTTTCTATGTCACCGGCCATCCGCTCGACAAGTTCCGCAGCGTGATTGATTCGGACCGCTACCGGCGGCTGGGTCTCATCGAGGATTTGGAACTTACCAACGCCCGCGACCGTTTCCCGTTTGCCGGCATGGTCCGCAGTGTGGAGGGCAAGATCACCAAGACCGGCAAGCCCTTTGGGATACTGGTGTTGGAGGACTTCACCGGCAGCGCCGAGATCATGCTGTGGGGCGAAACGTTCGTCCCCGCACGCGACGCCGGAATGTTGGAAGCAGGCCAAATCATCAAGCTCAAGTGTGCGATCCAGGTGGACGACCGCACCGGTGGCCGCCGCCTAACAGGCTATGAGGTAGCCGAACTCAAGCCCAAACGTGCCCTGGCCAATGGCAAGGGGCCGTTGGAGTTGATGTTGTGGACATCCCGCCACAGCGAGCGCGATCTGGATGATATCGGTTTCATCATCGCCGGTTATCCCGGCCACACCCCGGTGCTCCTGCATTGCCAAAACAGCGCCGGCCGCCGCATCACCATCGAGCTGGGTGCCGCCTTCAACGTCAAACGCAGCGTCGAACTCGAAGACGAACTCGCCCGCTGGCTCGAGGAGTGAGAGCGAGGAGGATAGGCATCCTGCCTGTCATGGACGACGGGCTTCCAGCCTGTCGTTACTGAGAGTTGAGAGCAAAATCCAAAGTTTGATCCTGGTGGTTAGTTAGAGTGACCACTGCTTACAAGGATGACGCGGGTGGCTGATTACTTGGAAAATCGAAAACAACGAGCCAAAGGTAGAACTGAAAAGCACTAAATTTATAGACACTCACCTCCCCGCCCGCAATCATCCGGCAACCATGAGCTTTTGCCCCGCTGTTGTCTTTCTGTGGGTTGCCTGCGCCTGTTGTCTGGCAGGTGCGGCGCAGTCCCCGTGGTCGGTAAGCTCCCCCGATGGTGCCTTGGTGCTCACGGCCGAGGGTGGGGCCGCGCCGACGCTGCGGGTATCGCGCGGCGGCCAACCCGTGGTGCCGCCCTCGCCGTGGGGCATTACCACCAGACGCCAAGGGCCTCTGCCTGGCGGCCTGCAAGTTGCGGCGAGCACTCGCAGCGTAGTTGATGAGACCTATGTGATGCCGACTGGCAAACGCAGCCGCTGCCGCAATCACGCTAACCAACTGACCGTCGACTTTGCCAGCGCCGAGGGCGTCCGCTTCAGCGTCATCCTGCGCGCCTACGACGAGGGGGTTGCTTATCGCTATCACATCCACGGCAGCGGCGAGGACACGGTGACCGGCGAAGCTTCGGCCTTCCGCATTCCGGCCGGATCGCGGTGTTGGTCCGCGCCATTTTCAAAAAGTTATGAATCCATCTATCAGGAAAACGCCGGCTTTGCAGGCATCCAACATGAAATCCAGTTGCCGCTGTTGTGCCAGTTTCCCGGCAAACAATGGGTGTATCTAACCGAAGCTTCGGTCGATGGCACCTATGCCGGCTCCCGCCTGAAAGTCCTTGATGCGGCGGCTGGATTGTTAGGCTTGCAACTTGCCGATGCGCCCACCGCCGCCCTGCCCTGGACCACGCCGTGGCGCGTGCTCTTGGTGGTGGACGACCTGCGGCAACTGGTGGAATCCACCCTCATCAACAACCTCAATCCGCCATCGGCCATCGCCGATACGAGTTGGATCAAACCCGGCACCGCCATTTTCCCCTGGCTAACAGGCACGGAAGGCGGCGGCGGCCCGTGCCACAGGAATAACAACGGCAGCCTCGAGCGCATGCAGGAATTCGTCGATCTGGCCGCCACGATGGGCTGGAGTTGGATCGAATTCGACAATGCCCTGGCCCTCGACACGCCGTTTGGCGGAGCACCGGAAAAATGGATGGATTGTCCGTGGTTTCCGCAGCTAACAGCCTACGCGGGGCGCAAGGGCATCGCGGTCTATGGTTGGGACCACGTGTGCAATCTCGACACCCCGGAAAAACGCCAGACCCAGTTGGATTGGTATGTCGCCAAGGGCTTCAAGGGCATCAAGGTCGATTTCTTGGATAGCGACGTGCAGGCCCGCTACCGCCTGCGGGAGGATCTGGCCCGCGACTGCGCCGCACGCCACTTGCTCATCAGTTATCACGGCGATATCACACCCCGCGGCATGCAGCGCACCTGGCCTAACATTGCCACCCACGAAGGTGTCATTGGCGAGGAGTTCTATCATGGCTTCGGCCCTTTCGCGCCGTCGCCAGCCTACAACGTCAACCTCGTCTTCACCCGCAATGTGGCTGGCTCGATGGATTACACGCCAACCACCTTTGACAATCCCGGAAAAAACCACTCGCGCAGCACCACCAATGCCCATGAGATCGCCCTGCCCGTGGTCTTCGAGTCCGGTTGGCAGGCGATGGGCTTCAACCCCGAAAGCATCAAGCTCCACCCCCAGGCCTGCGCCTTCCTCAAGGACCTCCCATCCACTTGGGACGACGTCCGCCTCGTCGCCGGCCAACCTAACGAATTCGCGGTGGTCGCCCGGCGCAAGGGCGGCGACTGGTGGATCGGCGGCATCAACGCCGCCAGCGCCCGCGAGTTGCGCTTGGATCTCGGTTTTCTAGCAAAAGGAACCCATGCGTGCACGCTCTATCACGACGCGCCGCCGCCCGCCGACAGCGCCGCCGTCGCGCCGCTGGACACGCTCATCGCTGCGGATCCTCTCACCATCGATCCCGCCCAACCTCTGGTCATCGCTGTGCCCGCCAACGGCGGTTTCGGTTTCCGCATCGTGAATGGCGCGCAGTAAACCGAGGTTGCTCACTCCATGGTCGCCAGTAGCGCCCGGGTCAGCGGGCTGAGCAACAGCGCCGGAAATAAGCCCAGCGCGACTAACAGAACCGCCGGAATTAGCAGCGCCAAGCGGTGCGACGTGCTCAACTCCACCGGCGCGACCTCCGCAGCCTCTCTGACAAACGCCTGTTTCAGCACCATCAGATAGTAATAGAGCGAAATGGCGCTCATGATCGCCGCCAGTCCCACCAACCAGGTGAGCCCAGGCGTGCCGTGGGTGGTGGACTTGGCCATCGCCGCGCCAAACATGACAAATTTTCCGGCAAAACCCGCCAACGGCGGCACCCCGGCCAGTGATGTTAGAAAGATCATTAGCGCCACCGCCTGCAGCGGCGAGCGGTGGACCAGCCCGGCAAAGGCGCCCAGCGAGTCGTCGCCGCGTTCGCGTTCGACTGCGGCGGTCAGCGCCAGCGCGCCGAACGTCGCCAGCCCATAGACAACCACATAGAACAAGGCGGCCCCGGCGGCCACGGCCCCGTTGGAGGAGAGTGCGACGAGCAGATAGCCGGTGTTAGCCACTGCCGAATAGGCGAGCAATCGCCGCACACTGGTTTGGGCGAGGGCCAACACGTTGCCGAAAACCATCGACACTGCAGCCAGCACTCCGAGCCATAGCGACCAACCGGGTTGCATCAAACCCCAGGATGCCGAGCCGGCAGCTGCGCCGAAACCCATCAATAACAAGCGCACCAGCACCACCGCGCCGACCGCCTTGGAGGCCGCTGCAATCAGCGCCACGCTGGTGGCCGGCGCGCCTTGATAGACATCGGGCGCCCAGTAGTGGAAGGGCGCGGCCGCCAGCTTGAAGGCCAGGCCCACGATGACCATCAGCAACCCGACCACGGCATAGGGCGGCAGTGGCCCGGCGGTGAGCGCGGCGGCGATGGCCGGCAAGGTGAGCGCGTGGCAAAACCCGTAGATCAGGCTCAGGCCGAACAGGAAGAACGCGGCGCTCACCCCGCCAAACAGGAAGTATTTCAATGCCGCCTCCGCCGCCTTGGGGCTGCGCGAAAATCCGGCTAACAGGTACAGCGAGAGGCTGGCCAGCTCCAGCGCCACGAACAAAAACAACAAATGATCGGTGCCGACGGTCAGCAGCAAGCCGGTGAGCGCAAACAATACCAAGGCGTGAAACTCGCCCGGTTGCGTAATCTCGCGCCGCGCCGGCGGCAGCAGCACCGCCAACAACCCCAGCCCTAACACCACCGCCTTGAACACCCGTGCCAGCGGGTCCGTCACCAGCAGGGAGCTGGCGGACTGGACATGGGTCGGGCAAAAGTTCAGCGCTGCACAGGCACCCACGATGCCAACGCTGGAAATCGCGATGGCCAACTCCATGGCAATGGGGCGGCGGGTTTTCGCCTCGGTGGCCACGGCCACGCCGAGCAACACCAAGGCCGTGATCACCAGCACGGCCTCCGGCAAAAGTTGAAGGAATAGTGCGGAGTAGTTCACGGCAGGGATAGGATCGAGTGGAACAAAGGCGAATTGAGACCGTCGTCGATGAGCGTCACCCACGGCAGCGGATAGACACCGATCGCCACGGACACGCTGATCAACAACGCGATGGCGGAAATTTCCGGCCACGTCAGCGGCGGCAATATCGGCGCGGCCTGCGCGGCGGCATCCCTAACCGGGAAAAACGCCCGGTGCATGGCCCGCAGCGAGAACGCCCCGGTAACGATGATGCCCACGGCCACCGGCCCAATCAGCCAAGGGTCGGATTGCCAGACCCCGATGCCCACCGAAAGTTCCGCCACAAAACCGCTAAATCCCGGCATGCCCATCGAGGCCGCGGTGGCCAGCGTGAAGGCAAATGCCGCCCCCGGCAAGGTGCGCCACAGGTCGAAGGCCCCCAGAGCGGTTAGATCCCTAGTGTGGGTGCGTTCATACACAACGCGCCCGGCGATGCCGAACAACAGCCCCGCGACAATGCCGTGGGAAATCATTTGCAACACGCCGCCACGCACACCCCAGTGGGTCGCCGTTGCCATGCCTAGCAAAATAAACCCCATGTGGCTAACGCTCGAGTAGCCAATAACAAATTTTAAATCCTTCTGGGTCAGCGCGGTCAGCGCTCCATAAATGATGCCCACCACCGCCAGCCCGGCAATGACCAAGCGCCACTCGACAAACCCCTGCGGAAACAACGGCATCGCCACGCACAGCGCGCCGTACGCGCCGAGTTTCATCACCACCCCGGCCAGCAACATCGAAGCCGCAGTGGGGGCCGCCACATGCCCGGTGGGTGCCCAGGTGTGAAACGGCCACATGCCCGCTAACACCCCGAAGCCTAGGAACAAAATCGGGAATGCCCAGCTTTGCAGCGACGGCGCATATTTAACGCTGGCCAGATAGTCGAGGTCGAAGCTGGTGCCGCCGGCCGCAGCATACGCTACCACCAGACCGATCAGAATCAGCGCGCTCGAGCCGATCGAATACATCGTGAGCTTCATTGCGCCGTACTCGCGGTTGGTCGAGCCCCAGATGGCGATCAACATGTACTTTGGTAGAATCACGATCTCATAAAACACAAACAACAGAAACGCATCGCGGCTCAAAAACACCCCGTACACGCCACCAATAATGGTCAGGAAAAACGCGAAAAACGGCCGCGGACGATGGGTGACATTCCATGAAAACAGCACCCCGGCAACGGCCACCAGCCCTGTTAGCAGCAGCAGCGACAAACTCAAGCCGTTGGCCGCCAGATGAAATTGGATCCCTAACTCGGGAATCCACGGCCGGTCAAACGACCACGCCAGCGCGTCCGGGTGTTGCAGTTTCGCTAGGCAAGCGGCGGCGGCGGCCACCGCTCCGGTGAGGGATGCAAGCAAGGCAATGATCCGCGCCATACCGGCAGAGCGGGCGGGCAGCAGGAGCACTAACAAGGCCCCGGCAAACGCGGAAATAAGGGTCCAGGCGGGAGTCATGGCAGGATGCGGAGGAGATCGAGAAGCCGCACGGTGTCGGCGTTGAGACAATGGAGTAAAGCTTCGGGCCACAGCCCCGGAATGATGATCAGTGCGATGGCGGGCGCGAGGATCCAGCGCTCGCCGTTAGATAGATCCAACCACTGGGCGCAGGCCGGGTTGAGCGGACCATGAAACACCAGCCGCACCATCCGCAGGAAAAACACCGCCGTGAGCAACAACCCGATGACCGCCAGCGCTGCCGCCCACGGTACCAGTGCAAACACCCCGGTGAAAATCAGGAACTCACCAACAAATCCGCTGAGGCCCGGCAAGCCGAGCGAGGCAAACACGGCCAACCCCATCAGGGAGCACAGCACCGGCACCTGCGCCCGCAGCCCACCGAAGTCCGCCAGCGTGCGGGCACCGCCGCTGCGTTGCTCCATCAGCCCGATGCAGAAAAAGATCGTGCTGGCAATGATGCCGTGGTTGAACGCCTGCAAGATGGTGCCGGAAATAGCCGCGGCATGCGCGCCACGATCTGTCTGCAGCGCCGCCGCTGCAACCACCGCCATCGCACAATACCCGAGGTGATTGACCGACGAGTATGCCAGGATGCGTTTCAAATCGCGCTGGGCCAGCGCCGCCACCGCACCTAGCAAAACGGTAATCACCGCCAGCGCCATCAGGCTGGGCGCGAGCGCCGGCAACACCTCGGGGAAAATTGGCAGCAAAAGCCGCAGCAACCCGTACACCCCCATCTTCGACAGCAGGCCGGTTAGAAGCATTGTCACCGGAGTGGGAGCTTCGGCATAAGCCGCCGGTAACCACGCGTGGAACGGAAACACCGGCAACTTCACCGCCAGTCCCAGAAACACACACACCGCCACCGCGCCTAGTAAGGCTTGCCCGCTGTAGCCGGTGCCGACGAAGGTAGCGGCCATTTTAGGCAGCAATTCGTGATTGGCGGCGAGGGCCGAGAGTTTACTAAAATCCATGGTGCCCGCCGCGAGTTGCAGCGCCAGAAACCCCAACAACATGAACACGCTGCCGCCCAGCGTCATGATGAAAAACCGCAGTGCCGCGCGCGGCGCACCGGGTCCGCCCCACAGCCGGATGAGCAGATAGGAAGGAATGAGGGTCATTTCCCAGCACAGGAACCACGGGATGAAATGACGCGCGGTGAACACCCCGAAGAGCATGCTTTCGAGCACCAATATCAGCGCGCAATAGGCGCGGCCACCTATCTCAAGGCGCACCGAGGCCGCCAGCGCGAACAGCGTGACAAAACTGGTTAGAACAAGAAACAACCACGACGTGCCATCCACCGCAAAACGCAGCGACATTCCCGCATCCGGCAGCCAGCGGCTTTCCCACGCGGCGAGCACGCCGTGGGTTGGTTCCACTTGATGAGCCCCGATGAACACCGCCAACACCAATGGCAGCAAGGCCCAGATGACGGCTAGGTGCCTGGCGCAGGACTTGCCCAAGCCCTGCCAGCCACCGAGGATGGTGGCACCTAGCAAGGGAATCAATAGCAGTGAAAGTAACAACATGGCGGAGTTATGCGATGAGCCAGAAGTAAAGGATGAGGAGCACTGAGGTGCCGAGGCCGATGGCGCGCAGATAGGCCTGGGGCCGCCCGGATTGGCAGGCGGAGGCAGAATCGGCGCTGCCCTGCAGGCCGGAACACACCTGGTTGAATCCGTCGTTGAGGCCTTTTTCATCGGCGCTGCCGGTCCAGCGGCCGACCCTCTTGATGAGGCCCTCGGCCAGCGCCATGAGCGGCACAAACCCTTGGCGCTCGATGGCATCGACCCCGCGGGCCAGTGCCGCGAGCGGAGCGATGATAAACTTGTCGTAGGTGGCATCAAAGCGCATCCCGTCGCCGAGGAAAGTCCAGACACCACCGAGTTGGTTTTCCAGCCGGTCGGGCACGCGGCTGTCGCTGGACGGATTGCGATAGACCAGCCATGAGGCGCTCACGCCCACCGTCACGAGTGCCAGTGACAGGCCGATGAGTTTGAGAGCTTCAGGTTTGGCCAGGACCCCGATGTTAAACACGGCCGACTCGCCCGTAATCCATTCCTCGAACCACGGCCAAGCGGGTGTGCCGACGAGTGCCAGCAACACCGCGCCGGCGGCCAACACAAACAGCGGCACCAGCATGACCGGCGGGCTTTCGTGCGGATGGGAAACCCCGGGGCTGCGCGGCTTGCCAAAGAACACCAGCAACGCCTGCCGCGTCATGTAAAATGCCGTTAGTAGCGCCGCCGTCGCCGCTAACAAAAACGGTCCGTGCCCGCCCGGCCAGATTTCCGCTTGGTGCAACACCGCTTCCTTGCTCCAGAAGCCAGAGAAGAAGAACGGGAAACCGGCCAAGGCCATCATGCCGATGGCATATGCGAAGAATGTTTTGGGCATGGTGCGGGCCAGTCCGCCCATCCGGCGGATGTCCTGTTCGTCATGGCAACCATGAATGACCGAACCCGCGGAGAGGAATAATAGAGCCTTGAAAAACGCGTGGGCTATCAAATGGAACATCGCCGCCGCCACCCCGCCGGTGCCCAGCGCCACCATCATGAAACCGAGTTGCGACACCGTCGAGTACGCTAGGATGCGCTTGATGTCATTCTGCCCGAGCGCCACGCAGGCCGCATACAACGCGGTGATGCCGCCGATCCATGCGGTGGCGGTTAGAGGCAGGCCAGTGATGCCGCTGTTCATGAAAAGCGGATGGGCGCGGGCCACTAGGAACACCCCCGCCGCCACCATGGTCGCCGCATGAATCAGCGCCGACACCGGGGTCGGACCTTCCATCGCGTCAGGCAACCATGTGTGCAGCGGGACTTGACCGGATTTACCCATTGCTCCGACTAACAAAAGCAACGCCGCCGCCGCTGAGACCGTCAAGCCGCCGATCGTGGTGATGCCGGCGAGGGAAGCGAGCACATCGGTTTCCAACAAGCCGTGGCCGTGATCGAAAAACAACAGCGTGTGGGTTTGGCCGTAGAGCCAGATCATGCCGAGGAAAAA
>WBXD01000040.1 GCA_008932935.1 Verrucomicrobiota bacterium
CCGCAGGAACGACTCGACCTTGCCGGGCTGGCAATGGTCGGTGTGCAGAGCCACCAGCACGTTGTATTTTTCCGCCAGGCGGTGGGCGGCTTCGGCTAACACGATGGCACCGAACGCTTCATCGCCCACGCTGGAACCCGAGGCGAACTTGCCGCCCCCGGTGGAAACCTGGATGATGCCGTCAGATTTGGCTTCCGCGAACGCGCGCAGCGCCCCGTTGATGGTGATGATGGAAGTGACGTTGACCGCCGGATAGGCATAGCCGCCTTGTTGGGCGGCGTCTAGCATGGCGCGGTATTGGGCAGGAGTGGCAATTGGCATAACGGCCCCTGCGTATCCAATTAACGAGCCAGCTGCAAGCAGGAATCGACAAGAAATGTCGGAAAAGGTGTCTGACTAGGAAAAAAATCATCGTGGTGGGCAATTTTGTGGCTTGCCAAGGCCATCAGGCGGGGCTCTCTTGGCGGGAGCCGATGACCGAACCCAACACGATTGTTTGCAAGCCGACCCGCTGGTTTCTTTTCCGTGCCTTCGTGATGGTGCTGATGTTTGGCGTGTTTGCCGTGCTGTTCTATATAGATGGCTCCAGCGGCTACCGCAGCAAGAACGAGGTATTCTATCTGAAGCGGGCATTTCAGACGGCCAACCAGAAGTTTACCGATAAGAACCATGGCGGCGCGCTCACACCGGAGGCTTGGAAGAGATACGCGGCCGCCCAGACGGTGGACTTTCCCGCCGATCGCTCGGTGTTGCCGACTCGGCTGAGCGTGCCGATGCCTTGGCCGGAGGTTTTACAGGATTATGAGCGCATGCAAACGCAGTGGAACCTGCTGTGGCGCGAATACACCAAGACCCGCGGCATCAATGAAGCCGTCCCTGAGGAAGCCTACGACGCCCGCAAAATCAAGGAACAATGGGTCGTCTTCTCTATCTGCGCCACCCTCACCCTCAGCATTGGCTACATCCTGCTGCGCACCATGCGCCGCTGCATCGTCGCCGACGCCGAGGCCATCACCGACCAGCGTGGCCGCCGCATCCCATACGCCGACATGAAATTCCTCGATCTGCGCAAGTGGGACACCAAGGGCTTAGCCTTCGTCGCTTACGCCGGTAGCAGTGGCAACGGGCGCATCCGCCTCGACGGGCTGACCTACGGCGGCTTCAGCAAGGAGGAAGGCGAGCCCGCCGAAAAACTTATGGAGAGGCTCTGTTCGAACTTCACCGGCGAAGTGATGGAATACGCCGTGGTCGGCTCATCCGGCAGCGCTCACGCATCCAAGGCGGCTGCAGCCGACAGCGAAACCGGACCGAAACCGGGTTGATTTGGCGCCTCGCAGATATTTTTTCGTGTCTGAGGCGTTTTTAGGAGTTGCCAAGTCCGGCTCCGACACGTTAATCCAATTCCGACGCCAACCATAAACACAATAGTAGCCTATGTCTGATAAAAGTATCGAAGCCCGAGTGAAGGACATCATCGTCGACCAGCTCGGCGTGAGTGCCGATCAAGTGACCACAGAAGCAAAGTTTGTCGAGGACCTTGGTGCCGACTCGCTAGACACCGTGGAACTTGTGATGGCTTTTGAAGAAGAGTTCGACATTGAAGTGCCCGACGAAGAAGCCGAAAAACTTCAATCTGTCGGCGATGTCATCACTTACATCAACAACCAACAAGGCTGATTCCAGCCACCGGTTTGTTTTGAAAAGGGTGGACTCCCCGGTGGTGTCCGCCCTTTTCTTTGCAATTCGCTCAATCTACCGGACATTGGGTTGACCATGCACTCACCCGACGACATCCAATACGCCCTTGAAACCACTCGCGTGCTGCGCGAGCCAGATCGGCGGATCGAGACGTTTGGTGAGACGCGCTTTGAATTCCAAATCATCAGCGAGCTGATGGATCAGGTCGGCCAAGTGCGCATTCGCACCGGCGAGGTCGAGGCGATGCGCCCGCGGATCCTGCGGCCCGTGCCCTACCGGGAGATCGAACTCGAGGGGTTTGACGCCACAGCCCGCGAGCGGATGGACGAATTGATCGAAAAATTTCGCAGCGAGGGCAAGAATCTAGCATTTTTGCAGTACGGTTTTCAATTTCGGCGTGGCCAGGTCCACGAGGAAATCATACATGATTCGATGGATGCGGTGCGCGAGCGGGTGATGGAAGACATTCGGCGCACGGGCAACCCGACGCGGGCGATCATCGAGGGCGTGGACGACGCCTGGGAGGTGTCGATCCTGAAGTTTTCCTTCGACATGATTATTCGTTCGCATGAGATCAATGCATTTGATTTCAAGCGCCGCGGCCTGCTCTGAGCCATGAACCTCCCATGAGTCTGTGGACCTTCGTCAAGTTGCTGGCCGCCGCTGCCGTGATAGGCGCAATTGGTTTCACCGCAATGTTTGTCTACCATATGGCGGTCAAGCCGATGGGTGGGGTGTTTGAAAAAATCGTACCCCATCCAGCAGTGGTGATTAATGCGCAGCCCGACGCCGAGTTTGCAGAGAGCGTCAACGCTGCCGAGATGCCCGATGTGGACCCCGGCGAAAAGACGTTCCAAAAAGCCCATGAGCTCATCGTATTGGGCAAGCTCGCCGAGGCCCGCGAAAAGCTCAATACCGTCGTCAATATCTTTCCCTCCTCATCCTCCGCCCCCATCGCCCGCCATATCGTCGGCGAGATGAACCTCGATGACATCCTCTCCACCACCCAGGTTGCGGGAAAACAAACCCATGTCATCAAGCGCGGCGATTCCTTCCTCGGCATCGCCGCCCACTACAAGACCACGCTGGATTACATCGTGCACCTCAATGGTCTGCAGGAACTCAAAAACCTGGTGCCCGGCGAGGAATTGCTCGTCATGCCCTTGGAGTACCGCCTGCTGATCGAACCCCAGCGCAAAGCCCTCTCGCTGTGGGATGGGGGCCGCTTTATCTGCGAATACCCCATCGTCCACCTCGAGGCCGCCGGCAAACTCACCAACCTGCACACCACTATCAGCGCAAAAACCGGCCAGCTCGAAACCCACCGCAGCAAGCCCGCTATCAAAACGCATGCCGACACCGCCACCAAGCCTGAGATCAAAGCCAAGGCCAAGGCGAAAACCAAGGCGAAAACCAAGGCGCAAACCAAGGCCGATGCCACCGCAGATACCCCAGCGGAGGCCAATGCCGTCAAAGCCATCCAACTGGCGAAGCTACCGCTGCAAATTCGCGCGAATACAGCAGACGAAGCTGGGGCTCGCGGTATTTTCCTCAACCCGGTCGACATTGAAGAACTGTTTCTGCTTACCCGCGTCGGCAACACCGTGGAAATCCGCCTCCCTGCCCACTGAGCGGAAGCCGGTACAGCGCTAACCCCTTAACTCCCTTCTACCATGCAAGTCCTTGAATTCGAAAAACCCATCGCCGAACTCGAACGTGAGTTGGAAAAACTCCGCAGCAAATCGCTCTCACAAAACCTCGACTTCTCCGCCGAACTGGCGGCCATGGAGGAGCAACTCGCCGATACCAAGCTCTCGATCTATCATAACCTGACGCCTTGGCAGCGGGTCCAAATCGCCCGCCACACCAGTCGGCCGTTTATGTTGGACTATGTGGCCAACGCCTTCACCGACTTTTGCGAACTCCACGGCGACCGCCACATCGGCGACGACCATGCCATGCCCGGCGGCTTCGCCCGCATCGGCGGCCAGCGCGTGGTCATCATCGGCCACCAAAAAGGCCGCAATACCAAGGATAATCTCCGCCGCAACTTCGGCAGCGCCCACCCCGAGGGCTACCGCAAGGCAATGCGCCTGATGAAGCTCGCCGAAAAATTCGGCCTGCCCATCATTACCCTCATCGACACCCCCGGCGCCTTTCCCGGCATCGGCGCCGAAGAGCGCAACATTGCCGAAGCCATCGCCTTCAACCTGCGCGAGATGATGCTGCTACGAGTGCCCACCATTGCCATAGTCCTCGGCGAGGGCGGCTCCGGCGGTGCCCTGGGCATCGGCGTGGCCGACCGCGTCATCATGATGGAAAACGCCTATTACTCGGTCATCAGCCCGGAAGGTTGTGCTGCCATCCTCTGGAAACACCGCAAGCACGCCCCAGAGGCCGCCGCCGCAATGAAAATCGTCGCCCCCGATCTCAAACAACTCGGTCTAATCGACGACGTCATCGACGAACCTACCGGCGGCGCCCATTACGACCATCATGCTGCCGCCAGCGCGTTCCGCGACTGTGTGCTGCGCCATCTAGCGGAACTTACCAAGCTATCCACCGACGCCTTGCTGGCCCAGCGTTACCAGAAATTCCGCAGCTTCGGCGAGTGGACCGGCAAGTGAGTGCCACTGCATCGGTTGTGAGCTCGTATCGTTGGACAAAGAACATCTTCAACGCGCAGGCGCATTGACGCCGAATGACTGGTTGCTCGCCAACCCGTAGTGAAGTGCTGCCGCGAGGCGGGTTGCCCGGGGCTGTCAAGTTAGCGCTCTCTGATCGGAAAACAGGCTATCTCGCTGCGCTCGGCTGTGGTTTCCATCGTCCTTTTTAGGCTTACCGGTCCACCCGACGATCCGAGAGCCGTTGCTCCATCTCACGGGTGCGCTTGCGCCAATCGCGGCGCGGCGCTTTGTCGCCCGGGGCGGGTGCCGGGACGGGGGCGAGGTAGTCGAAGCCGCGCAAACGTTTATGCGGGAGGCGCTGGCCGATGAAAAGTTCGAGCCGATCCAGCAGGTTGAGGTCGTGTTTTGGCACGAAGCTGATGGCGTCGCCCAGCGCTGCGGCGCGACCGGTGCGGCCAATGCGGTGGACATAATCCTCTGGGTTGACCGGAAAATCATAGTTGACCACGTGGGAGACGCCATCGATATCGATGCCGCGCGCCACGATATCGGTGGCGACGAGAACCTGGGTCTTGCCATCTTTAAAGTCCTGGAGGGCTTGCTGGCGCTGATCCTGCGAGCGGCTGGAGTGCAGCTTGGCGACTTTCACTTGGGCAAGCCTGAGGAAATTTGTGAGCCGATCAGCACCATCCTTCATGCGCGCGAAGACGAGGACTTTGGTGAACTTGGGCTGCCGCAGCAACTCCAGCAGCAGCGCGTTTTTTAAATGCGCTGGCACCTCATAGACGCACTGATCCACGCTATCGGCCGGGTTCGAGCGCTTGCCGATCTGGACCATTTTTGGTTGGTAGAGAAAGCGCCGGGCCAGCGACTCGACCGCTTTGGAGAGGGTGGCGGAGAACATCAGGGTTTGCCGGCGTTTAGGCACGGCGCTGACAATCGCCTCGATGTCGTGCAGAAAACCCATGTCCAGCATCCGGTCGGCCTCATCGAGCACGAGCATTTCCAAGCCCTCAAAATCGACTTTCTGGCGGCCGAGCAGGTCGATCAGGCGTCCGGGCGTGGCAACGATGATATGCACGCCGTGGCGAATCGCCTTGATTTGCGCATCCTCCTCGACGCCGCCGTGGATGGCGGCGACGCGGATGGGCAGGTGCTGGGCGTAACTGCGGATGTTAGTGACAATCTGGACGGCGAGTTCGCGGGTGGGGGCGAGAATGAGCGCCTTGATGCCACGCAGCTGCCCTTGACGCTGTGCTAGGCACAGCCGATGGAGCATCGGCAGGACAAAGGCCGCCGTTTTGCCCGTGCCGGTCTGGGCGATGGCGATGAGGTCATTGCCCTGCAGCACCTTGGGCATGGCTGCCGCCTGCACCGGGGTCGGGCGGAGGTAACCTGCGTGTTGAATGGCACGGACAATATCCGCCTCAAGTCCAAAGTTGCTGAACGGCATGCGCAAAAGCTACACCACGGAAGCGACTGATAGCACGCATTAAGTGCGGCGCTAGAGGGGCCACTACTTTTTGTGGTGCTTGTGGAAGATCGGCCCATGCGTGCGTGCCGAAGGCACGGTTCAAGGACGCCCCTTCCGCATCACGACAAGAATGTCGTCGCTCCCTAGCGCGCCCCTTGGCTCGGGCATTCTTGCCCGGGTGCCCAGGGTTTGAGAATGCGCTGGGCATGGCGCGGGTTTTATTCGTCCAACTTAGGCGCTGCAAGCAGGATGCCCGCGCTACGGAAGATGGCGGCGGGCAGGATGGCCGCCGCACGCTGGGCCGTCACGCCCGCTCACTGGCCGACAGGAGGAACGCCGCCACCGCCGCGGCGAGCGCCGCCACCCCAGAGGGATTTGCCTGCAGCGACGCGGTCTTTTTGTTCGGTAGTGAAGGCATCGGAAGCCTGGACATAAGCTTTTGCGGCAGTGGGATCTTCCTGAATCCAACGCATGGTGGCCATGCCCATGGAACGGGAGCGGCTGCTTTCGTCGGTGATGGTGGTTGCCAGAGCTACCAAGTCGGCCGGCGCGCTCTTGGAATTGCTCATGATGTAAGCGGACGCGGCACTGTCGCGCACATCGCCGGGCTGTTGACCATTAACAAAGACGAGGGCGGCTGCCGGATCCTGGCTCACCCAATTGGGCATCACTTCGCGCATGGCACTGCTGGCGGCGGCGGGGTCGTTCTGTTTGAGGAGCCAAGCTGCGGCGGCCTGCGGATCTTGGCGCGACCAATTTTGGGCCAGGGTGGATACGGCCGAATTGCGATCATCCCCGGCTGGCAGGGCGGCGACTTTCTCGGCGGCGAGTTGTGGGTTATCCTTGGAGAGGCCGGCAATGGCAGAGGCCATTGCGCCACCCTGTTGGTCGGCAGGCAGCGTGCGCACCCAGGCTTCTGCGTCGGTAAAGCTCTGGGAGCCCCACTTGCGGGCGATGTCGTTATACGCAGCGCCTTGACTGGCAGCATCCATGCTCGCCACCATGCCGGCGGCCTTTTTAGGATCGGTGCCGGCAATCTCACCGATCACCGAAGTCATGGCCGAACCTTTTTCGCTGCCGGTCAAAGTGCCGGCCCAAGCCAGCGCCGCCGTGGAATCTTGCCGGGCCCACTCGGTGGCGATGGTCGCAGCGCCGCCGCCGCCCATCATGCCTCGCCCGCCGCCCATCATGCCCATCATGGCAAATTGGCGGCTGTTGTCCGAATAATATTTGGCGGCCACTTCCGGCTCCTTACTCGCCCATGCTTGGAGCACGGTGGGGCGAATAAAATTGCCCGTAAATCCCATTTTCTGGGTATAGGCCATGGCCGCAGTGGGATCGGTTTCCGCCCATTTCCCAAACAGCAGGAACGAGGCCATGATGCGCTCGCTCATCGGCAAATCTTCAAGCTTGGCGGCTTCCGCCTCAAGTTGCGTTGGGGTCATCCCACCGTAAAAATTGATGAGTGCCTGAATCCGGTCGGTTTGGCCGGGCGTATGCATGATATCAGCCAAGCTGCGACTGCGGGTGTTGCCGCGCTTACCTTCGGCAGTGGCAGAGGCGGGGCGACTTGCCGAACTGGTCCGCGGTGCGAGGTTCTCGCTATTGGAGGCGGCGGCAGATGGGGCGCTGCCTTTGCCGGCGAGAAAGCCGCCAGCGGCGCCTAGCGCCAGTGCGGCGGCGGGGAATATCCAGGGATTGTTCATAGTGAATTTAATTGATAGATTTGACTATACGGGCGATTCAACTGCTGTGAGGCGGAAAAGTCGCTCTATTTTTTTGGGATTGTGTGGATATCCAGCTCAATTGCAGGGTGCTTGCGCTCGCCGAGGCGTTCGATGTCGGCAAAGCAGGCGCCGAGGATGCGCTCATCGGACCATTGGCCGGTGAACCAGGCCTCCAAATCTAGTTCGCCAGCTGCCAAGTCCAAGTTGAGAGCGACGGTGGTGGCCCCCTTGGGCAGGTTCATTTGCAGCTCGCGCTTACCGCTGCGCAGATGGACGCGGCCGGCCTTGAGCTGGCCGATTTTCGCGTGTTCGTCGGCGTCGGCGTCAGCGGGGAGGGTTGCGAGGGTGATGCGGTAATGGCCGGGCTTAGCGACGCAGAGTTTCCACAGGCCGGCGGTTTCCGCGACGGCCGCGCCATCAGTGAGAGCGCGCAATTTGGCGCGGATGCCACTCTGACTGACAACGCTGGCGGCCGAGGCCGCTCCGGGCCGTTCGCGGCTTGGCCACCAATCTGCGGCAGTGAGCCGGACCACGGGTTGGTGAGCGTCGCCAATGACGTAGCGCACCGGCTCGCGAACCGTGGCGCGGATACTGTTCCACCAAAAGCCGTAGGCGCCGAGCAAGCGGGCGACTTCCGCGGGCTGCTGCTCGAAGAGGTTGTGGTGCTGGCCTGGATCGGCCGCCATATCGAACAACTCTAAACCGCTGAGCAACCAGCGCGGGTCGCGCACGGTAAATCCCTGCGAACGGTAACGCTCTGGCGTATCATCACCTGGCCACTGCCCGACGTGCGTGAAGAGTAGTCGCTGCTTTGCAAAGTCCGCCTCGCCAAGCAAGGCCGGCGTGAGGTCGATCCCATCGCCAGTCCAGCCCGACGGCAGTGCCACCGCGCAACACCCGGCGAGCGTCGGCAATAAATCCAGAGGCGACGTGAGTGCATCGACCACGCGTTTGGCGGCGAATTTTCCGGGCCAGCGCCAGCAGGCATGGACGCGCACGCCACCTTCGTCCGGGCTGCCAGTGATGCCGCGCAAGCCGGCGTTGCCAGCAGCGATAGCCGAGCCGTTATCGCCGAGAACTACCACGATGGTATTGGATGAGAGCTTGAGCCGGTCCAGTTCAGCAAGCAAGTCGCCGACCCGCGCGTCGAGGTCCTCGATCATGGCATAAAATGAGGCGGTGGGTTCCGGCACGCCGGCCTTGAGGAAAGGATCCGCGGCACCTACTGGCGCCTCGTACGACGCATGACGGACATTGAGAGCAAGGTAGAGGAAAAACGCCTGTTGCCCAGCGGCCCGGTCGGCGAGCCAGCGCTTTGCCTCGTTGACAAATACCTGTGTGCAATAGCCCGTGGTCCTTTGCCAACCGGACTGCCGGCGGAGCCACGGATCCACGTAACTATTGGCCCAGTGGTCTTGGGTGTGGCCGATACCGTCGCCGCCATGCACCAGCACGTCCTCAAACCCGCGGTCCTCGGGGCGGCATGGAAAGGCCTCGCCGAGTCCCCAGGTGCCGATCATTGCGGTGCGATAGCCAGCAGCCAGCAGGGTTTCCGGCAGCAGCTGCACATCCGGGCGTATCAAATTGCGCCCGGCCCCTCGGTGGCTTACGCCGCAACGGAATTCATGTTGGCCGCTCAAAATCTCGGCGCGGGTTGCCGCTCCACCCGGAGCCGCAATGCAGCGGGAAAAATCCGTGCCGGCGGCACGCAGGCGGTCGAGGTTGGGCGTGTGCAACTGCGGGTTGCCGCTCGATGACACATCGCCGAAGCCTTGGTCACCCGTCAGAATCAGCAGCACATTGGGATGTGGCGCTGCCGCCTGCAGCACCACCATCGGAAACCATGCCATTGCCAGCAAGCGCAGTGCGTGAACCATCGCTCGCATCAAGCCAGCGATGGTTGCCGCTTGCAAGTGTTTTTCAGATGAGAGATGCGCACAGGAGTTCTGCGCTTCTCTGCACCTAGACTCAGAAGGTCGACCCCTGCAATCCGCTCATGCAACCACGGATTTCCACACCTATCCCACTGAGACGAAGACACGACAATAAGCGCCGCGCAGTGCGCGGCTCCGCCGCCCGGAGTGCGGCAGCTTGCTGCCGCCAGGCCAAGCCAGCTTGCTGGCGAGTGTCGTGGCTCCTTAGACACGCATTGCCTTGAAGGGGCTTACTGCGGGCTGCGAGCCTCGAGCTTCTGCATGCGCCCGTTGAGCTGTTCGATTTGCTTGCTGAGTTTGCGCATTTCGTTGAGCATCGCGGCGTTGACATCCAGCGCAGGTTTGGCATCCGGATTAACCTGCTGGGGTGCGAAGTCGCGGCGCCGAGTTGGCTGGCTGACTGCCGGCGGGGTCGCCGGCTTGGACAGTTTGAATTCCGCCTCCATGCGGCTGATTTCAGAACGGGCCTTGGCGGCGTACTCAGGATAACCGGCTGCCGTCAATTGCGCGGCGGCCTGGCGCAAATGGCGGATCCGCGCCACCGGGGAGTTTTCCGTTGCGGCACCAGGTTGCGCTTGCGCTTGCGGCGCGTTGGCCCGACCCATCCGCTGCTGCGGTCCGGCAAATTGGACTTGGCTCATCTGCGGACCCCACGCACCGCGCATGCGGGCCTGGAACATCTGACGGGCTTGGCCGCCATGCTTGTGATTGCAGCCCATCTGCGGACCCCACGCACCGCGAGAGCGGGCCTGGAACATCGGGCGGTTTTGGCATCCCTGATTCTGAGCGCGACCCATCCGCTGTTGCGGTCCGGCGAATTGGGGCTGACCCATCTGCGGACCCCATCCGCCGCGGCTGCGGGCTTGGAACATCGCGCCGTTGTGGTCGCCCTGGCCTTGATTGCGCGCCATCTGTGGTGGCCGCCCAGGAGTGTTAGATTGTGCCATCTGCGGGCCCCAGGCACGCTGCATGCGGTTCTGGGGCATCCACTCGGCTTGCGCGCCATGCCAGCCAGGCTGGGCCATCGGCGGTTGCGGCGCTGCTGGATTGGCTTGGGGCATCTGGTGTTGTCGGGCCGCCTGATTTGCCTGGGGCTTCGGGTGAGCTGCGTTTGCCGGGCGTTCTGGCGCACCCGCGGCGTTGGGCCCGTCCCACCCGCGTCGCTGTCCTTGGTGCCCGTTTGGCTGAGCGGATGGATTGGATGGGGGGGCGGCGGGAGGAGCGACCTGCTCAGGAGCCGCCCTGGGGCCAAGCTCACGCCCGGCGTCCTGCGCCAGCACACTTGTGGGTAAGGACAGCAAGCCAGCGGCGAGCACTGGGAGCAATTGGAGAGAATGCAATTTTAGTTTCATGAGTAATAGGCGGCACTTGCTAAGCGCAACAGTGAAACCCACTTGCGGCCAGAAAGTTGCTGCTTTCTGGCGATATCTTTCGGACATGCGTAAAAACACGCGGCCGCAATCAGCCGCATTTCCGGCTTTTCAAGGTAGGCACATTGGCTTAGACATCGCGCGACATGAGCCAAATTGTTCTATTATTTTCCGGTCAAGGAGCGCAGCGGGTGGGGATGGGCAAGGATTGGGCGGAAGCGTCCGCCACGGTTCGGAGTCTGGCCGCGCAAGCCGATGAAGTTCTCGGATTTGCCATTTCAGACTTCATGTTTGAAGGCCCCGAAGAGGAACTCACCAAGACCTCACGCTGCCAACCCGCACTGTTCCTCCATGGCCTGATGGCTCTGGCCTTGGTGCGCGAGCGCTTGCCCCAGCTCCAACTGGTGGCCGCCGCCGGACTCTCGCTCGGCGAATTCACCGCACACGTCGCCGCCGGCACGTTTTCCTTCGAGGACGGCCTGCGCCTCGTCGCACGCCGCGGCGAATTTATGGAAGCCGCCTGCCTAGCCACCCAAGGGTCGATGGCCGCACTCATCGGTGGCGAAGAAGAGCAAGTCCGCGCGCTGGCTGCAGCGAGTGACGTCGATGTGGCCAATTTTAACGCCCCGGGTCAAATCGTGCTGTCCGGCACGGTGGCCGGGATTGATGCGGCAGTGGCCAAGGCCAAGGAGTTTGGGATCCGCCGCGCCATTAAACTCAACGTCGCCGGCGCCTATCACTCGCGCCTGATGCAAAGCGCCAAGGACCTCCTCGCCGTGCAACTCGCTGCGGTAACCCTCCACCCGCCAACCATGCCCGTCGTCTGCAATTTTTCCGCCAGCGTGGTGTCCGAGCCCGCCGAAATCCGCCACTCCCTCGTAAGCCAGGTCACCGGCTCGGTGCGCTGGACCGAGTCGATCCACAAGCTCATTTCGCTAGGCCACCGCGATTTCCTCGAACTCGGGCCCGGCAAAGTCATCGCCGGACTCCTCGGCAAAATCGACCCCTCCCTCACCGTCCATTCCATCGATGACCGAGCCTCGCTCGAGGCCACCATCAAGGCTTTGTCCTGAACTCAAAAAAAATCGTTTTTTATAAAATTAGGTGTTGCACCGGCCCGGATCACCACCTAGTTTGCGCGCCACCCGAACGGGGATGGAGCGGTAGCTCAGTTGGTTAGAGCGCCAGCCTGTCACGTTGGAGGTCGCGGGTTCGAGCCCCGTCCGCTCCGCCATCCCATTCGGTAAAAAAAAGCCCCGCCGGCAACAGCGGGGCTTTTTGCTTGGAGCTTTTTGTTTGGCCGTGATGAACCATGATGCCGCAGTTAGAAACCACGGATTTCACTGAATGCACAGATTAAGAAAGAGTTATGAATTATTTGGCAGGCACCTTTAGTGTGAACCGAGAAGTAGATAGATTGAGGTCATGTTTTCCGTGTAATCCTCTTCCATCCGTGTAATTTGTCTGATTATTTGGGTAGCAGTCAGTCAGACCATCTCGCTGCGCTCGGTTGTGGTTAAAAGACCTCTCTGCAACCATTTCCATTTTATTTTCAGGATTAGGGAGTGCGCTTGAGTGGGTTGATCCAGCGCAGGCCGGGGAAGCGGGAGAAATCCGCGTCACAGCTGTGGAGTTGCGCCTGATGTTCCACGGCCAGCGCGGCGAGCTGGGCATCGGTTGTCAGATTCCCGCCGCTTCCCAGTTGCGCCAGATAGCCGAGAAAGAGCCCTTCAAAATTGGCCCCCGGGTGCAGGATGCGCACGGGCGGCTGGGCCAGCCACGAGCGCACATGGCCAATGGCCTGATGAATATCCAGCGGTTGCGCCAGCACCCGCGGATGGGTCATGAGACGGATGAATCCGCTCATGCTGATCCACGGGATCCCCACCGGCACCCGGCCATTGAGTGTGGTTTCCCACCAAGCCCTGGCCTTGGCATGCTCCGGTGCCTGGTCATTGTGGGCGTAAACCAGCAGGTTGATGTCGGGAATGATCATCGCGCGGTGGGGGGAGGTGGCTGAAATTCACTGGCTTCGATCTCATCCGCCAATTGATTCAATTTGCCAACGTCAACCCCGGCGAGAAAACGCGACGAGTGCGGAGCAATCCGATAGGGCTGCTGGCTAACAGGCGCTGCCAGACCCAGCCCACGCTTCAGGGCCTCGTTTACAATAACCTTCAGCGAGCATTTGCCCAGTGCGCGTTCCTGACGCAAGCGCTCTGCGATTTCAGGCTCAATTGTCAGAGTGGTTCTCATGCGGGCACGCTACATCACCGCAATTTGATGTCAAGGCATCAAAAACGGCATGTCGGAGCTCCAGTTGCATTCCGGTATTCCCCCTCTCCGCGCTTGTCACTTGGCGGAAAATAGCTGACGTTGCCCGGCTGCACTGACTCAAGCCCCCTCCTCCTCACCCAGCCATGCCCACCGTTGCCATTGTCGGACGTCCAAACGTCGGAAAATCCGCCCTCTTCAACCGCCTTGCCGGGCGCAAAATCGCCATCGTCCATGACCAAGCGGGCGTCACCCGCGACCGAATTAGCGCCCCGTCCAAGGCCACCGTCCACGCCTGCACCCTGATTGATACCGGCGGCATTGGCATGCCCATTGATGACGGCTTTGGCGAGCAAGTGGCCATCGAAGCAGACATCGCAATGGAAACCGCGGATCTGATCCTGCTGGTGGTCGATGCCCAGGACGGCCTCACCCCCGTGGACCAAGCATTGGCACAAAAACTGCGCAAGGCCAAACCGCCCGTCATCCTAGTCATCAACAAGGTGGATGATCCGCGCCACGAAACAATTTTTTCCGAGTTCTCCCGCCTCGGCTTCACTAACAGTATCCTGGTTTCCGCCGAACACGGCCGCAATTTCGGCCACCTCTGTGACGAAATTGACGCTGTCATCGCCCCCATGGTGGCCGAAACCGAAGCCATCGCCGAAGTCGCCGAGGCCGTCGGCATCAAGCTAGCCATCGTCGGCAAGCCCAATGCCGGCAAGTCGTCGCTGGTCAATGCCATCCTCCACGACGCGCGCACCATCGTGTCTGACATTGCCGGCACCACCCGCGACGCGGTGGACTTGCCATACACGTTCCAAGGCGAGCGTTTCACCCTGATAGACACCGCCGGGCTGCGTCCGCGCGGCAAGCGCGACAATTCGGTGGAAGTGTTTTCCGCGATGCGCTCGGAAAAAGCCATCCGCCGCGCCGACCTCTGCGTGCTCGTCATCGACCTGGCAACTGGCATCACCGCTCAAGATCGAAAAATCGCCCAGCTCATCCTCGAGGAAAAAAAACCCTGCATCATCGCCCTCAATAAATTCGACCTCTATCTCCCCGACGCTCCCCATAAAACCCGCTTGGAAAAGGCCGCCGAGCATGTCAGCCGCGAATTGTTCTTCCTCGCCTTCGCCCCCTTCGTCGCCTGCTCGGCCAAAACCGGCTCGGCCGTCGATCACGTCCTCAAGGAATCCCTCAAGATCCGCAAGGGGGCACAGTCCGTCCCCGGCACCGGCGCGCTCAACCGCATCCTCCAAGCGGCCTTCGCGCAAACCCCACCTCCCATCGATAACAAGCTGCGCCGCCGCCTCAAGCTCTACTACGCCACCGCTGCAACTAACGAAAAATACAGCGTCATACCCGTCCCCACTATCGTGCTTTTCGTCAATGACAAACGACTCATGGCCAACAGTTATGAAAGGTATCTAACCAACCAGATGCGCGCGGCTCACCCATCGCCCGGCGTGCCAATCATTTTCTCAGTCCGCTCGCGCACCCGCCGCGAATGGGAACCTCGCGAACGCCCACAAGGCCACTAATACACAAGCTGAAATTTGAAATCTGAAATTTGCGTGAAATCCGTGGTTCAGCCAAGCGCACTACACCCTCAAGCTCGCAGTTTCGGGCTTAAGACCATGCTCGCTCTGTTGCTCGCCTTCGCAATGCCGCTGCCAGCCGCCAGACCCGAGTCACCTGTCGCCGCCGCCACTGCCGTGTTCGACACCCTACACTTCGGCGACACCCGTGAGCAGGTCCTAGCAAAACTCAAGGCCAGCAAAATCGTAGAGCTCCGGGTGGCCGAAGCTCTCCTCGGCCGCTTCGGCCTCAACGGCAGCTTCCAAACTCGCAAGGAAATCGGTGGCCTTCACTGCCGCTTGTCTTTCGATTGGTCAAAAGCCGGCCTGCTGCGCGAAGTCTCACTCCAAACCGAGGCCCTCCCGGCCGACGCCTATCCGACCCAGCTCAAGACCTGTTGGGAAGACCTCGCCAAGCTCCTCACCACCCTCTACGGCGCGCCCGTCCAGCAAGGGAATTTCCCTGCGCTCACCAGCCTCAGCGATGGCGCCTGCCTTGATAGTCATTACTGGCAACTCAAAGGCGGTGGCACCGCCATCCTCGGCTGCGCCCGCGATCACAAGCGCTACACCTCCGTCGTGCGCTTCATCCAACAGGAACTCCAGTCCATCGACATCCCGTGATCTATTAACTCATGCCCGCCAAAAACTTCCACGTCCGCCAAGCCGCCGTTTCCGCCCTCCACGCCTGGGCTCAAGGCCAGGACTACGCCGAAAGCCTCATCGAGCGCCACGCTCAGCGCCGCAAACTCTCCTCGCCAGATCGCGGCCTGTTGCAAGCCATCCTCTTCGGCGTGCTGCGCCACCGCAGGTTGTTAGATCATTGGATAAGCAAGCTGCGCGACGGCAAACTCGATCCCGAAACCCGCGACGTGCTGCGCGTCGGCCTCTGCCAGTTGCTCATTCTCAACCTGCCAGATCACGCCGCCGTCAATGAAACCGTCGAAGCCGGCAAGGCCAACGTGCGCAACCTCGTCAACGCCGTGCTGCGCCGCGCCACCACCTCCCGCAAACGCTTGTTGGACGAAGTGGCCGACCTGCCGCCCCCCGTCGTCCACTCGCATCCGGACTGGTTGTGCAACCGCTGGCGTGCCGCCTTCGGCAAAGCCAACACGCTGGCACTGATGGAGTGGAACAACCAACCCGCCGCTACATTTTTCCGGCTTAATCCGCTCGGCGGAGCGCTGGCTTCACCCGGCGTATCTCCCCTACCCGGCACTCCCGTTGCCAAGGCCCCCAACTTTTTCCAACTCGAAGGCCCGCTACCCACTGCCCTGTTAGCCGCCGGTGCCATCTATATTCAGGACCCCGCCACCCGCCATGCGGTTGAGTTGCTCGACCCGCAACCCGGCGAGCACATCCTCGACGCCTGCGCTGCACCCGGCGGCAAGGCGTTTCTCATCGCCGCGGCGCTGGGTTCCGCCGCCAACCTCGTCTGCACCGACTCAAACGAAAAACGCCTGCCCCGCCTGCGCGATAATCTAACCCGCTTGCATGCCGCCGATGCCACCATCGCAGTCCACGATTGGACCCTGCCCGCCCCGCCGGCTTGGCACGCCGCCTTCGACGGCATTCTGCTGGATGTCCCCTGCTCTAACACCGGCGTGATGCGCCGCCGCGTCGATGTCCGCTGGCGCTTGCAAGCCCCGGATATCGAAGCACTGGTGCGCACCCAGCGCCTCATCCTCGAAAACGCCCTGCCCTGCCTCAAACCCGGCGGCCGCCTAGTGTACTCAACTTGTTCCCTCGAACATGCAGAAAACCTCGGCCAGATTGAGGCATTCCTCGCCGCCCACCCAGACCTAACACTGCAGGGCACCCGCGAAGCCCTGCCGTTCCGCGACCAAACCGACGGTGCCTTCGCCGCCCGCATCGGTGCCGCAGGCCCCCTTACCTCGGTGTAATGCGTTAATTACACCCGCTTTTTCCAGCCGGGAGGCAGCTTGGCCTTGAACGTCGCGGCCGGCAATTCGTCATCAAATTCCGAGCGCTGGCCGATGCCACGCAGCAGCGAGCTGATTTCCTTGGTCTCCTCTAACAATTCAATCAGCCGTTGCTGAGTGAGCCCGGGCTGTTTCAAGTCGGCCTTGACGCGCGCATCGCGGCGCTGCAAGACGGTGGCCGAAAGCATCGCTATGGCATGTTCCGCGGCGAGCATGCCATCGCTGAGCCCGCTCTCCATCACCATCGTATCCCCCGCCCCCAAGGCCAAGCGATCCGCCTCGGGTAAGCCGCCGAGAAACGTGTTGACCGCCGCGTGCGACGCCGGATCGGGTGCTGCGGAGAGGATTTTTTCCAACAACTCAATCCCCTCTAGCCAGCGCTTCGCCTCATGCAAAGTTTCGAATTGGCTGCTGAGAAAATGTTGCGCCGGAGCACTGGTGAGCGCAAGATGACATAAAAACCCGACGTTGCGGTGCAGCGCTGTGGGTTCGGCGGCCACTGCATATTCCGGTTCCGCTTGGCGTCCGGCGGCAAATGGCGTGCGCTGGGGTTTTTGCAACGCCTTGGCTATCGCCCCCCGCAGGGTAGCTCCCGACGTCTGTAAGTGGGTTGCTACCACGTTGATCTGATGATCGCGCGCCACCACGTCGGACATCGCTGCTAACAAGCCAACGCATTCGCCAGCAAGCGTCCGGCGCTCCGCCGCATTTTCAAACGCCCCGTTGGCCTTGGCCCGACTCAGCTTGAAATCAAAAAACTCGCGGGCTTGTCCTAGCAATTCACGGAAGGCCTCCGCACCATGCGCCTTGATAAAAGTGTCCGGGTCATCGCCGGCGGGCATTTCCACCATTCTAACAGACAGCCCCTCCGTCACCAACTCGCGGAACGCCCGCTCGGACGCCGCAATACCCGCCTTGTCGGCATCGTAGCACAGCAACACGCTCGACGTGTAACGCCGCAACAAATGCGCGTGCTGCGGCGTGAAGGCGGTGCCCAGCGGGGCGAGCGCGTGATCGATGCCGAGTTCGTGACACGCGATCACGTCGATCTGGCCCTCGCAGAGGAGTGCGGATTTTTCCCGCAGAATGGGTTTTTTCGCCCGGTCCAGAGCAAACAGGACGTTGGACTTTTTGAAAATGAGGGTCTCTGGCGAGTTGATATATTTGCCGCTGTTAGGGTCCTCGCGCAACTGGCGGCCGCTGAAGGCAATCACGTCGCCCATCTCATTGCGAATTGGAAACATCAAGCGGTCGCGGAACCGAACGTACAGCCCGGAATTCGCCGCATCC
>WBXD01000041.1 GCA_008932935.1 Verrucomicrobiota bacterium
CGGTTCAAGAGCGTGATTGTAGAAAGCGGGACAGCGGCGCGAACGATAGCGGCCTACATTGACCTGAATCCGGTGCGGGCCGGGATGGTCAAAGATCCGGCGGATTACCGCTGGAGCAGTTATGGGGAAGCGGTGGGCGGCGGGAAGAAGGGGAACGGGAAGAAAGCGCGTGAGGGGTTGGTGCGGGCGTATTTTTGCGACCAGGAAGTGGGGTTCGAGGCAGAGCAATGGCAGAAGGTCTCGCGGCTGTACCGGCGGCTAATGGGATTGGCCTTAGGACGCAAGCCGCGACGGGCCGACGTGGCTGGAGATAGAAATCGTGCTGGTCAGAGCATGCTGAACACGGCGGAGATGTTGGAGAGCAAAGACAACGGCACGATCTTGAAGGATCTTGGATTCGCGAAGATGCTGCATTGCCGGGTGAGGTATTTCACGGACGGGGCGGTGATCGGCAGCAAGGAATTTGTGAACGAGGCGTTTGCGCGGGCACGGGAGCGATTCAGCAGCAAGCGCAAGGATGGAGCTCGAGCGATGAGGGGCAGCGGCAGCGGCGCGAAGGGACTGCTGTGGAGCGCTAGGGATTTGCGCGTGAGGGTCTAAAAATCACCACGTAAGCGCTCAATAGACGGCCACTAGCAAGGCGGGGGCATAGGTCGCAACCATAGTCGCGTATGCAATCTACATCATCCGCCCTCGGTCCCTCCGACTCCGCCATCATCCGCACAGCGAGCGACGGCGGACTGCGCGACACCCGGCCCAACGCTAGGAACTGCTGGACGCATGCGACCGCAGCAGCGTAAGTGCCATCGTCGCCGAAGTGCGCAGGCGCGGCCTTGCTACGCGCTCGCCGATTTTGTCAACCGTTGCCTCGCCAACAACAGTACCGGCCGCATGGGCGCGCTGCAGGTTGCAATCGCAGCCGCCCAGTTGAACGAGCGCTTGCAAGCGGGCTATCCGCTGGACAACTCGCGCACACTGCCCGACTATTGAACAACGGGTTGAAGCCAGAGTTCGCGGCGGAACCAGGATTCCTGGCGCTTGGCGTATTGACGGGTGGCGGCGTTGATGCGCTCCTCGCAGGTGGTGCGGCCGATCTCCCCAGCTAACATGGCACGGATCTCGCGCACGCCGATGGCCTTTTCGCAGTTGGGGGAAAAGTTAGTTAGATCGGCGACTTCCGCGATGGCACCGCCCTCGAGCATGGTGCGGGTGCGACTGGCGATGCGGGCATGGAGGTCGGGGCGGCTGCGGTGGATGACCAGGCCGCGCAGGTGGGCGGAGAGTTGAGCGGTCTGGGCTTCCCAGCCGTCGCGCATGTCCGAAGCTTTGCTGCCGCTGAGGAGGCAGATTTCTACGGCCCGCGAAACAAAGCGGCGGTTTTTCAGCGCGGTGCGGGCGGCCTCGACCGGATCCAATGCCTGCAGACGGGCGACCAATTTCTCGAGCGGGGTGGCATCCAATTCGGCGCGCAGCATGGCGTCGGCGGTGGGCAGCGGTGCCGGCCCGTGGGTCAGGAATTTCAGATAGAGGCCGGAACCGCCGGTGACGATGGGGGTTTTGCTGCGGGCCTGGATGTCGGCGATGACGGGCCGGGCCAGCCGAAGGTAGCTGCCGGCGTCGGCGGCGGTGCTTGGTGCCAACACCCCGTAGAGGTGGTGCGGGACCCGGGCCAATTCCTCCGCCGAGGGCGCGGCGCTGATAAGTTCCAAGCCGCGGTAGAGTTGGAAGGCGTCGGCGTTGACAATTTCGCCGCCGAGTTGCGCCGCCATTTCTAAGGCTAAAGCGGACTTGCCAGATGCGGTGGGGCCGCAGATGTAGAGGGGGGGAAGCAAGTTATGGGTCTTCTAGAACGGCATCTTGCCGCCGAGGCCTTGCATCATGTCTTTCATGCCGCCAGCGCCGCCCATCTGGCGCATCATGTCTTTCATTTTGCCGGGGGATTTCATCATTTTGCGCATTTCACTGAATTGTTTGATGAGTTGGTTCACGGCCATCAGCGAGGTGCCGGACCCCGCTGCGATGCGTTGGCGGCGGGAGCCTTTGATGATCTCAGGGCGGCGGCGCTCATCCAAGGTCATGGACAGGACAATGGCTTCGGTGGACTTGAGGCGCTTGCTGTCCAACGCGCCTTTGGGCAGTTGTTTCTTGATCTTGCTGAAGCCCGGCATCAGGCCGAGCAGGCCTTCGAGCGGCCCTAACTTCTGGATCATGCGCATTTGATCCAGAAAATCGGTGAAGTCGAACTTGCCGGCCTGGATGCGCTTCATCGAGTGCATGGCGTCCGCCTCGTTGAATTTGTCGGCGACTTGCTCGACCATCGAGACGATGTCGCCCATGCCGAGGATACGATCCGCCATACGCTGCGGGTGAAACTCGAAAAGCTGGTCGAGTTTTTCACCTTCGCCGGCGAATTTAATGGGTTTGCCGGTGACCGCGCGCATCGAGAGGGCGGCGCCGCCGCGGGCATCGCCGTCCAATTTTGTGAGTATGATGCCGGTGATGCCGACAGCGCCATCGAAGTGTTTGGCGACGGAGACGGCTTGCTGGCCGGTGGCGGAATCGACTACGAGGAGGGTTTCTTTGGGTTGGAGGAAAGCATGGAGGCGCTTGAGTTCGCCGATGAGCCGTTCATCAATTTCCTGGCGGCCGGCTGTATCAAAAATAAGCACGGTTCCGTTGTGGGACTCGGCCCAAACCAGGGCGTCTTTGGCGACCTTGACCACATCGGTCTCGGTGGCGGCCGGGGTGTAGCAGGGCACCTCGATTTGTTTGGCGAGGGCGGCGAGCTGGTCGATGGCGGCGGGTCGGTAGAGGTCGCAGGCGATGAGCAGCGGGCGGCGGCCCTCCTTGAGCAGGCGCTTGGCGAGTTTGGCGGAGGTGGTGGTTTTGCCGGCACCGTTGAGGCCGCAAATGAGAATGCGGGCGGGCGGGTTGAGATCGAGCGGCACTTGGTCGCCGCCGAGCAGCGCAGCGAGTTCGTCGTGGAAGATTTTGACGATTTGTTCGCCGGGTTTGATCGATTTGAGGACGTCCTCGCCGACGGCCTTGGCTTGGACGCGTGCAATAAACTCCTTGGCCACCCCAAACTCAACATCCGCTTCCAGCAGCGCGATGCGGATGTCGCGCAAGGCGTCGGCGATGTTGGTTTCTGAAATGCGGCCTACGCCGCGCAAGTTGCGGAAGGTTTTATCGAGACTGTCGGCTAGGGAGGAGAACATGGGGGGGAAGAGAAGTTATCAGGAAGAAGACGCAAGACACAAGACTTCAAGACGCAAGACAGAAGAGCAGAAGACGCAAGACTGCAAGATGCAAGACAGAAGACAAGCGGAAGAAGCGCTTTGCGTGGCCCGATGGCTCTTCATTTTCTTGTCTTGCAGTGCAGCGGTCTTGTGTCTTTCAGCGCAGCGGTCTTGTATCTTCTTCATTCGCCTTCCGGAAGATAGGCGGCTTCGCGGTCGATTTGGAAGGACCAGCGCAGGGGCGCATCAGGGGCTTTGCCGTTAGCATCGAGCCAAGAGACGGCGACCTGGCAGGCGGGTTGGCGGAGGCGGCGTGACACCTGCCAAGAGAAGATCTGGGTATCGGGGTCAAACTGTGCGGGCACCTCGCCGAAACCGGCGACTTTCATGACCAAGGTTTTCGGGTCGCAATCGGTGAGCCCGGTGAGATTGGCGGAGATGAGGGGCAGGCGGGTGTTGATGATGGCAGCGGCGGCCGGGGTGACCGGGTAGGGGGTGGTTTCGGCGAGGGTGCCGAGGCTCAAGCCGGAGGCCGGCGGGGCGCTCTGGCTCTCGCGGAAGGAGGTGGCGAGTTCGAAGACTTTGTCATAATTGCCGAGAATCATGTAGCGCGGCAGGCGCTTATCCGGGGTGGCGCGCCTGATTTTCCCCGGGATGACCGTAAACAACGCGGTGTAGCCAAATTCGTCGGCGATGGGCCACATGTCCTCGGTAACGAAGCCGCCGGGGTAGGCGTAGGTGGTGACGGAGGTGGCGAATTTGCTTTCGATGAAGCGCTTGGACTCGCCCATTTCCTTGCGTAGGAAGGCATCGAAGTCGTGTTCGCCCTTGTTGCGGTGGGACTTGATTGCGGCGGGATAGGGATGGCTCACCGAGTGGCTGCCGAGGGCGCCCCCCTGCTGGAGGAGTTGCTGGATCATATCGCTGGTGAGGGCTTTTTTACCGCCATCGATGTAGTTTTTATAGAGGTAGAGGGTGAAGGGGTAACCAAACTCCTTGAGAATGGGCAAGGCATCGGTAAAGACGGATTTCCAGCCATCATCGAAGGTGAGGAGCACGGATTTTTCAGGGATAGATTTGGCCCCGCGCTTCCACGCGAGAAAATCCTCCAGTGAGATAACAGTGATGCCAAGCTGGCGCAGCGTGCCCATCTGCTGGCGAAACTTCGAGGTATGCAGGCGCATGGCGGTTTCTGGCTCGTTGTCCGCCAAGTCATGGTAGCCGAGCACCGCCACCCGCGCGCCGTCATCGGTGATGGCGCGATCCGCCAGCGGGGCTGCGCTGGGCAGTTCCGGTGCGAGCGCCTCATCGGCTGCCGTGCAGAGGCCGGCAGTCATGGCGAAAAGGAGGGCGAGGCGAGTCATGGCTGGCGGGACTCTAGGCGCAAGCGAGCGGATTTGAAAGCGGCAATCCACCGACCACCGCCAGCCAGAGTCCTTGACAAGCAACAGAGGCTGTCATCAGGTCAAATTCTTGCGTCTCCTGAGTAAATTGGCGTCAACCCAAGTTACTGCCTGCTCCATACTCGCCCCGGGTTCGGGGCTTGCGTCTTGCGTCTTGCGTCTTGAAGTCTTGCGTCTTGAAGTCTTGAAGTCTGGTGTCTTGTGTCTGAGGCTCAGCCCGTGACTACGGCATCTGATAGTCATGTTCCCCCGGCTCGTGGACTGCCTGGAGGACCTGGGTGATGATGTCATCGACGTCGACGCCTTGCGAATCCGCGGCGAAGTTGGTGAACATGCGGTGGCGCAACACCGGCAGGGCGGACAGGCGTACGTCGTTGCAATTGACCACCAAACTGCCGCGCATGATGGCACCGGCCTTCGCGGCTAACAACAGGTACTGGGTCGCTCGCGGTCCGGCACCGCAGTGGACCCACTTTTTCACGGCCTCGGGGGCGCGGGGGTCGGCGGGGCGGGTGGCGCGCGCCAAGCGAGTGGCGTATTTGATCACGTGCTTGGATACCGGCAGGCGGCGGACCAAGCGCTGGAGTTGCAGAATCTCCGCACCGCTCATGCGTTTGCGCAACTCCACGGCGCGGTCCGAGGTGGTGCTCTCCGCAATCTCCTCTTCCTCCGCCTCACTCGGGTAATTCACCCGCAGGCTGAACATGAAGCGGTCGAGCTGGGCCTCCGGCAATGGATAGGTGCCTTCCTGCTCGAGCGGGTTCTGGGTCGCCAGCACGAAAAATGGCGGAGCCAGCGGATAGGTCTCGCCGGCAGCAGTGACGTGGCTTTCCTGCATCGCCTCTAGCAATGCCGCCTGGGTTTTGGGCGGGGTGCGGTTGATCTCGTCAGCTAACAAAATGTTGGTAAACACGGGACCGCGGATGAAGCGGTAGTTTTTGCGACCGCTGGCCTCATCGACTTCCAGCACATCGGTGCCGGTGATGTCCGCGGGCATCAGGTCTGGGGTGAACTGGATGCGGCGGAAGCGCAGGTCGAGCACTTCGGCAAGGGTGCGGATCATCAGGGTTTTGGCTAGGCCCGGCAGACCGATCATGAGCACGTGGCCGCGCGACATGAGCGCGAGCATCAGACCATGCAAAATCTCTTTCTGGCCGACGATGGCCTTGCCAATCTCCGCCACCACGCTTTCCAGTTGCGGCACTAGCACCCGCAATTGCGCGGCGGCGTCCTCGCCAAGCTCGTCCGGAACGCTGCCGCCAGCGGAGGTCGTCCGGCCATCCGGCCCGGTGTCTTGGGCGGCGAGCGTAGTGCCCACTCTACCCTCCAGAATCACAGTGGACGATCCCGCCTTGGTCGAGACGGGCACCGCGCTGCTCAGGGTGGGGCCGACGCCCTCGGAGCCATCGCCGCTATCCTCCTCAAAAACCATCATCTCGGTGGCAATTTTTATTTTATCGCCGAGGTGCAGGTTGCGCGGCCACTCGATGCGCTCGCCATTGACGTAGGTGCCGTTCAAACTGCCGAGGTCGCGCACCGTCCAGGCACCACCATCTTCGGCGAACTCGACGTGATGGCGCGAGGCCGAGGTTTCCGGCGCGAGCACGACGCTGTTGTCGTCGGAGCGGCCGATGGTTAGTGGTGAGTACGTCAGCGGGATACTGCTGTCCTTGTACTTGCCGGCGATTATTTTCAAACGTTTCGGAGGGCTCATCTCTTTGGTATAACGGGTGTTAATGAGTTAGATTTAGGGTACCGAGGTCGCGCGGGGTAGCGGCGAGGCGTAGGCCACCAAGGGCTGGAATGTAGCGGTGGATAAAAAATGGGATGCCGGGTTGGCGCGGGGTTTCTTCCCGAAAGATGTGGCGGGTGCGCACCATTTGCCACTCGTCGTCGGCCTCGTGCAACTCGATAATTTCCAAGCGGCGCAATCCGGCGTTGAGGTCCTCGCCCGAGCCGCGCAAAATCTGGCGGTCGCGCAGGCGCTCGACGAACACCAACGCAACGCCGTCGGCCACGCCGCGGCGGTGAAGGATGCGGCGGTTGAAAAATGAATCTGCCTTGGCCACGCCCTCGTCGAGGTGTTTGGAGCGGTCTGGAGGCAATGCCGCCTCCGTGCCGAGAGCCAGGCCTTCGAGCACACGGTGATCCTTGGTCACGAGCACCAGATCGAAGCGACCCACCGGCAAATTGGCAAAGCGAAAGCCCGCACCATCGGCATCAAGCGTCGCCAGATAGACGCGGCTGCGGTCACGCTCAACAGCCAGCGCGTGGGTCAGCACCGCGCCTTGCACCTTGGCGGAGATGGTGCCGGCATCGGTGCTTAGGGGTTTGGTGTAGATGCGGCCGGGGCCGTCGGCGAGGGCGGGGAGGAATGTTAGGAAAAAGGCTAGTAACATGGGGTATATCTTCCCCAGGATCTGGGTTTCGCCACGGTCCGCAGCGCCGCGACTGGGGGATTGCAAGTGGCCGGGAGAATGGCGTGGACCTGGCACTGCATAGGCGGAAGAGAGTTCGGCAGGATGCCGAACTCTGCCGGCGGGACGCCGGCGCTCCCAAACACTCGGCCTAGCACTCACGGTTTGGCGGTCCATAGTTTTGCTGCGTCGGCGCGTTCGTGTTTTGGATAGTCCTTCACCAGTGCATTCCAGATTTTGCGAGCTTCGTCCTTGCGGTCGAGTTCAAACAAGCTGCGCGCCTGCCAGAAGCGCACGTCGATTTCCTCGGGCGAGCCGGGCCGCACCTTGAGGCAGGTTTGCAGATCCTGCAAGGCCCACCGCCACTCGCCGGCCAAAAACATCACTCGGGCACGCCACAGTAATTGGTCGCCTTCGAGTTTGGCCGCGGGCCGTTGGAGTTCCCAAGTGGCGAGTGTGGTGCGCGCTTCCTCAAGGTGATTGCCATCGACTAAATCCTCGATGGCCAGCGAATGCGCACGGTCAATCACCGGCGCCTTGCCTGCCGCCGCCTCGCGCTTGGGCAATGCCTCCGCAAAGCAACGCGCCGCCTCCTCAACGCGGCCGTTGAGAAGATGATAGTCGCCCAGCCGATTCATCGCCATGGGCACCAGCCCCTTGTCGCCGCCCTTGCGCAGGCGCTCCACCAACCCGAGTACCGCCGCGTCCTGGAGGCCAAACACCAGCAGGTCGAGCTCTAGCAAACTAGCGGCACGGCCCATGGCGGCCACCTCATTTTTGGATAGATCATGTAATCTTCGCAAGGCGGCCTTCGGGTCGCTCCTAGCAGTTTCGCGGATTGCCAGCGTCATAGCCTCTACCCAGATGCCTGCCCCCGGCTTGGCTAACATCAGCCACGACTCGGCCCAGCGCGCCGCTGCGGCAGGCGGCAGGAACGCGTTGGCCAGCGCGAAGCCCGCCCGCCGCGCGGCCTCGGAAAGTTTGTTAGGATCTTCATTATCCAACAATTCGGTGAATTCCGCGAGCTGCCGTTCATTGTTGACTGACGCTTCCGGCAAGTTGCGCGGGATTACCAGCACGCGCTGCCCATCGATGACGCGTTGGCCGTTGCGCAACCGCAGGGTCACTGGCAAGGGGTCGAGGCTCATCCACAGGTGGCGGACGTCCGGCCCCAACTCCCCTCCCCGCTTGCCATCCGGCCACTGCCACTCCACCTCCCAACCCGCGCCGGGCATGGCGACAGTTCCTCTAACAATAACATACCACTCGCCGCCATACCCGAGGTAGCGCTCGGCGCTCAGCGTAGCCAGAGGCACCGGTGCGGCGTCGCGAGCCTCGATGGCAGCGGCGCTCACCTTGCCCGGGTGAACCCATGCCTCAGGTGGCACGGTGCCGAGTTTGCCGGCTTGCTCCCAGCCGAGAACCATCGCTGCGGGTGGCTCGGCGACGGCATGGAAGTACTCGACCTTTGCCGTACCAGGCGGCACGCGCACCGTGACGGCTGGGACTTTTTCCGGGGCGAGCGGTGGCGGTGTATTAGATTTCCATTGGAGAGCGGCGCGGCCGTCGATCATCACATAGGAGACATCGTGGGACAGTGTGTAAAACTTCAACTCGGTGGCATCGCCGGTTTGCAGCAGCCCGGTGTAGCGGCTGAGGAAATGCTGCGACTCGCCAAAGGGGTTTTCACCGTGAAAAATGCGCGGCACGAAGGCCGCGCCATCCACCTCGCGGGACTTATTCCAGGCCGCCTGCCAACCGCCATAGCTAGCCACGTTGGCCCCATCCGGCAGCCGCCGCGTCTCTAGCAACAAACTCCGCTGCGCCGCCCACGAGCGCTGCCGCCGCTGCGCGTTGCCGCCAAAGTAGAGGGTCGCCTCCGCGCCGTGCGCGGGCATCGATTCCGCCAGCAACAGCAGCGTGCGGCCCGCACCACGCCACACCGCATCGAGCGGGATTTCCTGGCGCTCATCGTCTAGCAAAACCACGTCGCGCATATCGGCACGCCCGGCCCCGAAGTCCGGCAGGCTGATTTCCCAACCCGCGGCCGCCACGTCTGGCAGCGCGGTAGCGTGCAGCAGCACCCGGTAGGGCGCGCTCTCCACCGCCCACGCCGGGTCCTTGGCTTTGTCCTTGGGTGCGGCTAGAACGGCCGGGAAGTTCAATAGCCACAGTAGCGTTGAACTTAGTGCAAGCCATTGAATACAATGAGTTTTCCTAGAATGGGCAATGCAATGGGTTGCAGCGGCGTTTTTAACCGCGGATTTGGCCGCAAGATTAAAATCAGTCAGGCGGTCTATCTCCGCTTTGCTCCGGTTCACGGATTGAAGAGGATTACACGGAAAAGATGACTGTGATCTATCAAATATGCGGCTCATCCCAAAGGTGAATGCAATGATATTCATAACTCTTTCATCATCCGCGTAATCTGTGTAATCTGTGTAATCCGTGGTTCTCTTCGTCCCGGTTGGGCTGCTCATCCATCTCATGGCGTATCGAGTGAGCGGAAGTAATCGTCCACCGGTTGTTGGAAGCCGGCGGGCACTGCCACGTCGGCGCCGCCGGGCAGGCGTTTTTCGCCGACGAAGCGGCTGCCGGCCCCGCCTAACACTTTAATATCATGGGTGGTGGTGGCTTCGCCGAGTTGGCGCAGGCCCGCCACGATGCGGCGGTGCAGAGCCTCGTAATCGGCGAGGCGACCGCTCTTAAGGGCGTCGTGTGACTCGTCCATCAGTTTGGCGACATCCGCCATCGCACCGCTGCGCAGATAGAACAAGCGCGCGGTGGCATAACTCTTGGCCGTCTCTTGGCCCAGCAGCGCCTGCTCGGCGGCCAATGCATTGTTCAGAATCCGGTCTGGGGTATTGACCGCGCGCAACGGCGCTTCGCCGGTCATACCCGCACGCTGGCTCACGCCGCCGGCCTTGCCGCCGCCCGTCGCCTTGGCGTCGGCGGGCGGGCCGTCGTCCTGGACTTGGCCTTTTTGCATAGGGTCGTTAGTGCGCCGAGCGTCAATCGAACTGCCCTCCAAGTGGTCGGCGCGCTGGTTGACCATCTCGCCGCTGGACATGCCTTCGCGGCCACCACTAGAACGGCCGGTCTGCTCATTTTTATTAGGCGGTGTATTACCGCTCTTGCCTTGGGCGTTGAAGCCGGGCATCGGGCCGTCGGCCACTTCCCAGCCGTTGGCGGGGTTGACGGCGAAGGCATTATTAGACGCAGCGTCCTGGACTTGTTCGGCGAGGCCTTCCTGTTCCTTGAGCAAATCGCCGACGAGGTCGGTGAAGGCGTCTGGCAGCGGCAGATTGGGAATTTCCGGCATTTCCGTCAGGTCAAAATTCTCCATCAGCCATTTGGTGGTTTCGTTTTTGTCGGGCAGCCACATTTCCATATCGGCGGCGGTTTTGGCGGCTTTTTCCAGGTCGGTGAGGAGGCTCTCCTCTTTTTGAACGGCGATTTCGCTAGGTTTCAGTTCGCCGGCGGCGGCCTGCGCGGTGTCTTGTTGGATGACGTCTTCATATATCTTGGTGAGTTCCTCGCGCAACTCGTTCATTGGGCGCAAATCGGGCAGCGCGTGGGCGTCGGTGAGCATTTGTTCAATCAACTTGGCGATTTCCGCCTTCTTGGCCGCGAGGTCCTTGGCCACCGCGACGTCCTCCGGGCTGAACTGGTCCTTGGCCGCCAGCGCCTTGCTTTTTTCGACCACCGCAAGCTGTTGTTCGACGAGGGCCGCGAGTTTTTCGTGGATATCGGCGGCGGATTCTTTCAGGGCGTCGGCCTTATCGCCCGCAGTGGATCGCTGTGAAGTATTCAACAACTCGAGCACCCGTGCCAGATCCACCAACACCTGTTTGGAGAGCGCCGCCGCCTCGGGAAAATGCTCGCTTTCGCATTGTTCAGCGCTGCGGATCATCTGTTCGTATATCTTGGCTTCCGTCATCAAGGCGGCGGCTTTGTCTAACACAACACGGAAGGCGGCATCACCTATCGAGGCATTTTGGGCCCCATCGGCCAGGGCTTGGCGCACTGTGCGCGACTCGTCGGCGAGCGTGTCTTGGTCTCTGGCGATAGCAGCGCCCTCGCTATTGACGGCTTTGACGGTGCGGCTGTGAAGAGCCTTTTGACGGGTGAACAAGGCTTCCACCCGGCCGATGAGGTCGCGCACGGCGGCACCGACCGCCTCGTCGCGGAGGTCCGCCGGCAAGCTCTTCAAGCGGGCAAGAATCGCTGCCTCGAGCGCCTCGGCCTTGGCCAGCGGGCTGCTGCGGGCGGTGGTTTTGGCCGTGACTGCCTCGCGCAATGCCAGCAGCGCTTGCGGCAGTTCCTTGGCTAACAAAGCGGCGAGAACATCCCGCCATGCCGCCGATCCCGCGGGGGTGGCGGCCACCAACTGGCCCGCAGCCTGTTCGATTCTAACCTGGCGTTCGGCCACCGTCGCCAGCGCGTCGTCGGCGGCGCTGGCGCTGGCGTGAAGCAGCGTGCGGGTGGCGTCGAGGTTCTTTTGTTGGAGGCGCAGCAAATCATCGAGGCTGCCTAACGCCTCGCCCTGACGGTTCTCAGTGGCGCGGCGCAATTCATCGGCGGTGACGATGCGTACCACCAGCATGCGCGAGAGGGTGCGGCCGGGGCCGGTCACGTCGTTGCCATCGCGTGCCGCCACGCAGAACCACGCCTCACCATCGTCCTTGGCGAGCCAGCGCGACAATTGGATATCGATGGTTTGTTTGAATGATTGTGTACCCGGTTGCCACCTTTGAATGACCCGGGCGTCGGGTTTTTCCGGGCTGCCGCGGAATACCGTCACTTCCGCCAGGCCGTAATCGTCGCTAGCTTCGAATGTGAGATGCAACGCCGCGTCGCGGGTGAGAAGCACCTCCTCCTCACCCGTCGGTTGGATCAGCCGCAGTCGTGGCGCCTCATCAGGCTTGAGGTTGAAGGCCACCCGCGCCTTGTCGCTGAGGCCGGACACATCGGTCCAGTGCGTGCTCCACGGCCGGTTGAGGGGCGGGCGGCCGGTGAGTTTCCAAGTCTCGGTTTTATCTAGCAAACTTGCCACGGCAGCACCAGCATCCACTGATAATTCCTTGACGCCGCGGTCAAACGTCCACTCCAGCGTGACATCGGAGCCTTCGGGAATGGCGGGCCAGACGGTGCCGTCGGCCACCCGCACGCTCGGTAACTTGGTATAACTTGGCGGCACAATCGTGAGGACGCTGGCCAGCACCTTGGCCGGAGCTTGCACGTCGATGCGACGCTCAAACGAACGCGCATCACCGGCCTCAAACCAATAGCGGCCGGTTTCCGTCCACTTGCAGGCCACCGCCCACGTCATCGCGCCGGCCCTGCGCTGCGTGGCCAGGCGCTCGACGCTGCCATCCGCCTTAGCCACCACCAGCCAGACCTCGGCCGGTGCTACGCCCGCCAGCGTCACCTGCATCGCCAGCAGCGTGCCACGGCTCACCACCCGGTCGCCCGGCGCCACCTCCAGTACCCGGGTGCGGGTGAGCGGAGCGATTTCACTCGCCGGCAAAAGGATCCGCCCGACGCGCTGGCGGAATTCGTTGGGCCGCCATACGAACAATGCTATACCTAACAATAAAATCACCCCCGCACCCGTCGCCAACCGTCGCAGCACGCGCCAATCATATACCCGTTGCCAGGCAATACCGCGCCAACGGCCGGCCAGTTCGCCTAGCAAAACAGCGCGCCACGGTGAGTCATCGGCCAGCGAGCGGTCGAATTGCACCGCGTTGACTAGGGCGTTATCGCTGCGGCCGGTGGTCATTTCGAGGCGCCGCGCCAAAGCAGCGTCGTCCACCTGGCGGAGGCCCGTTCTCACTGCCTGGACAAGGGCTGCGACCAGCGGCAGCACGAATGCGCTAAACCCGAGCCAGCGGCCGGTGCTGCCAAAGCGGGCGCTGGCGTCGACCACCAACCAGATGCCGAGAACCACTGAGGCGGCGACCAAGCCGCTGGCCAGCGTGGTGCAGCAGCGGCCGAGCTTCAAGGCGCGGCCGGCCCGAGCGAGGATCTGGCGCGGCGCGTGGGCGGCACCTGAATTGTTAGATGATGTGAGATTCGGGTTCACTGGCGGAATTTAGTGAGAAATCTGTAGGGCTGACTATAAAAGTTGGACGGACTAATAAGACCACTGATTTCACGGATTGAAGAGGATTACACGGAAAAGATGTTAGGGTTTGGTGAGGTTTTTTTGTCGGGCGGGTTTGGGCTCCAGGCGAAAGAGGCGGAAGTTGGCGAAGTAGGATTTGCCGGGGCCCATGGTGGCGCCGTAATTGACGACCTTAAGCGAAATGAACTCGGGCTTTTGGTCCTTGCCGGCGACCACGACGGAATTGGGCACGGTGAAATCCCTGCCGGCGCTGCTCCACACCTTGGAATTGCCGGGCGGCGAGGGCACTTGCGCCCGGTAACACATAATCAGCGCAGGCCGCCCAGCGGCCGCCGCACGGCGAAAAATCGTACGCTTCTGCTCAGGGTGCGGGTCGCGGCTCCAAGCTTCTGCATGAATCTTGGCCGACAAATCCCAGGTCATGCAATCGACCTCGACGTGGTAGCTGGCACCCGGTTCTACCGGCACCGGTACGCTCTCGAGCTTGCCGCCTTGGTTACCGGCGATGCCCGCGGGCAAATCCAGCAGCACCGCGCGGCGGCCGCCGAGATCGCCGGCGGGCGCAAGTTTCACATTCGGCCCGTTGTCTTTGTAAAACTCCTCATCCGGAAACACCGTCAGCCAACCGTGCAGCGCGTCCTTGCCCTCGAAGCCGCCGTTAGGCAACAGGTTCTTGTCACTGCCGCCACAGGCCAATGCTGCCGTTAGGAAAAGCGTCGCAATGGCTATCGCTAGGGTCGGGGCAGGTGGCATGACGGGATGTGGCATGAGGATGGGCAAGCCGCAGCGGAACGCCGCAACTATGGTTCCACTTTGCCGCCGCGTCGATGCTTGTTTGTGGCGGGCCGGCCCACGGCAGTAATCGGCCGACGAGTATCCGCGCTCGGTGTTAGCGAGCGGCCTTGGGGGTGTGGAGAAACGCCTCGACCTCGGCACGCGAGCGGGTGTTGAGGATATCCTCACGGCGCAGCCAGCCTTTGCGGGCGAGGCGCACGCCCAGACCGATGTGATGGAGCCGGGCGATGGAATGCGCGTCGGGATTGATCGAACACAGCACACCGAGGTCGCGGGCACGCTTCCACCAGCGCCAGTCCATGTCGAGGCGCAACGGACTGCAATTCAGCTCGATGATGGTGCGGGTGGCTGCCGCACAGTCGATGATTTTCACATGATTGACCGGATAGCCCTCGCGCTTGAGCAGCAAGCGGCCGGTGACGTGGCCGAGCATGGTGACGTGCTCGTTTTCCATCGCACGGCAGATGCGGCGGGTCATCTCGTCTTCGGTTAGATTGAAGATATTGTGCACCGAGGCAACGCAGTAGTCGAGGCGGGCGAGGATTGAGTCGTCGAAATCAAGGCTACCGTCGCGCAGGATGTCCACCTCGGAGCCAGCGAAGACGCGGAACTCCGGGTGGGCGGCATTGAGTTTGGCGATGGCGGCGAGTTGATTTAACAACCTGGTTTCATCCAAACCGTTGCCGATGAAGGTGGACTTCGAGTGATCGGCGATGCCAAGGTACTGAAGGCCCATGTCGATGGCTTCGGCGACCATTTCGTCCAACGAATTGAGGCCGTCGGAGGCGGTCGTATGGTTGTGAAAAGTACCGCGGAGGTTGCTCAACTCGACGAGCTTGGGCAAGCAGTGGGCGGCGGCAGCATCGATTTCGCCCTGGTTTTCGCGCAATTCCGGTTCGATGAAATCGAGGCCGAGGGCGCGATAGATATCGGGTTCCTCGCAAATATCCGCGGGCACTGCGGTGGCATGTTTGCCGGTGGCGGTGAAGCCGTATTCGTTGAGCGACCAGCCGCGTTTGAGGGCGAGGGAGCGCAGGGCGATGTTATGTTCCTTGGAGCCGGTGAAGTATTGCAGGGCGAACGGAAACTCGCTGTTAGAAACTGCGCGCAAGTCGCATTGCAGGCCATTGTGCAGGCGCACCGATGCCTTGGTATCGCCACACACCATGATGGAGGCCACTTGTGGCAGGGTGGTGAAATCCTCGCAGACGAGCGCGGGTGACTTGGTGGCGACGAGGAAATCCAGGTCGTGCACGGTTTCCTTGGCGCGGCGGAACGAACCCGCGACGGCAGCGCGCGAGATTTCGGGATGCAGGCGCAGCGTTTCTAACATTTCGTCGACGAGCGGACTGATGGCGCCAAGGACAAAGGCATCGGCAAATTTTTCGCGCAGAGTGATGGCTTCGAGAATATTGGTTTGGGTCTTGGCCCCGAAGCCGGGGAGAGTAGCGACGGTGCCGGCCTCGCAGGCGAGCTTGAGCTCGGCGATCGAGCTAATGGCCAGCGATGCGTAGAGGGCCTTGACCTTTTTTGGGCCGAGGCCCTGGAGGTCAAACAGATCGAACAAGCCGGGCGGGAATTCCGCGTGGAGATGCTGGTGGAATGGCAGCCAGCCGGTGCTGGCGAGGATATGGAGTTTATCGCGGAGTGCCTCGCCGATGCCCTTGATGCCGGTGAGTTGGTTGTCGGCGGCGAGTTGGACGATATCGCCATCAAAGCCGCGCACGGTATCTGCACCTTGGCGGTAGGCGCGGACTTTGAAGGAATTCTCGTCCTTGAGTTCGAGCAAGAGCGCGATTTCGTCTAGGACGTCAGCAAGGATTTCGCGGGTCATGAGAGGAAGAAGACGCAAGACACAAGACTGCAAGACACAAGAGAAGAGCAAGAAGACGCAAGACACAAGACTGCAAGACGCAAGAGAAGAGCAAGATCAAGATGCGCTCCGCTCTCGGTTCTGCTCTTGTCTTGCGTCTTGTGTCTTGGAGCGCAGCGGTCTTGTGTCTTCTTTGTCACATTCCCGGGATATTGAGGCCGCCGGTGAGTTTTTGCATTGCGGCGGCAGCTTGGTTTTTGCCTTTGGTGAGGGCTTCCTGGACGCCCTTGAGCACGAGTCCCTCAAGAAACTCGGCGTCCGCGGGATCAATGACCGAGGGGTCGATTTTGATCGAGAGCACGTCCCCGGCACAAGTGGCGGTGACCTTGACCTTGCCACCGCCAACTGCAGCGTCAACGACCTGGATGGCGAGTTCCGCCTGTTTGGCGGCGAGCCCGGCTTGCATTTGCTGGGCTTGTTGCATGAGTTTACCAATATTCATAGGGGATGGGGTCAGTGGAGGATTTTGCCTTCAAATTTCTGAAGGGCGGCTTGAATGAGCGGATCGTCGTAGAACGGGTCTTGCGCGGGCGGCGGCGGCGTGGCTGCGGGAGGCGCAGGGGCAGACACCTCTTGCCAGGGCGCGGCGGTGGGCGCAGGCGGCTCGCTGGCTTCTTGGGCAGCGGCAATGAGCGAATCGAGGCTGAACAACCCGGACAGGGCGGGCTTGGAGCTACTTATCACAGGAGCTGGAGCGTCCTCGACGCGGCTGCTGGGCTCTAGGTCGGGCTCTAGGTCGGGCTCTAGGTCGGGCGCGGATTGCGGTGGCGTCGCGGGCGGTGATGGAATCGGCGCCGTAGCCGCCACGGTAGCAGCGGGTTGGGGTGGAGGGCTGGCCGGCGGCAGGTCCGCTAGGGGTGAGGAGGGCAGCAAGTCGGCACCGCGGGTGAGGACGGAGATGACGTCAGTGAGGCGGACTTCCCCGAGAGTCTGAATCGCCTTAATGATGCCCAGTTCAAAGTGCAGGCGCTTGTTCGTCGCCCATTTCATGCGGCCTTCGGTATCGGCGAACACGTCGATGGTGGCGAGAATGCGGTCGGGCTGGTACTTGTCAGCAGCACCGGTCAGGGCGTGCCAGAGCGGGGCGGGGATGCCTTCGCCATCGGCGGAGGGGTCGAGTTTGGCGATGAGCAAGGCGCGCAGGCAGCCAATGAGTTCGCCGAGCAACTGAGAGAGGTCGCGGCCGGTTTCCGCTTCCTTTTGCACCAGCGAGAGCGCCGCGGGCGTATCGCGGGCCAGCAATTCTGCGGTGAGGGCGGCGACTTTTTCGCGCGACGTGAAGCCGAAAACATCGAGAACGTGGGCCTCCTCGATTGTATTGCCGCAAAAGGCGACGAGCTGGTCGAGCATCGATTGGGCGTCGCGCATGCCGCCGTCGGCGCCCTTGGCGATGGCCCAAGCCGCGGCTTGCTCGAGGCTGATGCCTTCCAAGGAGGCGATGTGGAGAAGGTGCTGCGAGATGGTTTCGGTGGAAATCGGCCGCAGGTCGAAGCGCTGGCAGCGCGACAGGATGGTCGGCAAAATTTTATTGGCCTCGGTGGTGGCGAAGATAAACTTAACGTGTGGGGGCGGCTCCTCAAGGGTTTTGAGCAAGGCGTTGAAGGCCGCGTTGCTGAGCATGTGGACCTCGTCGATGTAGTAAATTTTGAATTGTCCGCAGGCGGGGGCGAAGCGCACCGACTCGCGGAGTTCGCGGACTTGCTCGACGCCGTTGTTGGATGCGCCGTCGATTTCGAGCACGTCCAGCGAGCGGCCCTCGGCGATTTCGATGCAGATTGGGTCGTCGGGGTTGAAGTCGATTTTTGGGCCGCCTGGGCAATTGAGGGCTTTGGCGAGGATGCGAGCGGTGGAGGTTTTGCCGGTGCCCCTAGGGCCGACGAACAAGTAGGCATGGGCGAGTCGCTTTTGGGCGATCGCATTGCGAAGGGTCCTTACGACGTGGTCCTGGCCGAGGACATCGTCGAAGGTTTTCGGGCGGTATTTCCGGGCGAAGACCTGATAGCTCAC
>WBXD01000042.1 GCA_008932935.1 Verrucomicrobiota bacterium
AGGCGTGGCAGGCACCGGCGGCACGACCTTGTCGCGGGGCGTTACACCAGGCGTGGCAGGCACCGGCGGCACGACCTTGTCGCGGGGCGTTACACCAGGCGTGGCAGGCACCGGCGGCACGACCTTGTCGCGGGGCGTTACACCGGGCGTGGCAGGCACCGGCGGCACGACCTTGTCGCGGGGCGTTACACCGGGCGTGGCGGGCTCGAGTCCCGCTGGGCGGCTGGGGGGAATGGCATCGGGCAGGACTTTCCGATCGATTTTTGGAGTACTCGGCACATTGGGCGGCATCTCGCTCTTTTTTAACTGAGCGGGTGCCTTGCCAATAATCGGCGATTTGGCGTGTGTCACGGTGGCCGGTTGCGCCACTGCGCCCGCAGCGCTCACGGCGGCTACGGTCCCCGTGGCCTCCTGCGTGCGGCGTTGCTCGCGGGACTTTTGCACTTCTTGGCTGCGCTGCGCCAGCTTCTGGCGGTCCTCCTGTGGCACCGTCTGGAAGCGCTGCGGACCGTCCTTGCGCTTAGCCAGTTGGTCAATTGGCGTGGCCATCACCGCTCGGTTGAGCTTGGCTTCCGCGGGGTTGGCTTGGAGGGTTTGGAGGGCGACCCAAGTGCGCGGCGGCCGGGCATTCTCGTGATCCCGACGAAACTGATAGGTTTCCGCCACGCCCTGTTCCCAATGGCTGTCTTGACGGTGCTCCCAGCGTTGATGGGCGAAAATCGGGTCAAAGCCGTGGCGGTTGGTTTGATAGGAATAGGACGAGACAAACCCGCTCTGACGGTAGCTAGGCGCGTAATAGTCGCCGAAGTAATAATGATGATAGTTTGGCCTCAGGAAAAGTTGTTCGGCAAACATCGCCAGATCGATGGCGATAGATGGCGAGTAGGAGTACCCCGGCCGCGCATAGACGCCGGCACCGAAAAGGACCGGCGCAAATACCACGCCGCGCCGCGCCACGGGATAATCCCAATAACCATCGACGAAGACGTATCCGCGGGGCGACCACACATAGTGCGCCGGCATCCATAACCAGTTCGCACGACCGACTGCCCAATAACCGGGCTGCCAGGCGTAGCGCTGCTGCCGCCACAACCAACAACCCGGCGTCCAGCCATAGTCCGCCGACGGTGGCGCGATGTTCGGGCCGCTTTCCACGGTCGCCGGCGGGGCCGGCAGATAGGTCGTCTCCTGCGCCGTGGCATCGGCCCAATAGCCCGAGGTCCACTGGTAGCCGTCAGTGACTTGCGCCCAATAACCGGCGATCCATTGACGGCCAGGTGGCAGCGAGCGCCAGATGCCGCTGATCCACAAAAAGTCGCTTCGTTCGTCGTCCCATGCCCAGTAGCCGGGAATCCACGTCACGTTGGCACCCTCTGGCCGTTCTGCCGGCGGGACCTCCTCAATCGCTTCGGGTGCGGCCTTGGGCACGACCACGCCCGGTTCGGGGTTAAAGGTGACCACTCCGGCAAACGCCTCATGCACAGGCCCGCGGGTGAGCACCTGGGCGTCTTGCGAATCGTCGCCGGCTTGTTGGGCGCGGCACAGGGCAAGCTGCCAACTGATGCCGATGATAGCGACCAGCCAAACCGTCGGCCACACGCTGCGAGCGCGAGGCCAGCCGCTGCTGCTAGAAGATGGTTGGGAGAGTGTCCCAAGGGGATTGCTACCGCCGGCTGGCACGGCAGCAGCGACGGGAGTGACCAGCAATGAGTTGATTTTCATAACAATACGGTCAACATACACCGTTGGCCGGAGTTTAGCAATCGGCACTTTCAAACCTTGGCCCCAGGGGGAGGGTCCGTCACCACGAACCATGACATGAGATTTCCATCCGCAATCCTCCACGCCATGCGTGCAATGGTGGTGTTCTCAAAACAGGTTGGCGTAACTAAAACTAAGTAAGTGGCACGCTCCGTGTCGCTACCCCAGAGCTTGTTGCTTTTTGCCAGCCGAGGATCCCCACCATGAATACTCAACTCGTTCGCCCGCCCCACCCCCTCCGCCAATGCGCCCTCGCCTGTGCCTTGATCCTCGGCCTAGCTGCTAATCTGCAAGCTGGTGAGGCCTCATCGCTCGATCCGCTGCGTGTCGAAATGCGTGCCGAGCGCTACGAGCAGGCGGCCACCATCGCAGACAAGCTTATCGCGGCCAAGGACCCCAAGGCCGATGAAGCCGATTACCTCAAGGCGCTGGCAATGTTTCATGCGAAAAAATTTGCCGCGGCGCTAGCCGAAGCGCAGCAACTGGTGAGCGTGTTTCCCACGTCGGTTTGGCGCTACAAGGCGACGTTTCTACAGGCGCAGGTGCTGGTTGAGCAGAAGAAATTCCAAGAGGCAGCCGCTATCTATCAAAGCGAGGCGGCCCGCCTGCTAGCCGCCGGGCGCAAACAGGAACTCGTCGGGATTATCGTCGCCTTTGCCGACAAGCTCACTGCCAAATCAGACGTCAACCTGCCCGACGCGCCCAAGCCGGATTTCCCTAAGGCCTACACTCTCTACTCCAAGGCGCTGGGCATGGAGATTTCCCGCGAGCTTCGCGACGAGTTGGTGTACAAAAAAGCCCGCGCCATCCAACAAGCCAGCAGCTTCTCGCAGGCAGCCCTGGATTTCCAGGCGTACCTAACTGAGTTTGATCCGGCCTGGAGCGGCCCCGCTGGTTCGGCCAGTGCGCGCCTGCCGCTGCAAAACCCGCCACCCGCCGGCAAGCACGCGGCCTGGGCCCGTTACCGCCTGGCAGAGGTGCAGATTCAGTCTAACAATATTTCCGTCGCCCGAATGGAATTGGAAGACCTGCTCAAAATGCTCGACACGCCGCAGGTTATTCCGGCCGAACTGCAGGCAGAACTGCCCACCGCCGCGGGCAGGACTCTGCCTGCCGAAATCCGCTGGTTGATGCTCCAAACGTATTTTACCCACCCGGCCGATGCCCCGACACCTCGCAACACCAATGGGCAAGCCATCGGCAATACCGCCGGCCTGCCCACCACCGACATGATTTTGTGCGCAGTGCGTGCCGGTGAACTCGACCAAGCCATCAAGACCTGTCACAATTTTCTAACGGAATTTCCCAAGGGCAGCCGCGCGGTGCGTGCCGCCTGGATGATCGCCGAGGCCTATCAAAGTGCCAACCGCGCCGAGGATGCCATCAAAGCCTATCGGGATTTCATTGCTGGCGACGCTTTCCATCTGGAGGAAGGCGAGACGGCATTGCGATTCGATGAGGAACTGCGCGCCGCGCCCGCCACCCATTTGGCCAATCTGAAAATGCGTGCCTTGTTCCGCATCGGTTCGCTCTTGGCGCAGCAGAAGAAGCGCGAGGAGGCCATCGCCACCTGGCAGAGTTATGTCAAGGACTACCCCAACGGTCCGCAGTGGTCCGACAGCCAGAACGCCATCATTAACGCCGAATTCCAAATGGGCATGGATGCTCTAACCGACAAGAGCGAGGCACTCGCCCTGCAACGCTTCGACGAGTTTTTGCGGGCCCATCCGCTCGACGAGCGCTCGCCGCGCATTCTCTATCTATTTGGGGCGGTCCATGAGGCCAAGGCCCGCGCGCTAGAGGAGGCCAAGGGCGAACTGGTCAAGATCAACGCGGCCTATCGCCTAGCCATCGAAGAATGGGCAAAATTGGTGAGCAAGTACCCACAAAGCCCGGAAGCCCGCAGCGCCCTGGTGAAAAGTGCCAGAATCCACGAGGACAAATTTGGTGAGTTCGACCAAGCGCTCCAGATCTACCGCAAGCTGGCTGGTGAATTCAGTGATGCCGAGGCCACCGCATCGGTCGCGAGGCTCACCGGCAAGTCGCTAGAACTGTCGGCCGAGCGCACGTTCCGCACCAACGAAGCAGCGGTGGTCAAGCTCAAGCTACGCAACATGGAGAAATGCACGTTCCGGCTCCACGAGATCGACCTGCAAGCGTATTTCCGCAAAATGCACGGCATCACCGGGGTTGAGGGACTGGATGTATCGCTCATCCAACCTGACAAAACCTGGGAGTTCAAACCGGATGGCTACGTCAAATACAAACCTTTCGAGCAGGAGGTCAAAATCCCGTTTCCAAGCGGCGAAGCTGGGGCTTATATTGTCACTGTTGGCGATGACGAATGGGAAAGCACCGTGCTAGTGCTGCGCTCCGACCTCGAAGTGATCGTCAAATCCAGCCGCCGCGAGTTGCTAGCCTTTGTCCAGAACATGCTCACCGGCAAACCCGCGGCCGACGTCGATATTCTGGTGAGCGATGGCAAGGCGGTGGCCGCCACCGGCAAAACTGGCGACGACGGGGTGTTCAAAACCCAACTCGAGGCGCTCAAGGACGTTGCCGACGTGCGCCTGTTCGCGCTGGCCAAAGGCCACGCCGCCTCATTCAACCTCGATCTAGCCGGCCTGCAAATGTCATCCGGCCTCAGCGCCAAAGGTTATCTTTATACGGACCGTCCGGTGTACCAACCCGGCGAGAGCGTGGCGCTACGTGGAATTCTGCGCGAGGTACGCAACGCTGCCTATGCAGTGCCAGAGAACAGCGAGTTCAAACTCAGCATCAACGACCCACAGGGCCGCTTGTTATCCGAACAAAACGTCAAGACCAGCCGCTTCGGCACCTTCGATGCGTCCCTAGTGCTGCCCGCCAGCACCGCCAACGGCACCTATGTGATGGCCGCCCATCAAGAGCGCAAGGGCCTAGAACCGCTGCATTTCCAAGGCTCCTTCGAAGTGCGCTCGTTCAAATTGGAAAAAATCAAGCTGGCGATGCAATTTCCACGGCGCGTGTGGTTCCGCGGCGAAACCATCGAGGCGACCGTGCAGGCCGCCTTCTACTGGGGCGAACCGCTCGCCGGGCGACCGCTGCGCTGCACACTGCCTGACGGCCGCAGCCTAACCGTCACTACCGACACCACAGGTAAGGCCAAGCTGAGTTTCGACACCACCGGCATGCGTCCCGGCTCCGCACTTACCTTCAGCGCGGCGCTCGACGGCGACACCCTCACCACCACCGAAACACTCACCCTAGCGCGCCTCGGTTTCACCATCGCGGCCAAGCCCAGCCAACCAGTGGTCATCGCCGGCGAACCGTTCGACCTCGACCTAACCACCACGGCAGCCGATGGCCAGCCAGCTGGCGAAACCCTCAAGCTCACGGTATTGCGCATCGAGCAACCCAAATTCAGTCCGATCCTGGCGCTGCTGCCGTGGCAGGTCGATCCCGGCCCGCAGCCTGCCGAGGTGGAGGAATCTAAATCCGAGATCCTCACCGACCCCACGACCGGCAAGACCAGCGTGCCTTTGACCTTAGAAAAAGGCGGCATCTATCGGCTGCGTGTGGCCGGCACCGACCGCTTTGACCAACCCATCACCCAGCAGTGCCAGGTCGTGGTGTCAGACGCCAGCGACGCCGTCAAGCTGCGTCTCTTCGCCGACTCCGCCACCCTCAAGGTCGGCAAGGAAACCAGCGTGCGATTGCACTCGCGACTCACAAAAGGGTTAGCGCTGGTGACCTTCGAGGGCGAAACCATCCTCCGCCATCGCATCATCGAATTAAAAAAGGACGACAACGATATATCTATCAAAGTTGGGCACGATTTATTTCCCAACTTTCGTCTTGCGGTCAGTGCCATGGATAGCCGCGAACTGTGCAACGCCACCAAGGACTTCGACGTCGAACGCGAACTCAAAATCAGCGTCAAACCGCTCAAGGAGGCCTTCGCCCCCGGCGACGCGGCCAAGGTGGAACTCACCGTCACCGACCAGACAGGCCAACCCGTCGAGGCCGAACTGAGCCTCGCACTGGTCAACGAGGCGCTGTTTGCCGTATCCCATGATCCGCTCACCCCAATCCTCGATTTTTTTCAAAAAGACGCCCGCCGCCACGCCGAATTCAAGCTTGGTGCCACCTGCGCGTTCCACTATCAAGGTACCACCCGCCCGGTGTCCAAAGCCGTAACCGACGAGGCCGAGCGCCTAACCCGCAGCGAGGCGGAGCGCAGCAAGCTCGATGAGTTGCGCAAGGAGATGACTGCTAACAAGCCCGAGGTACTACGCCCGGGCGGCGCAGCAGGTGGCGGCGACGGAGTCGCATACCGTCTCGCTGCTAGCAGTGCTGCCCGCGGCAATCGTTCGGAGGCTGATGCGCAGTCCGCTATCGCGGCGGATAACCCGCTTGCGCCCGCTTCCCCAATCGCTGCAAAACTTGCAGGTGCAGGTGATGCCAACTTTGGCGAACCCAACTCAGGGGGGAAAGCCGCGGCCCCGGCGCGCCACGAAGTCAAGGGCGAAGGCCGCTGGCTGCCCTCGATCCTCACTGGCGCGGATGGCAAGGCGATCGCCAGCGTGCCCCTGCCGGAAACCACTACCGCCTGGCGCCTAAGCGCCCGCGGTTGCACGGTGGAAACCCTGGTCGGCGAAGCTACCGCCCAAACGCTCACCCGCAAGGATTTCTTCGTCGAGTTGAAGACCCCGGCGTTCCTCCGCGAAGGCGATAAACTGCGCGTGGTCGGACGCGTCCACAACCTAACCGATTACGCCGGACCGGTGGACCTCAAGCTCCGCGTGCTCGACGCCAAGGACAACACCAAGGTGCTCGCCGAACGCGAAAAGTCCGTCGTGCTGAAAGCCGCGTCGGGTGCCGAAGTCGCCTTTGACGCCATCACCGTGCCCGCCGCCTTGGAAATCGTCACCGAACTCACCGGCATCGCCAGCCCCAACGCCACCGCCCTCAAACCGCCTGCCGACGCGCTAACCCTCACCATACCCGTGAGTCCGTGGGGCCTGCCTTACGCCGCCCACGCCGGCGGTTCCGCCAAGGCGGATGCCGCCGCGGTGCTGGCCCTGCCAACCGGACGTGCCTACTCGTCCTGCTGGATGAGCGTGGCTATCTGCCCGGATGTGCGCAACTCTGTGTTAGATATGGCACTGCGCCACAGTTGGTACGGCCCGTGCCAAGACATGGCCCGCCTGCTGCCGCCGGCCTGGGGCGACACGCCCGCCAACGACCTACTTGCCGCCGCCACCGCCTTGCGCTATGCCAACACCAGCAAGGCGAGTGGCACTTACCCCCAACAACTCTCCACCCGCGCAAGGACTATCGTCGCCGCATTGGTCGCCAGCCAGGCGGCCGACGGCAATTGGAGCTGCCAGTCGTTAGGTCATCTCACCACCGCGCGGGTATTCTGGGCACTCATCGAGGCGCGCCAGAGCGGCATCGTCGTCAACAAGGACAGCATCGACAAGGCAGCGGCCGCGCTGCTGAAACAATTCGAGAGTTGCGATGCCAATGACAATGATAGCAAAGCGGTGATCCTGCATGCCCTCTCCACCGACAAGCTCGCCGATTTCGCCAATTGCAACCGCCTCTACCGCGAGCGCAACGCCCTGGGCAATTCCAGCCTCGCCCATCTGGCCCGCGCGTTTTTCAACCTCGAGCGCCGCGAGATTGCCACCGAACTGGCAGGATTATTAGAATCCAAGTACAAGCCGCAGCCGGTCAAGCCGTTCGTGTGGGAGAGCGGCTGCAAGACGATCTGGCTCAATGACGGCGACGAGACGAGCGCGATGGTTCTGTTAGCCATGGCGGAAACCCTACCCGCCAGCAAAGCCACCGCTGCGGCGGCCCAAGCGTTATTGCAAGCTCACGCCTGCTTCGGCTTCCCCTCCCCTCGCGCCCATGGTCCGGCCGTCGCCGCACTTTCCATCTGGTTTGCCCAAGGTCTCCAACAATCCAGCGACATCGAGATTGAGGTGGTAGTTAACGGCCAGGCGATCGGCAGCGTCAAGGCCGCCGGCGGCCTTGGCCAGCAGTTGCTAGCGGTGCCTAACGAGCTGATCAAGGCCGACAAAACCCTGGTTGAGTTCAAGATGAAAGGCCGCGGCCGCTATACTTATGCCGCCAGCTTGTTCGGGTTCTCGCCAGAGGTGAAGCCTTCTCCAAACAACGTGGCCCCCTGCCTGGAAACTGTGCAGCAGCTGCATGCCCAACTCGAATACCGTGGCAAACCCATTGGTGCGGCTAGCACGTCTCCCGTCAAAACTCTGGAAACTGGCCAGCGCCAGCATATCGTGCTAAGTACCGGCCGTGGGTGGGTCCAAGATGGCCACCGCTATGCCTTGGAAATTTCTCTACCACCAGGTGCCCACCTAGACGAAGCGAGTCTAAGCGGAATCCATGCTGAGTTGACAGGGCGTGAAATCACCGATTCGACCATCACCCTGTTCTTCAACCGCTGGCTGGACCGAGTGGAATTCGACCTAACCGGCTACGCGCCGGGCACCTTCCGCATGCTCCCGCCGGTGATCCGCGAGTTGGGAAACCCAGCCTTCATGAGCATTGGCCAGGTGTCCGAACTCACCGTGCTGGCTGCTGGTGATAAATCAACCGACGTCTATCAAATGAATGACGCCGAACACTACGCCATCGGGAAATGTTATTTCGACGACGGCGATCTAGCCAACGCCATGGAACATTTGGCGAGCGTCCGCAAGAACAACCCGCAATACAACGAAAGCGAACTGGCCCGCATGTTGCTGTGGATGCACACTACTGCCAAGTTCTACGACGCCCACAAGATCGTCGAGCTATTCGAGCTGCTGCGCGAGCGCTTCCCGCAGTTGGAAATCCCCTACGACAAAATCCTAGTGGTCGGCAAGGCCTACACCGACATCGGTGAGTTCGAGCGCTCGTGGCTGGTCTATCGCGCCGTCATCGCGGCCAGCTTCAACAACGACTCGGCCATCAGCGCCGTGCTCGAGGACGAGGGCCGCTTCCTCGGCTCCATCGACTTCCAGGAACGCATCTGGCGCGAGTATCCGGATAGCGCCGAGGTGATCGCCAGCCATTTCGCACTCTCGCAAATGCTCTATCAAAAGGCCCCCAAAGCGCACGAACTGCCCAAGGAAGACGGCGTGCAACCCGAAAAACCGGCGATGCTCAAGCGCACCGCCGATCTGCTTCTGGCGTTTTTGGCGATGTATCCCAAAGACCCGCTGGCGGACGATGCCGCCTTCTCACTGACCAATTGCCTGCTGACGTTGAAGAACTATCCGCTGGTGGTTTCGTTAGCCAATGAGTTCGCCAAGAAATACCCAGACAGCCCGCTGGCTCCGGGCATCCAATACATCAGCGCGCTGGGCTTGTTCTGGCAAAAAGAGTACGCCGACGCGCTGGCCGCCGCCAAGGTGGTTGCCGACGGCGATAGCAAGGACCGCGATTTCGCCCGCTACATTTTGGGCCAGATCTATCACGCCGAAAGCAAGCCCAAGGACGCCATCGAGTGGTACACCAAGGTCAGGGACATCTATCCAGATGCCGAAGAAGCCATCACCTACTTCGAGAAAAAATCCATTGCCCTCGACGAGATCACCGTGGTGAAGCCCGGCGAACCCGTCGAGCTCACGCTCAAGTACCGCAACATCAAGGAAGTGTCGCTGCAGGTCTATCGGGTGGATCTGATGCAACTCTATCTCCAGCAAAAAAACCTCAGCGCCATCACCAGCGTGCAACTCGCCGGCATCCGCCCTGAACTCGAACAGACCACCGTGCTGGGCGACGGCAAGGATTTCGTCGAGAAAGAGCGTAAACTCTCCCTCAAGTGGAAAAATGAGGCCGCCTATCTGATTATCTGCCGCGGTGACGACCTCTTCACCAGTGGCATGGTCCTCATCACCCCACTCAAAATCGAAGTCCAGCAAGACGCCACCAGCGGCCGAGTCCGCGCCAACGTGCTCGACACCGTCAAGGGCGGCTACCGGGCCGAGGTACACGTCAAGGCGATCGGCAGCGCCGACGCAGAGTTTCGCAGCGGCGAGACGGACTTGCGCGGCCTGTTCATCGCCGACAACGTCCACGGCAAGGCCACCGTCATCGCCCGCGAAGGCGAGTCGCGCTACGCCTTTTTCCGCGGCGACACATGGCTAGGTGCCGCGGCCAATGCCCCGACCGCCAAGCCCCAAGCCGCCCCCGGCCATGGCCAGCAACCCGACTATCAAAACAACCTCAACGACCAGAACGACAAGATCCAGATGTTCAACAATGGCAAGTTCAACGAGCAGCGCCGCCAAGCCCCCAACAAAGGCGTGCTGATGAAGCAGGCGTTCTGAGGCGGGGACCTTGTCCACATGGATCTGAGGGCTGGCACCCGATTCCAGCACAGTGTTTGGCGCGAGTTACAAACCCTCGCCGCCGGCCAGACCCGCAGCTATGGCCAGATCGCCGCGGCCCGCGGCCGGCCCAAGGCCTGCCGCGCCGTGGGCAGCGCTTGCGCCGCCAACCCGCTGCCGCTGCTCGTCCCATGCCACCGCGTACTGGCAAGCGGCGGCCGCTTGGGTGGGTTTAGCGGCGGCTTGGACTGGAAACGCCACCTGCTACAAGCCGAGAGCATGGGGGGCAGCACCTCCCAGGTGGCCACATTTCAAGTTGCATCGGTGCGAGGCCTGAGGCATTGTCAGCACGTATGAGATGAGTTTGAGCGATGGCCGTACGCGTGCTGCCTTAGGCAGGACCTGTCGACCTAGTCCACAAGCGAAGACCATGCAATGGAGGTGCCCAACCAACCGCCATGAGCCAGCCCCGCAAGCACCCTGAAACTGCGACACCGCAAGCTGCCGCCCTCCGTCAACTGGCCGAGGCACAGCTCGCGCTGGAAGCCAGCGTTCCAGCTGTAGAGACCCTCACCGCGATGTCGGCGGAGCATATCCGCAGCTTACTCCTCGATCTGCGCGTGTATCAGATTGAACTGGAAATGCAGAACGAGGAGTTGCGCCAGACCCAGACGGAACTCGCCGCCGCCCAAGACCGCTACTTTAATCTCTACGACTCGGCTCCAGTGGCCTACGTCACCCTCAACCGGGACGGCTTGATCCTCGATGCCAATCTGGCCGCAACTACCTTGTTGGGCATGTCCCGCGATGCACTCCTCAAGCACCTGCTGGCCAGCTTCATCTTCCAGGACGATCTACCTCAGTTCTCGCGCTACCGCTCCAGCCTCTGTGCCAGTGGCGACAAGCAGATCTGCGAATTGCGCATAGCCAAAAAAGACCAAGCTCCGGTCTGGGTCTGGCTTAGCGCCGCCCCCGCACAATCCGCCAGCGGCGAGGCCATCTGCAGCGTGGTGATGACCGATATCAGCGAGCGCAAGCAGGATCAACTCGTCGCCCACCGCTTGGCGGCTCTGGTTGAATCCTCCAATGACGCGATCATCGGCAAGGACTTGCACGGCATCGTCACCAGCTGGAATCGTGGCGCGGAACAAGTTTTCGGCTATCTGGCCGACGAGATGGTGGGCAGTTCCATCGTGCGCCTGATTCCCGTCGACCTGCTGGCCGAGGAGGAGCAGATTCTAGAACAAATCCGCCATGGTCAGAGCGTCGAGCGCTTTGAGACGCTCCGCCTAACCAAGGACGGCCATCTCATCGATGTTGCCCTCAGCGTCTCGCCGATCATAGATGGCGCCGGCACGGTTATCGGGGTGTCGAAAGTGGCGCGCGACATCACCGAGCGCAAACGAGCCGCCAATTTTCTACACCTGGTGCTCAAAAGCATTCCCGACTTCGTGTTTTGGAAAGACCGCAACTTGGCTTTTTTGGGCTGCAACGAAGCCTTTGCCAAGGCCGCCGGCGCCAACTCTCCCGAAGAAATCATCGGCAAGACCGATTACGACATGCCGTGGCAGAAATTTGAAGCCGACGCCTATGTCGCGGTAGACCGCCGGGTGATGGAAAGCAATCAGCCGGAGTATCACATCATCGAGCCGCAACTCCAGGCCGATGGCAAACAAGCCTGGCTGGAAACCTGCAAGGTGCCGCTGCACGATGAGCAGGGGCAAGTCATCGGCGTTCTGGGCACCTACATGGACATCACCGAGCGCAAGCAGGCCGAAGAGCAATTGCTGACCACCATCCAACAACTCGAAGCGACTACCGCCCGCGCCCATCAACTCGCTACCCAAGCCGAAATGGCCAATATCGCCAAGAGTGAGTTTTTGGCCAACATCAGCCATGAAATCCGCACCCCCATGAACGGGGTCATCGGCATGAACGGCATGCTTCTAGACACCGAACTGAGCCCCGAACAGCACCACTACGCCGAAACCGTGCGCCACAGCGGCGAAGCCATGCTCGAACTCATCAACGACATTTTGGATTTCTCTAAAATCGAGGCCAAAAAACTCGTGCTCGAGGAACTCGATTTCGACTTGGCTACTCTGCTGGATGACTTCACCTCCAGCATCGCCTTGCAAGCGCATGACAAGGGGCTGGCATTGCGCTGCGCCACAGACCCAGCGGTGCCCATGCGGCTGCGGGGCGACCCCGGCAGGCTGCGCCAGATTCTAACCAACCTGGGCAGCAATGCCATCAAGTTCACCGATCACGGGGAGGTGGTCATCCATGTTGCGGTGGAGGAACTGAGTGTCGGGGACGCGTTACTGCGCTTTGTGGTGCGCGACACGGGCATCGGCATACCCGCCTCCAAGCTTGGCTTGCTGTTTGACAAGTTCAGCCAGTTGGACGCCTCGATCACCCGCCGCTTTGGTGGCACCGGCCTTGGCTTGGCCATTTCCAAACAACTTGCCGAGTTGATGGGTGGCGAGGTCGGGGTGACCAGCGAAGAGGGCAAAGGCTCGGAGTTCTGGTTCACTGCACGCCTCGGCAGACAAACCGCCACTGCGCGACTGCTGCCCCGCGTCAGCGCCGCACCCTCCGTCAGCGACTTGCTCGACATGTTGGGCGGGCGCAAGGGGCGCATTCTCGTTGCCGAAGACAACATCACCAATCAGCAGGTGACCCTCGCCTTGCTCAAAAAACTCGGCCTGCGGGCCGATGCCGTGGCCAATGGTGCGGAAGCCGTCCATGCCTTGAGCGTACTGCCCTACGACCTGGTGCTGATGGATGTGCAGATGCCAGTGATGGATGGTATTGAGGCCACGCGTCAAATCCGCAGGCTTCACGCGCCCAGCCGCAATCGCTCGCTGCCCATCATTGCCATGACCGCCTATGCAATGGGCGGTGACCGCGAGCGCTTCCTCGCCGCTGGCATGAATGACTATGTTCCTAAACCCGTATCGCCCCAAGCCCTAGCCACCACCCTGGGCAATTGGCTACCAGCGCGTGCGACCGCCGCTGCCGAGCCACCTATGGTAACGGCTGCCGAGCAGGCAGCGGTGGCTACTGCGCCAGCCCCTGCGGCGCGGATTTTCGATCAAGACGGCTTCATGTCCCGTATGTTGGAGGACGACGCGGTGGCGCACCATATCATCGAGTGTTTTCTCAGCGATCTGCCACAGCAGATTGCGGCCTTGATAGCCGCAGTGCGCGCTGGTGATACCGACACGCTTGCCGCCGCCGCCCACACCATCAAGGGGGCCGCCGCCAATGTCAGCGGCGAACGCCTGCACGCGGTGGCCCTTGCCATTGAGGAGGCCGCGCTGGCCGGCGATCTCGCCGCCGTGGCCCCCCATTTGCCCGAACTTGACGCCCAATTCGCCCGCCTGCGCGAAATTATGAGCCGGATCCTCAAAAGCCACTATGATCCGCCGACGTGAGCAGAGCGACTAGCTGCTTGTCGTCGTGCGAAAGCTTCGCTCAACTGGGGAACTCGCCACGCCACACGCTCGCCCCACGCCGGACAGCCCCGCTCACAATGGCCCGACTGATCTCCGACGCAAGGGTGACAATTCTGACAATTTCAAATTGGGGAAACCGCGTAGCGAGATGGGCCTGCGGTTGCAAGCTCCAGGGGTTGACGATGGCAACGATGAGCGTGCCATGGCCATCGCAGCACAGCGGCACAAACCGCTCCCGCGTCATTACCCTGGTATCACAAGCGGCATGCAGCGACCCCTCACAATACTCGGCCACCCGGGGGAAAAATGCCAGGCCGTTGAGCTTGGCCAGCGCGGACATGAAGCTAAAGCGGCTCACCCGCCGGGCCACCTGGCAGTGGCTGAGCTGGGAATGAGCCGGGTCGTGACGCGTCAACTCGGCCATGATAAGCCGGCTATTGCGTTCATTGAAGAGGATGCCATCGAAGCGGATCATAATTCAAAGTGCCTGTGGGTGAGCAGCGTCCAGGATTCGTAATCCAGTCGGGCAATGGTTAGAAACGGGCGGATATCAAAGCGGCGCGAGACGAGTTCCTGGATTTTTTCGGCCAACAAGTTCGCGGCGATGGGATTGGCAGAAGCCACGCCGATGGACCCGGTGTCTTCGGCGAAAATCACCGGAGCCAACAAGACTCTGGCCAGCTTGTGGAGACGCTCGAACGATGCGTAAAACGCGGTCGGCGCGATCAGCCTGCCTGCGAAAGGAATCAGCTGCGGCGAGGGATTGAGAGTGCTGGCCAGCCGCGCGGCCAGCACTTCGACCGCCTTAGCAAGATCGGGCTCCGCAGCGCCGTGGAGGCCTGCGATGGTACTCATCAGATCACTGGGCTGACCTTGCGCATGCGCCAGGCGGACGGCATCAATGGCATGCCGAACATCGGAACGGCTGGCCGAATGTGTCTGGACCAGAGCCTCGGCCGTTTGCTCAATGCAGGTTTCAATGAGCTCCTCAATATGACCATTGGACAGAACTTGCGCGCAACTCCCCCCCGACAATGGTGGAGCTGCAGCGTGCATGGGAAATCCAATCATGTGCTCGTGGGATTGATATCCGCGAACTGATGAATGCGCGGAAGTCCGGACACTCCTTGCGGAGGGTTCGTTGTATCCGATAACCATGCGGCGCAAAGTTATGCCTTGGTATATTCGTCGCCGCAACGCGGCAAGACACAAGACTAACAGCTTGATATAACACCACCATCTTTGGCCTTTGCAAGCCATCTAGGCGCACAGGCCCGCGGGGCACTTGGGTGGAGGCGAGTGGCAATGGCGGACCAGATCTATCAATTCCTCACGGTGACGGCCACCCGCTCGTCACGCGAGGCTGCAGCTGCCAGTGCCATCACGCCGGCAAACAGCGCCATGAAACCCCAGTCGCCGAGCAACGAGCCACGCAGGAACGGCAAGCCCGCAACGTAGCACTCGCCCAACCCCGCAATGGATTTTGCGTACGGCTGGCCGGACAAGCCCAGCCCGGTGAGCCAGACCCCGAAGTTGCTCACCGCGTAAAAGAAGAAAGGCACCGCCGCCGCGCCGCCCAACTGGACTTTCCAGCCTCGGTGGCGGATGGCCAAGGCCGCCATACCGATGGCGATGAAAACCGCGTAATCCAATAAGCGAGGCGCGTGGAAGGCGGCATAGCCCATGTGCGTGTTCAGCAGCACGTCACTGAGTACCAATGCCAACACGGGTACCGCGAGGGCCAAGCGCCGGTTGAGGTAGAGCCCGCCGAGCAATGCAAACGCGCCAATGGGTGCCACATTCTCCGGATGAGGCATGAAACGAAAGGCGATCATCGCCAAGACAAGGGTGATTAGGGATACGAGCGAGGACATGCTGGGGCTTGGTTAGGGCGACAATCTTGGCAGACATCGCTCCGCCAGTATTGTGAATTTGAAGGTTTTTTTAGTGAATTTAACCGGCGGCTGGCAGGTTTAGCAGGAAGACAGGCTGCCTGTTTTTCTGCCACGGTTTGACAACTTCACCGCTTATGGTACAAGCGATGGCATGAGCGACTCGCCATCCGACACTTGGTTTTACTCACATGATGGCGGTCGACTCGGTCCGGTCTCCTTCACCGAACTTCGTGCAATCGCCATAGCTGGCACACTCAATCCCAGGCTGGACCTGGTATGGACCCAAGGCATGGCCGAGTGGCAGCCCGCCGGTGAAATCCCCAATCTGTTCACCCAGCGCATGAGCGAGAACTCTGCCGCCGCCACTTCTTATACCCTGCCGCTGCCGGACTCCGTCGCTGCCTTGATGCAGAGGCCAGACTCATGGCCCGGGGCGCGCCGCCGCGCCTACCTCTCCGCCTGCCTGCTGCTGCCACTCACGGCGTATGCCGCGCTCACCTATGGCCAGGCGTCGCTGGCCAGCCCGCTGGACCCTGCTTTGTTCGACAACATCACCCATGGGGCGGCCCTAGTGCTCTGTATCATCAGCCTCTACTACGGGCTGCAGCGCCTGACAAACCTCGGCATGAGCCGTTGGTGGTACTTGGGCTATTGCGTGCCACTGCTCAACCTGTGGATCGGCTACCGCTGCTTCGCCTGCCCGGCCGGCTTCGCCTATCACAAAAAATTGGACGGCGCGGGCATTGCCCTAGCCATCTGCTACTGGCTGCCGCTAGTGCTGGCCCTGCTTGTGCTCGTTGCACTTGGGGTCATCCTAACGCGTTATGGCGACGACGCGCGAGTGGTGGAGTTATGGCGACAAGTCCGCGAGGCAGTCGAACAAAGAGCCCCCGCAGTGCCCGGCCATTGAGCGTCGGCCGCCAGTTCAACCATCAAGGTGGCGGGGTGGAACTCCTAGCCCGGGCCCGGACTAGAATCAAAAACCCGACGAACAGTAAAAAACCGCAGGCCACCACGCCTAACACAGTGAACAAGCGCGAACTGGCAAAATCCACCTGCCCGGCAGTGATCCGGTCGCCGGGCACCTGCCCCGGCTGGCGTCGCAGGACCACACAGCCATCCTCCACCGCCACGGCGGTGAGTTTGCCCATTGCCGGCCCGAGCAGCGCGTCGCCCAGGTAGCGCTCGGTGATGCGGTAGGGCGACATGTGCTCCTTGAATTCGACTGGCACCTTGGCGTCGGTCACCTCGATTGTCTCGAGTTTTAACACGACCTCCTTTCCTAACAATTCAGGTCTGGCCAGCAGTGTGGCATTGAGGAAGCGGGGATCGGAGTGGATCCAGCCGTGCTCGCCGGGGCGGGCCCAGCGAGGTTTGCCGTTGAGCTTGAAGCAAATGGCGAGCCGCAAGGCGGGCCCATCCACCGCCACCACGCGCAAGGTGCCGCGCAGATCCGCGAACGGCTCATAGACCGCAATGGCCAAATTAAGCTCTGCTGGCGTCAATGCCAGCTTGCTCGCATCATCCCCGGCGAGCTCCGCCCGAAATTTCTCCAATTTCTCGGCCAAACGGTTGATCTCTACGTCCTCGCCTTCAATGGCCGCCACCGCCACCGGCTGCGCCGCCACTGCCGTGAATTTCTCAATCTCACGGGCTTGCCGAAACAAGCCCCAAGTCGAAAATACCAGCAGAAAAACCATCACCGCCAACGCCGCTATCAGAATCGCGCATCCCGCAAAGGGCGAATGCGCGTTGGCTCCAATTGGCTTGTTAGTGCTGGCCATCCGTTGGCTTGGGTGCTGCCGGCGCGGCCGGCGGATCAGAGGGATCAGAGGGATCAGA
>WBXD01000043.1 GCA_008932935.1 Verrucomicrobiota bacterium
CAACGCGAGGACACCTGGATCGACGGGGTGATCGTGGAGAGCTATGATCGGCTGCACCAACTCGGCTTCGCCCATTCGGTGGAATGCTGGGACGAGGATGGCTTGCAAGGCGGACTTTACGGGATCGCTTTGCGCGGCGCCTTCTTCGGCGAAAGCATGTTTTCACGCAAGACCGATGCCTCAAAAATCGCCCTGGTCGAATTGGTGGCACGCCTGCGTCAGGGCGGGTATTTTATGTTAGATACGCAGTGGATGACCGCCCATTTGCGGCAGTTCGGCGGCTATGAATTGCCGCGCAGGCTGTACGAACGGGCGTTGGCGGCGGCGCTGGAGGTAGCTGGCGGGTTGCCGGCCAAGCCATGAACCTCCCGACTCCCTTGAAGATTTACCGCAGATGAACGCAACCGAGCGAAGCTGAGGTCTTCATCCTTCATCCTTCATCGCCGCCAACCCGATGGAGCGGTCCGCCAGCGCCTCGATTTGGCTGACTGCGGTGACCTGGCACAGCAACTGGCGCAAGTCCTTGGCCCCGGCAAAGGACTTGCAGTAGGCCATCAGGCGAGTGCGCATCGAGGTAATTGTCTGGCACTCGTTGCCGTAGCGGTCGCTGGCGACCGCCAGGCGGCAATGCCGCAGGACCAAGTCCCAGCGCTCTTCCAATCGGACTGGCGGCGGCGTGACGCCGTTTACCAATACCTCCCTAGCCTCGCGAAACACCCACGGGTTGCCCATCGCCGCGCGACCGATCATCACTCCGGCGACCGCCGTTTCGCGCCGTCGCCGCGCCACGTCCGCACCGCTGGCCAGATCGCCATTACCGATGACCGGCACCGCCACCGCCCGCGCCACCGCATCGATGACATCCCAGTCGGCCTCCCCGCCATAGCCTTGCGCCCGGGTGCGTCCATGCACTGCGATGACCTGCACCCCGCAATCCACCAGGGTCTTGGCGATGGCTACGGCATTGATCGTCTGGGTATCCCAGCCGATGCGCATCTTGGCGGTCACCGGCACTTGTCCGGCCACCGCCCGCACCACTCCTTCGGCCACTGCGGCGAGTAGCGGAGCGTCCTTGAGCAAAGAAGAACCGCCGTTGCGAGCGACCACCTTGTTGACCGGGCAACCGAAATTGATATCGATAAAGTTCGGTTGTTGCCAGTCGATGATTTTGCGGGCGGCCTCGCCCATTCGCTGGCCGTTGGCGCCGAACAATTGGACGCCTACCGGGCGCTGGGCCTCGCTAAACTCGGTGTACTTGCGGGTTCGTGCGTCGGCCTGCAAAATCCCCTCCGCCGACACAAACTCAGTAACCAGCACATCCGCCCCCATTTCCTTGCAGATTCCGCGGAAAATATAGTCCGTCACCCCCGCCATCGGCGCGAGATACACGGGAAACTGACCATTAGTAAACCACTCCAACACGCCGCAGCCTAGCTCGACGAGCCCACTCCGTCCACTCCCTAGTGTGACTCGTGAGGCCGCGCTGCTCTGGGACTCAATGGCGCGACGGTCACAGACCGCCGCACCATGCCGAGGAAGGGCCGCTCACTTTTCGCCGCAGCAGCCAGCGCCGGTGAAGCGGGCCGTCACCACATCCCAGTTGACCACCTGCCAAAATGCGGCAATGTAATCCGGCCGGCGGTTTTGATAGTTCAGGTAATACGCGTGTTCCCACACGTCGAGACCGAGGAGCGGGCGGCAGTCACCGGCGCAGCCACCAAAGTCCGGGCCCATGATCGGGTTGTCTTGGTTAGCCGTCGAGCACACCGAGAGCTTGCCCTCAGTGGAGCACAACCAAGCCCAACCGGAGCCGAAGCGGCCGGCCGCAGCCTTGCCAAAGGCCTCCTTCATGGCATCGAACGAGCCGAAGGCCGCGTCGATAGCGGCGGCGAACTCGCCGCTAGGGGCCTTGGCACCACCGGGGGCGATCATTTTCCAGAATAGCGAGTGATTGACGTGTCCGCCACCGTGGTTGCGGACCACGCCACGGATATCCTCGGGCACCGCCTTGAGATCGGCGATCAATTCGCCGGGGCATTTTTCTTCAAGCTCCGGCTTGCCGGCGATGGCGGCGTTGACGTTGGTGACGTAGGCGGCGTGGTGCTTGGTGAGATGGATTTCCATCGTGCGGGCGTCGATGTGGGGTTCGAGCGCGTCGTATGCGTAACCGAGTTCGGGAAGGGTGTAGGCCATGGTAGTTGGGGGGTAATGGTGAGTGCAGATCCGGAATGGCGCAACGGCACCTGCCGGAAGGCAAGGGGCTGACAATACCAGCCTATCTTATTCGCGCAAGCTGCAATCCGGCAATTTATTGCTCGCCGGATAGGTAAAAAAAACCTTTCCTTGGTCTCTGCCGAGAGCCAGTCAACCCACCGTTACCGTGCTAGAACTTCAAGACGTCTGTTTCACCATCCGCAAAGACGGTTCCAAGGTCAACCTTGTCGATCACATCTCGCTCAAGGTACCCAAGGGCCACTTCATGGCCATCGTCGGCCCCTCCGGCTGTGGCAAAACCACCTTGCTCAAGACCATCGCCGGCCTCAACCCGGAGTCCTCCGGCAGCTTGTTCTGGGACGGCCGCGACCTCTCCACAGGCGGCGATTTCGCCCCCTCGGAAATCGGCTATGTGCCGCAGTTTTCCATCGCCTACGACCCGCTCACCGTTGATGAATCGGTGGAAGCCGCCACTCGCCTGCGGGTGCGCTGCCGCAACACCGCCGAACTCGACCAGCGCATCGACCGGGTGCTGGAGGAAGCCGGCTTGGCAAGCATCAGCGACCGGGCGGTCAAAGTGCTCTCCGGCGGCCAAAAGCGCCGCTTGGGGCTGGCCATGGAGTTGGTGTCCGACCCGAAAATCCTGCTGTGCGACGAGGTCACCTCGGGCTTGGACCCGCGCTCCGAGAGGGAAATCGTGCGCCTGCTGCACGATTTATCGCGCAAGGACGGGCGCATCGTGTTGTCGGTGACCCACTCGCTGGCGCATCTGGAGTTATATGATTCGATTTTGGTGCTCCACGAGGGCTGCCTGGCGTTTTATGGTCCGCCGGAGAAACTGACCCACTATTTTTCGGTAAAAGACAGCGAGGAGGTCTATCCACGACTGGCAACCCAAACCGCGGAGCGCTGGCAGAGTTCCTGGCAAAAACACGGCGAGTCGTACTTCCATATGCTCGAGCACAATCGCCATGTGCTCATCGCCAGCGGCAGCCTGCACTTGCCCCACACCCACAAATCCCCTCCCCCTGCCGACGAACCTGCCGACGCCGACGCCGATACCGCCGAGGCCGCGCGTCCGGCGACCACCCGCGCGGCACCTGCGGCGCTGCCGATGCCGGGATTTTGCAGCCAGTTTGCCACGCTATTGTCACGCCGCTGGCGGATTTTTTTCCGCGACCGCGGCCAGGTATTTTTGCAACTGGCGATTCTCCTCTGTTTCCCGATCCTCGTCACCCTCTTCAGCGACAAAGCCTCGGGACCCATCCGCAACTTCTCCGATAGCCACCAATCCAATCTGGAGTTGGAAATCAAGGAGCAGCAGGGCGTGCGCGCCGACCAAGCCAAGGTCGGTTCCGCAGTGTCCGGCATCATCATGTTTCAAGTCGTGCTGCTGGCGCTGATGGGTTCTAATAACTCTGCGCGCGAGATCGCCGGCGAACGCCAGATCTACGAAAAGGAAAAATTCGGCGGGCTGCGGCCCTCGGCCTATCTGGCCTCGAAGGTGGCCTTTCTGTCCTGCTTGGTCATTGCCCAATCGCTGTGGATGGCGTTTTTCGTCAACTTCTTCGGCCAGTTCCGCGGCGAGTTTTTCCAGCATGCGGGGTTTTTGTTGCTGGTCAACGCCTCCATGACCGCCATCTGCTTGGCTATTTCCGCGATGATGCGCACCGCCGAACAGGCGTCGCTGCTCTCAATCTATCTGGTTGGATTCCAGTTGCCGCTGTCCGGCGCAGTACTCGCCCTGCCGGAAAATATCGAGGGCTTTACCCGCCCGTTCATCTCCGCTTATTGGGCCTGGTCCGGCTCCGTCGAGTCGCTCCAGACCCAGGTCCACGATGCCGTCAAGTCGGTCATCGATACCTCGCTATCGCTCCAGACGTCTTGCCTGTACACTCTGTCTGCCCACATCGGCGTCGCCCTCGTCATCGCCTGGGTCGGCGCCCGCCGCCCGCAATGGGACTGAGGCGGATTTAACCCTCGATTTTTTCCTGTGCGTTGGTAGTTTCCCCCCGTTCGCCCCCCTCCTACCAGTCCCCACTGCACCATGGCTCGTCGCGCTAGTTCCAGTTTGCATCCCGGTATCATCATTGGCATCGCCGCAGCCGTCGTCGTGGCCATCGTCGCCGCCCAATCGTTGTTCAAGCACAAGAAGCCATCCTTTGGTGACGTGAGCAGCTTGAACGTCGAGGATTTCCTCGAAAACGGCAACAGTCTGCGCGGCAACGAATACTCCATCGAAGGCAAAATCGACGAAAAACTCCGCTGGACCCCAAGCCGCGGCCAGATCGTCAGCCTGCGCGTCTCCACCAAGGGCGGCGAGGAGTTGATCGGCATCGAGATCCCCCCCAATTTCAACAACCTCAACGTCGAACGCGAACAACGCTACGCCATGCGCGTCAAAGTCCGCCAAGGCGGCATCCCGGTCGCCACTGCCGTCAACCGGCTCTAACAATCAAGCGCCCCGCCTTTCATGACCCAGCCACTCTGTCTCTTATTATTAGCTTCCGGCATGGTTTATGGCCAGGTGTATACGCCGCCCGCAGGCCAGCCCGCGGCGCAGCCCGGAGCCCCGCAGGATACCGCGGTGCGGCCCCAACAAAAGCCGGCAGCCGGCCCGCTGGGCCAGGAGATTCCGCTGCTTGACCCCTCGGCGGAGACCATCACGATCGGTGGCGTGACCATTCCCTTAGGTGACAACCGACTGCTTAAGGCGCGCTTTGAGAAGTACCTGAGCCAGCCGCCAGAAAGCGATGCGGCGACCTTGGAATACCGCAAAACCATTGCCGAGGTGTTAGCGACAGTGTCGCCGTTCCACAAGCCCTCACCCAACCTTTACGACGCCTTCAAGCTGCTACCCCGGGCCGCCACCTACCCGGGGGATGCCAACATCTGCTCCACCCTCGCCGAGGCCGTCTACATGGCCATGCTCGCCAAACAAGACGTCAACAGCCTGCGCAAACTCAACGATTCCATCGAGCAGGAAAAAAAGACCATCGAAGCCAAGGCCGACTGGGATGCGCGCCATGAAAAGCCTGCCGGCGTGGCCGCCGCCGCTCCTGCGGCCGCCGGCAAAAACGGCGGCAAACCGGCCGCGGCCACCGACAACCCGGGTGCCGGCACCCAATCGCTAAAATATGCCGACACCCTGCGCCGCATCGTCGAAATCGAGGCGCTGAAAAAGGCCAACATCGTGCGCACCGAAGCCCAGACGATCACCCACAAGGCACAATACCAAGTGAACATGGTGCAATGGTTCATGCAGCGGCGCTTCGAACATGTCATCATGGCCGCACGCTTTTACAACCAGGTGTGGAAAGACGGCGACACCACCCTGCGCATCGACAAGGGCTCGGACGTCGCCAAATTATTCACCCAATCGATGGGCGTGAGCCCCACCGTGTCGTCGCTTGACGCGCTATCTAACGAGGCGGTGCACGAGGCCGACAAATACATCGAGGCGTTCAACCTCATGCTCACCCGCGGCGAACTTCACTCCGCCTCGCAGCGCCTGATGGAAGCCTTCGCCATCGGTGAGTACCTCGGCCCGGTCGCCACCCTGCCATTGGAGAAAAAACTCAAGATTCTAACATTCTACCGCGATTCCAATGAGATCTATGGAGCGCTGCAAGCCCATGATTTCACCAGGGCCAAGGAACTCTTAACCAAAATCAAAGCCACCGCCAAGGATTTTCCCTCCTCCAAAATGGACGGCGCCATCTCCGGCTATTCGCTCGCCTCCGACCTCGCCATCGAGGAAGCTAAAGCCCACGTGCTGGCCCACGAAAACGACAAGGCCGCCGAGAAAATCCGCGCTGCCACCGAAATCTGGCCCACCAATCCCAAACTCGAGGAGTTCCGCAAGCTCATCACCGATGCCGCCCCCGCGCTAACCGCCCGCAATGATTTCGACCGCCTACTGAGCGAACGCAACTTCCGCGAAATTTTCAAACGCCAATACGAATTTGCCCCCGCCATCCAAGGCGATGCCAAACGCGAGGACGCCTTCAAGCAAATCATCACCAACCTGACCCAAATTGAGGCGGCCCTCGGCAAGGCCGCTGAGTTTGGCAAGGTCGGCCAAAACTACGCTGCCTGGGAACAACTCGCCCACTTGCGCATCGAATTTCCCGATGATCCCAAGCTCGGTCGCGAACTCGAATTGCTCGCGCCAAAGGTCGCAGATTTCACCAAGGCACTCGACCGCGCCCACCAGTTCGAGAGTCGCACACCCAAGCAAACCGGCACCGCACTCGCTTGGTTCCTGAAGGCCAAGGCCATCTATCCGCGCAGCGAAATGGCCGAAGCCGGCATCAAGGGCCTGCTCGATGATATCATCACCGACGACACTGCGGCCAACGAAACCACCGGCAACCCGTTCGACGAGCCCAAACACGCCGGCAATTGATCGAAACCGTAGATATCGTCCTGGCCTTGGAGCGCTCCGAGGACACGGCGGCGCAGCGTGCGGCGGCGGCGGCCAAGCTGGGCGTAGCGATTTCGCGCATCGGGGAACTGCGACTGCGCAAACATTCCATCGACGCGCGCCAGAGCAACGTGAAGGTGCAACTGCGGCTGGACGTTTCGCTGGACGGACCCCTGCCAGAGGAGCTAGCGCCCATCTGGGAGGTGCCGCCGCTGCCTGACCATGCGCGGCGGGTTCTCATCGTGGGTTGCGGGCCGGCAGGCATGTTTGCGGCATTGCGCTGTTTGGAACTTGGCATCAAACCCATCGTTCTGGAGCGCGGCAAGGACGTCAGCGCCCGCCGCTTCGATCTGGCACCGTTGCTGCGCGAGGGCCGTGTCATCGAGGAAAGCAACTATTGTTTCGGCGAGGGCGGCGCGGGTACCTTTTCCGATGGCAAACTCTACACCCGCGCCACCAAGCGCGGACCGGTCGCCAAGGTGTACGCAATCCTCGCCGCTCACGGTGCCCCAGCCCGCATCCTCACCGATGCCCACCCGCACATCGGCTCCAACCTGCTGCCCAACGTCGTCAAGGCCATCCGTCACTCAATCATCCAGGCCGGCGGCGAGGTCCGCTTCCAGACCAAGGTCGTCGATTTCCTGCTCAGCGGCTGCGACCTCCGCGGCGTGCGCACCACTGCCGACGAGGAAATTTTGGCCGAGGCGGTGATTCTCGCTACCGGTCACTCGGCGCGCGATATCTACCGACTGCTGGCGGCGCGGTCGATTTTGTTGGAGCCGAAGCCATTTGCCGTCGGCTGCCGCATCGAGCATCCGCAGGCGTTCATCGACCGCGCCCAGTACCACATGAGCAGCGGCACGCCACGGCCGCACCTGCTGCCTGCCGCCCGCTACCGCTTGGCCACTAAAATCCGCGATCGCGGTGTGCATTCATTCTGCATGTGTCCCGGCGGCTGGATCGTGCCGGCCGCCACCGCCAATGACGAAGTGGTGGTCAACGGCATGAGCCTGTCGCGGCGCGACTCGCCCTTCGCCAATTCCGGCCTTATCACCACCGTCGAACCCACCGACCTGCACGGGTTTTTCAAACAACACGGCGTGCTCGCCGGCATGGCATTTCAAAAATCGTTGGAGAGCGCGGCCAAAGCCGCCGGCGGCGGCGGCCAGGTAGCCCCGGCCCAGCGCGTCGGCGATTTCCTAACTGGAAAGCTATCCACCAGTCTGCCGGACACCAGTTATTTCCCCGGCATTCGGGCCGCCCCGCTCCACGAGTTGCTGCCAGCATGGATCACTGATCGGATGCGCGAGGGGCTGCGACTCTTCGGGAGGCAAATGCCCGGCTATATCGCAGACCCGGCATTGTTGATAGGATTTGAGACCCGCACCAGTTCGCCCGTGCGCATCCCGCGCCGCGACGACACCCTCGAGCACCCGCAAGTGCGCGGGCTATTCCCCTGCGGCGAGGGCGCGGGTTACGCCGGCGGGATTGTCAGCGCCGCGCTGGACGGCATGCGCAGCGCCGAGGCCGCCGCGGGCTGAGGCCGCGCGCCTCCGGCCGCAGGCCGTGGCTGCGGCGTCCCGCCGCAGGCCGTGCACACCGCGTCTCGCGGTGTGTGTCTGTGACTGCCCATGCATGGAGAATGCGCCGGGCTTGGCGCACGTTGCATTCGCCTCACATGGTCGCTGCGGCCAGAGGCACGCAGCCACGGCCTGCCGCGAGACGCGGCAGCCACGCCACCTGCTCGTCCTACTCGGCAGCCGCTGGCAACTCGGCAGCCGCCTGTTCCTTGGCTTGCTTGTCCAAATTAGCCTTGGCAGCCTTAGCGGCTTGAGCGGCGAGTTTCTTATCGGCTTCGGCCTCGCGGCGGGTGGCCACCTCAGATGCTTCCAGCGGTCGGAGTTGGGCGTGGTAGTCTGTCGAGCGCGCCAAGCGCTGTTTATTGAACAACAGGCCGTCGAAGCGGTCCGGGGTGCTCAACTCATATTCGCCATCCATATAGATGGAATCAAACGGGCAGACCTCGACGCAAATCCCGCAGTTCATGCAGACGGACACATCTATATCAAACACCTTCGGGCGTTTGAGCGACTTGCCATTTTCATCGCGCTCCAACACAATATAGATACACTTCGGCGGGCATTCGTTCTCACAAATCAAGCACGCCGTGCAGCGCAGCCCAGCCATAGCGTCACTGCCATCGTACACCAGGAAGGGAAAATTGCGGAAGTTGGGGCTGATTGGGGCGCGCTCCTCGGGATACTGCACGGTGGTCATTCGATCCTTGCGGTAATAGCTTTGGATCATGTTGGTGGCGGTCACGGCCATGCCCTTGAGCAAACCGATGCCGGGCAGCGTCCAGTCAGCTAGAGGCAGCGGGCTGGATGAGCTGGAGGTGGGAGCGGGAGATTCCATAGACTTATTTAGGACCGGACTCATCGATCCACCTCCCCTAACACGATATCGACGCTGCCGAGGATGAGGACGACGTCGGCGAGGTCGAGGCCCAGACACATATCTTCGAGCAAGGTCAGGTTGATTAAACTTGGCGGGCGAATGCGGTAACGGAAGGGCTGGGCCGAGCCGTCGCTGATGAGATAGAAGCCGAGTTCGCCTTTGGGGCTTTCGATGCGGGCGTAGGCCTCGCCCACCGGCGGCTTGAAGTTGCGAATCTTCGCCTTGGGATGAATATAGGCCCCTTCAGGCAATTGATCGAGCGCTTGGCGCAGGATGGAGAGGCTCTCCCGCAATTCCAGCAAGCGGATCATCAACCGGTCGTAGCAATCGCCGACGGCGCCTAGCGGAATGCGGAACTTGAAGCGATCATAGATGCCGTACGGCTCGGCCTTGCGGATATCATAAGCCACACCCGCCGCGCGCAACATCGGTCCGGTAATGCCGCCATTGATCAGGACCTCCTTGGGCAGCGCGCCGATATTCTGGGTCCTAGCAATGAGAATTTCATTGCCGGTTATGAGGTTTTCCAATTCATCGAGAAAACGCGGGAATTCATTCACCAGCACGCTGGCCCTGGCTGCCCAGCCGTCGGGCAGGTCGTTACGGCAACCGCCGAAGCGCATGTAATTGGACATCATCCGCGCGCCGGTTAGATCCTCGAACAAGTCGAGGATCTTTTCGCGCTCGCGGAACGCATACATCAGTGCCGACCCCCAGGCGCCCATGTCGCCGAGGAAAAAGCCGACAAAGGCGGTATGATTGATCAGGCGGGTGAGTTCGGCGGTGATGATGCGAATGTACTCGGCACGTTCCGGCACCTCGATGCCGGCGAGTTTTTCCACGGCCTGAGCGTATGCCCAGTTATTAGTCAGTGGGCAGATATAATCGAGGCGGTCGGTGAAGGGCATCGACGACAGATAGGTGACGCCCTCGGCAATTTTCTCGTGATTACGGTGGAGGTAGCCGAAGACCGGCTTGAGGCTCACCACCGTCTCGCCGTCGAGCGCCACATTCATGCGGAACACGCCGTGGGTGGATGGGTGCTGCGGGCCTAACGACACATGCAGCAACTCGTCCTCATCCAACTCCGGCATGGAGGCGGAGCTGGCCGTATGCGGCGAAAGGGACATGGACGGGTCGGAAATCATTCTGGTAAACTCAACTAGAAACCACGGATTACACGGTATAATGCTGTTGGGCTTTTTCCAACACGGCATCGTGTGGAGTGGGCTCGTATTGGTAATCGTCTGGTGCTACATAATCCTTGCGCATCGGGTGATCGAGGAATTCATCCCACATCAAAATGCGCCGCAGGTCCGGATGCCCGATGAACTCAACACCGTATAAATCAAAAATTTCGCGTTCTTGCAACTCGGCGCTGCGATACACCGCGACCACCGAGGGAATGTGGACCTGATTGACGCGGTCGACGGTACGCGCCCGCAACACCAGCGGGCCGACGCGGAGGGCGGTTGAGTAAAGATGATAGACGACCTCCAAAAACCCGCAGGCGGCAGGCGTAGTGCCTTCGACTGGCACCGCCACGGCGTCGGCCTGGGCGGGTTCTGGCCAGTCGATCCCGGTCACATTGGATAGCAAATCAAAATCTAACTCCGCGGTGTCGTGGAGGAATTGGCAGACGGCGCCGAGGTGATCGGGCGCGACGAGCAGCGAGTCCTGGCCCGAAGGACCTGGGTTGCGCAGGTGGGTGAGGGTGGCCGCAGGCAGCGCGACTCGCAAGCGGGCGAGGATGGCAGGAAGATCGGGCGTCATGATGCGCTGGCGTCGCGGGTGAAGCTGGGCGGATTCCAAACGTCCGGGTTGAAGGCCGGTTCAATGTCGTGCGCTCCGCATACTGGCACCGGAAGGTCGCCAGGGCCCTCAGGATCGGCGTGGCGCGCTCGGTGCTGGCCGATGAGTTTTTCCTGGGCGATTTTTTCGCGCAGCGTGATGAGTCCGTGGAGCAGTGCCTCTGGCCGTGGCGGGCAACCGGGGATGGACACGTCGACCGGGATGAAGCGATCCACGCCCTTGAGAACATTGTAGCCGTCCTTGAATGGACCGCCGGAAATGGCACAGGCACCCATGGCAATGACGTATTTTGGCTCCGCCATCTGGTTGTAAAGGCGCACCACTTGCGGTATCATTTTCTTGGTCACTGTGCCGGCGACGATCATCAAATCCGCCTGTCGCGGCGACGGCCGAAACACCTCGGCGCCGAAGCGCGCCATATCGTACTTGGCCATGGTGGCCGAGATCATCTCGATGGCACAACAGGCGAGGCCAAATTGCAGCGGCCACAGCGAACTGGAGCGCCCCCAATTGATCAAGCCCTCGAAGGAGGTGACATGCACTCCCTGCGATTTTAGGTCATCCGCCAGTTTTGAATCAATTGCCATGCGTCTCGTATCGGGTCCTCCGGGTGCTGCTGTAGTGCCTCCAATTGCTCCACGTCCCTACCAATGCCTCGGCAAGCAGCGGCAATCAAACTGCGGCCACCACCCCCGCTCCTATCAAGAAAACGGGAATTGCGCTTGCCCTAGGAAGCAAGGGAACCGCGGTGGCGTCAAGCAACAAAAGCATCAAAAGCCTCAAATCGCAATTTGCCATGGTGGACCGCGCCTTGTCGCTGATTCTCGCCGCAGATGCCGTGATGCCCAGACCACATCACTCAGACACGCTGGTGAGAGCAAACCGCCAAGGAGTCCGTAAAAATCACGTTGCGGACCTGAAATACCCCTATCATCTCATCGACAACCTGCTCCAGAAGCAAGCGCCCTACATCGGGCTTAACCTCTGTATCCACGGCATGAGCAACCCATGGAACGCGTGCTACCCGAGCTGCTCACTTGCGGCTTTCAAGCCACTTCGAGATGGCACCAAAAAGCATGAGGCCGAGCATGGCCAGATAGAACGTCCACAGCACATTCTTGCCGGTGGTGAAACCGTAGTTGTGGAGACCCACGCCGAGAAAGTTTACATGCCACCAGGAAAACACCACGATACATGCGGTGAACACCGAAGCCAGATGCAGGCCCCATTCCCTGATGAAGCCGCCAAGGCGCGCGTGCAGGATGACTAGGGTCCAGATAACAATGAGCAGGGCACCATTTTCCTTCGGATCCCAGCCCCAAAAACGGCCCCAGGAGTCGTTGGCCCAGATCCCACCTAACACGGTGCCGACCAGCGATAGAAACAACGTCAGGCACAGCATGCCATAAACCGCCAAGGTCAGGGACCGCCGCAATTCGCCGTCGGCCCGATCCAGGCGCAGGCCGCGCATCAGGATGTAGAGGGCGGAGAGCAACGCGCACAACAGGCCTGCCGCATAGCCCAGAGTGATGGTGAGCACGTGGATGGTGAGCCAGAAGTTGGAGGCGAGCACCGCGACGAGTGGATCGAGATGGTCCTTGGGATCGCCCATTTCGTAGCGCCGGGACAGGAAGACGAGCAGGGTGCCGAGGATGGGGGCGAGGCCCAGCGCAAAGCGGCGGCGGGTGACCCATTCGATGAGCAATGCCAACAACACACTCGTGGCACTGATGAAAATAATGGTGTCGTATAGGTTGCCCACCGGCGCGCGCTGCATGATGAGGCAGCGCTGGACGATGGCGATGACGCACAAGCCCAGGCCGCCGAGGGTCCAGCCAAGGGTGACGGCTGCCAGGATGCGACCTGCGCGGCCGGGGCCTGCCATCCACATCGCCACCGCGCACAATGCGCCGACGAAGAACAACACGAAAGCATTGAGAAACCAATCGGCCCGGTTGTAGGCGGCTTCTAGATCGAGGTAGCGGCCTTCACCGCGAGCAGCGGCACGCCCGGCGAGACCGTCGCGCAAGCGGGTGAGTTCCGTGAGGAAGGCGGGTTCACCGGTGTCGAGGGCGCGAGTGGTTTGCTCGAGTGTCCTGATATCCTCGATGGCGGGCCCGGGCAGTGGGATGGCACCATTCAACACACCCATGATCTGCTGGCCGGAGTTTTTCCAGGCCCGATCCGTCGCCTCTGCCGGCGGAAAAATATTCATGCCATGCAGGGCCAGACTGGCGGCTTGGGAGGCCGCTTGATAAAGGTATGCAGCGGGTCCGCGGCCCGTCTTGCCTTCGCGCTGGGCGGTGGCAAGGTCATCCCGAATCTTCGGTGCCTTGTCCATCACGATGCTGAGGGTGATGGGCTGCTCGTCCGGCGCGGCGCCCATCGCCACCCCGGAACGGGCAAAAGTAAATTGCCCTAACAAACCTTCGAAGTCGCGCACGTTGTATGCCAGATCCAAAATCTGCTGTTGCACGGCGTCGCGTTGTTTTGGGTCGAGCGAGTCGTAGGCCGCGGCGAGTTCCTCGAGTTTTTCCAGGCCCGGTTGCAGTTGGGCATAGCTGTAGCGGTCGCGCTTGGCGCGGGGTTTGACGCCGACGGCCTCGAGCACGGCGGAGTTGTCGACGCGGAAAGTGGGATGGTGAATGGCAAACTGCGGACGGAACAGTGTGTCGAGAAGCCAGGCGGCAGGTGTGAGCGTGAGCGCCTTGCCATCATTGCCGGCAACCGTCATCGAGCGACTGCCGTAGATAGCGAGCATGTTAAAGCCAGCATAGGTGGCCAGCGGCTTGATGCGTCCGCCGTCCTGAACGGGCAGGGTTTCGGCCACCGCGATGCAGGCCGCCGACCAAGGCGTGTAGTCCTTGATGGTACGCAGATCCCCCGGCGCGCGGGTGACGGCTACCAGATTGTAAAAAACCGCCGCCAAGCCCGCAAGAACTAGGGCTGCGGCTAGCTTGCGCCCGGCGTTGGATGACGAGTCAGACATGAGGGTGGTGGCGTGAACGAGCTTGGATGAAACCCACGAACTTGGTGATGAAATGCACCAGCAAGCCAAAGGCGACGACGTACAGGCTGTATTGTGGCCACTTGTCCGCCGGATTGCTCACCACTTCCAGCACCGTGGCCATCTTGGCGGAGGCGCCCCGGCCCAACTGATCGTAGCTCGCCTGATAAAATGTGAGGTTGGCATAGCGCATCGGCTCATTCATTTGGATGACGGCCTTGGCCTCCCTGCCGTTTTCGATGCGGGTGATGGCACTCACAAACTTGGATGGCTTCATGGTGCCAGGATGAAACTCCGCAGTGAATTTATCCAGCCGCACCGTGAACGGCATCAGCCACAAGCGCTTGCGCAGGACAATGGTGAAGACCCGCCCGCCGTGGCGCAGCGTGTACGGCTCCTGCGCCGCGCTCGACAGCAGAATGGTCTCGGGGTCCGCGCCGTCGCCATGAACGATCCGAGCAACGCAACCGGGCGTGTTCGCCTCGGCCTCGGTCTTGTCCGGCTTGGGCACGAGGCAGTAACCGTCGCTGGCAGTGACGCCTGCAGGAGCCGCCTTTGCACCCACCGGCGTGGGCTCGGCATTGCGCATCCAGCCTGATAACTCCAGTTTGAAAGGCATTGCCGCCAGTTCGATGCAGCGGGTGGCGGAACCCGTCAGATCGGTTAGATACTGACCGCCGATCACTTGGATGATGTCAGCCTGCCCCTTCTGAATCTCTGCCACCTCCACCACGTGTTCAAAATAGTCTTCGGCGGTATCGCTGGAAGCCCCCTCGGCGATGCGCATGTGGCCGCGCTGCGAAAAATGATGAGCGACGCCCCCCGCCACCAGCAGAAAAATGATGCCTAGGTGGGAAATCCACACACCCACCCGCTGCCAATCCCTGCGCCAGCGCAGCAGTCCGCCGAGGGTGAGGTTGACGACCAGCAGGGCGCACACCCAATAGCCGCCGGGCAGCGGCAAGGGCACGCTCTTGCCACCAATTTCCGGAATCAGGTACACTGCACGCCAGTCGAAATACTTGCGCAGCGTGTGCTGCAGGCCACTATCGATCTGCTCAAGGGTGGCCAGCCAGGTGAGCATGCCTAAAACGACGAGCAGCGCGGTGGCGAGGCCGAGCCCTGAAAGCCATGCCAGCAGGCGTCGGGCACAGGGCAACCGGGGCTTTGGGGCGTCAGGTGGTGGGGGCAGATCCATGAGCGATTGGGGACGTGGCGGATTATTCAGCTGCCGCCAGCGGGTGCAGGCTTTTGATAAAAGCTTCTAAGGCTGGGATGGCGGCGCGGACCTCGGCGGCCGGGGCCACCATTTTCACGGTGAGAATTTGTCCCTCAAACTCACAGATGACTCCGGCGAGACCGTAGCCAGGCTTGGGCGCTGCCCCCATGCCCCCGGCGTACTGCCCCTCGGCCTGCACCCAAACACCGGAACCGCCGAGGATCGCAAGGCGGCGCAAGGCCTGAATGCCGGCCTCGTCCAGAGATTGCGCGCCAAACTGAGTAAGCCAGCGGTTGACGTTGTCTGCCAGTGTGCCAGAGGCGATGGACACCCACACTTCGCCGCTGCCGCCCTCGCCGCAGCGATAGTTGAGGAGACGAAACTCATTGGCGGGGGCCACCGTCCAACCCGGTGGCGGATTGCCGACCACCGGACTGCGCCGGGTATAGCCGAAACGCTCGTCGCTGCTGGCAAACAACCGGACGGCACCGTCGCGACTGGATACCGCACGGGTTTCCGTGACTCTGACGACCGGCTTCTCGCGGCAGCCCGCCATCACGACCAGGCCGAGGGCGAGACAGATGGCGGAGCGGTGTTGCATGCGTGGGGAAATACGGCAGGACCGGCCACTGGGCAAGCTGTATTTGCGACATGTCCGGCCACCGGGCAAGCATCGCCTCCCTCGCGGCGCTCCTCAGCGTCCCCGCCAACCACTTTCCCGACTTCAGGTGCCTTCTATAGTCGATGGGATTGGCTGCACAGCGACGTTTCCTGCCAATCCAGCGCGCCATTTTACTTGCAGCCGGCTGTCGCTCGTCGCATTGATAGCTGGCTGCCAGCATGCGCGACGCGCTCAGCTCTCGCTTGGAGAAGCCAGTTCTAACCGATTTTCCGCGCCTGCGCCGAAGCCCCCCACCCCTTCACCGCCACCACCATGAAATCGAACCTGCTGATCCTCTGCCTTGCCACTCTGAGCCTCGCCACCTCCGGCCTTGCCGCACCCACGACGGACGATGCACGCCAACAGATTGTCGAGAGCCTCAAGTGGCGCTACGAGGGCTCGATTGCGCTCGAGCAGGACGTCGCCACCATCAAACTCCGGGACGGCTTCCGCTTCCTTGACAGCGCGGATGCCAGCAAGGTGCTCACCGACCTCTGGGGCAATCCGAAGCATGCCACCCTCGGCATGCTCTTTCCGCGGGAAAACCCGGATTCCGATGGCGTGTGGGCCGTCATTGTCGAAGGTTTCGAGAAGGAAGGCTACGTAAAGGACGAGGATGCTGACAAACTCGACGCCGACAAAATGCTCCAGGACATTCAAAATGGCCAGAAGGAGGCGAACGCGCAACGCAGGCAGCAGGGGTTCTCTGAACTCGAAATCGTCGGCTGGGCCATGCCGCCGCGCTACGACAAGCTCACCAAGAAGCTCACCTGGGCGCTGGACATCCAGGCTATCGGCAGCGAACGCCACTCAGTGAACTACTATGTGCGCATTCTCGGACGTCGCGGGTATCTCGTACTCAACGCGCTCGGTGGGCTCGACCAAGTGAAGGAGATTGAAGCCGCCACCCCGCAGGTGCTCGCCATGGTCGAATTCAATGACGGCCACCGCTACGCCGACTTCGACGCAAAAAAGGGCGACAAGGTGGCCACCTACGGCTTGGCTGGTCTGATCTTCGGCGCTGTCGGTTTGAAAGTCGCCGCCAAACTCGGATTGATCGCTCTCTTCGCCAAAAAATTCGGCTTCATCCTGCTCTTTTTGAAAAAATTTGTGGTGATACTCGTCGCGCTCGTCGCGGCCGTGTTCAGCAGGATCAAGGGGTTTTTTACCGCCCGCAAGATCACCCACCCACCCCCAGCCGAGAAACCACAAAGTGACTGATGGAACGTGTCAATTCGCCCAACCGCAACGAAATCCGTGCATCGTGCATGGTGACAGATAAATAGCG
>WBXD01000044.1 GCA_008932935.1 Verrucomicrobiota bacterium
AGGAGCGGGGGCAGCTTGCCCCCTTTTGCCCATGAGACGCGTAAGAGCAAACCGCCATGCGACGGTCCTTACTCTACCCATGGGCCATGGCGGTTGGCAACCGCCGCTCCTTGAGTGCGGTGGCTCGCCACCGCCTGGCTAGGCCAGCTTGCTGGCGCGTGTGGGCGTCAAGGAGCGGGGGCAGCTTGCCCCCTGGCCCATGAGACGCGTAAGAGCAAGCCGCATACGGCTGCCTTTGCTCTATCCATGGGCCATGGCGGTTGGCAACCGCCGCTCCTTGAGTGCGGTGGCTCGCCACCGCCTGGCTAGGCCAGCTTGCTGGAGCGTATCGGCATCACAGAGCGGCCACATTTTCAGCAAATATTGATTGTTTTCAAAAAACAAATGAAAGGGGCTTAGCAGTTGGGCGTAAATGCGGGTTAACATGGCAAACGATGACAAGGCGACGGTTGATAGGCTACATGCGGTGTATGGCCGAATGAAGGAGGAGATTGGGCAGGTGATTGTAGGCCAGCAGGAGGTTATTGAGCAGGTGCTGATGGCGGTATTTTGCCGTGGCCACGCGTTGTTGGTGGGAGTGCCGGGGTTGGCCAAGACCTTGCTGGTATCGACGTTGGCGCAGGCGCTGGACCTGAGTTTTCGGCGGATTCAATTTACGCCCGACCTGATGCCCGCGGACATCACCGGCACTGATGTGTTAGAAGTGGATCCGGAAACCGGCCGCCGTGGGTTTCGCTTTGTGCAAGGGCCGGTGTTTACCAACATGCTGCTGGCCGACGAAATCAACCGCACCCCACCCAAGACCCAGGCCGCGCTGTTGGAAGCAATGCAGGAACGGCACGTGACGGTGGGCGAGCGCACGATGCACCTGCCAGTGCCATTTTTTGTGCTGGCCACCCAGAACCCGATCGAACAGGAAGGCACCTATCCGCTTCCCGAGGCTCAGCTCGACCGCTTTCTGTTCAATATCATCGTCGATTACCCTAGCGAGGCGGAGGAATGCGAGATCATCCGCCGGGTGACCGGGCCGTCTAGCGCCAGCGTATCGCCCATGATGGGTGCCGAGGACATTTTGCAACTCCAGGATATCGTCAGGCGTGTGCCGGTCGGCGATCACGTCATCGACTTTGCGGCGGCCATCACCCGCGCTACCCGCCCCAAGGAAAAGAAAGCCCCGGATTTCGTCCGCGAAATGGTCGCTTGGGGTGCTGGCCCGCGCGCCGGCATCGGCCTGATCTCCGCAGCCAAGGCCCACGCCGTGCTGCGCGGTCGCTTCCACGCCACCACCAGCGATGTGGCAGCGGTGGCCGCACCGGTGCTGCGCCACCGGGTGCTGACCACCTTCAACGCCGAAGCGGCAGGGGTGACCAGCGACGAGATCATTCGCCGCATCCTAACCAAATTGGCGCCGCGCGAGGACCTCAAGGTATAAACACGAAATCATAAATTCTAAGCGGAAGACACAGACGCAAGATGAAGAAACGTGTTGGTACCGCGTTACTGTTCTTCGTTTAGAATTTCATACTTAGGATTGAGTGCTTCACCTGTGCCTCTTCCGTTTAGAATTTAAGATTTAGAATTTTCTTCCCACCATGTCTTCCCCCACGTCACTCCCCGACTACATGCGGCTCCTGCCCGAGGAGACGATGGGAGTGATGCGCCGCCTCGAATGGATGGCGCGCCGCCGCATGCAGGGAACTCTAACTGGCAAGCACACCAGCCCCGACAAAGGTATCTCGGTGGATTTCGCCGAACACCGGCCGTATGCGCCGGGCGACGACACGCGGACGCTGGATTGGCGGGTGATGGCCCGCAGCGACCGCAATGTGGTGCGCCAATACATCGAGGAAACCAACCTGCGAGCGACCCTTGTGGTGGACGTCAGCGGGTCGATGGACTTTACCGGCGACAAGGCCGCGGTGCTGGATGGCAAGGCCTTGTCGAAGCTCGACTACGCCAAATACCTGGCGGCGGCGCTGGCCTATCTGTTTGTGAAACAGGGTGACGCCGCCGGCCTGGTCACCTTTGACCGCAAACCGCTGGATTTCGTGCGGGCCGCCAGTCGGCCGAGCCAGGTTCGGCGCATCCTCGAGGTGCTCGATCGCAGCAAGGCCGGAGCGGACACGGATGCGGCGGCGGTGCTGCACGATGTGGCGGAGCGGATTCCGCGGCGCGGCGTGGTATTTCTCATCAGCGACTTGTTCGACGATCCCGCACGCATCGTTGAAGCACTGCATCACTTTGATTTCCGCCAACACGAACTGGTGATTTTCCACCTGATGGCCGAGGAGGAGGTGAGTTTCCCGTTTACCGGATACCAACAATTCCGCGACCTCGAACACGTCGCGCCGAACCTGCGCATCGACCCCCACGCGGTGCGCGCCGCCTATCTCGAACGCATCGGCGAATTCATAAAAACCATTGATTCGGCCTGCGGCAAGCTGCACGCCGACTATGTGCCGGTGAACACCCGCAATGCCCTCCGCCAAACCCTGCTGCGCTATATCGGCCGCCGCATGCACACCAAACGCGGCCGCTAACCGATGCTCTTTCTCAATCCATGGCTGCTGCTCGCGCTTGCCGGCGCTTCAATCCCGGTGATCGTCCACTTGGTGCGCCGACAGGCCGCCAAGCCGTTCGCTTGGGGAGCCATGCGTTTCCTGATGGACTCGCTATCGCAGCGCCGCCGCCGCATGGAGTTGGAAGACTTACTGCTAATGGCCGCCCGCTGTCTGCTACTGGCGCTCGCCGCACTAGCCATCGCCCGCCCGTTCATCCCACCTAACAGCGCCACCCCGTGGCTGCTGGTGCTGCCGGCAGTGTTGCTGGGAATCAGCCTGTTCGGTGGCTCATTCGTGCTGTCCACCACCCGCAGCCGCTTGCTCGTGCGGGCCATCGCCCTGCTGATGCTCGGCCTCGCGGTGGCTATGGTGGTGTGGGAGCGCCAACTCAACCTCCGCCGCTTCGAAGCCGCCGGCCGCCGCGACGTCGCCCTGGTCATCGACGCGTCCACCTCGATGACCCGGACCTCCGGCACGCGCACCTTGTTTGACGACGCGCTCGACGAGGCCCGCCGCATCGTCAAGGACGCCCCGCGCGGCACCTCCTTCGCCGTGATCTTAGGTGGCCCGTCACCCCAAGCGCTATCCAGCACCCCGGTGTCCCATCGCGACGACGTGCTCGCTCAGTTGGATGGGCTGCACGCGGTGGGCGGCACCTTCCGCGTCAACGAGGCGCTGGGCATGGCAACGCTGGTGCTGGCCGAGGGTGAGCGACCCAACAAGGATATCATTGTGCTGACCGATATGCAGCGCCACGGCTGGAGCTTCGACAATGCCGGGGCGTGGAAAACCCTCGCGGCAGCTTGGAATGCCCTGCCCGCTAAACCCCACCTGTTGCTCCGCGGCTTGCCGCAAGCACCCGCACTGCGCAACGCCGGCATCGCCTCCATCACCACCGGCCGCGAGTTGACCGGCACCGACCGCCAGTGCCTGCTGCGCACCGAGGTGGTGAGTACCGGCAACCAACCGGTGATGGCCGGCGAGCTATTGATAGAAATTGACGGCCAGCCGATAGCGCACGAGGCGTTGGGCCTGCTCACTCCCGGCCAAGCCCAAATCATCGAAACCCGCCACCGCTTCACCAGTCCCGGCGCCCACGTGGTCATTGCGCGGCTCAACGGCCACGACGACATTGCGGGCGACGATCACGCCGAGCTGGTGGTGATGGTGCGCAAGGCATTGCGGGTGGTGCTGGTGGACGGTAATCCCGCCGGCAGCTTTTTTGAACGTGCCGCCGGTCACACCGCGCTGGCCTTGGCCCCCGCCAGTGACTTGCTGCGTGGCGGCCGGGTGGGCGCGGATTTCCTGATGGATCCGGTTGTCATTCCCGCACCGGACCTCACCGCGGACATGTTGGCAGGGGCCGAGGTGGTGGTGCTGGCCGATGTGCCGCGCCTGCCCGCCGCCATCGCCGCGGCGCTGGCCGAGCGCACCGCAGCGGGCAGTGGCTTGCTGGTGTTGGCCGGTCCGGGCAGTGACCCGACGTTTTACAATGCCTGGGCAGGCCCGGATGGAGCGCTGCTGCCACTGACCCTCGGCGGCGAAAGCACCGCCGCCAAAGGCGTCTCCCCCAGCCCGGCGAGTTTCCGCCACGCCGCGTTGGCCTGGGCGAGCGACGAGCGTCGCTCCGACCTTGGTGCAGCGGTGATTCGGCGCTGGCACAAGTCCACCCTGCTGCCCGCCACCGGCGCGCTGGCAGCCACCTTCGCCAACGGCGATCCGTTCCTCGCTACCCGCGGCTACGGCGGCGGCCGCTGCGTGGTGGCTACCTGCGCATTCGACGCCCGCGCCGGCAACCTGCCCGCCCGCTCGGCTTTCGTCCCACTGGTCCAGGACCTCGTCGCCTGGGCCGCCGGCGGTGGCGTCAACTGGAACCTCGACTCCGCTTGGAGCCCATCCGTGGCGCTGGATTCCCGCTCGTCCGGTGGCCTGGCCGCCAGTTATTCCCACCGCGACCCCAAGGCTGAACGGCCATTGCTGGAACGAATCGACCCGACCATCGACTTCAACTGGGCCACCCTGCCACCCGGCCGCAACGTCCCGCGCGACAATTTTGCCGTACGTTGGCGCGCCACCCTGCTGCCGCAACTATCCGGCGATTATCAACTGGAGGCGGAAGTCGATGACCATATCACGATCAAAATTGCCGATAAGCCGGTGATGGAACAAAAGGTGAACCAAGCCGCGGTAAAGGGCCGGGTCAGGCTGGAAGCGGGCAAGCCGGTCGCGTTTGAGGCACTCTACGAACAAGTTGGCGGCAACCCGCACGTGCGGCTGTTGTGGACGCCTCCCGGCGGCACTCGCCAAATCATCCCCGCCACCGCCTGGCTCCCCGCCCAGGACAAACCAGCACCCGCCGGTGAGGCGACCGACCCCGGCAGCCACCCCCGCAAGGTGGCGGTTTTATTCGGCCGGCGAGGCCGCGAACTCCGCATCGACGGCCCCGCGGTACCCGGTCTCTATCAGGTGAAGCTGCCCCCTGATGTGCGCGAGTCGATCACCGGCGACACCGCCACCACCCCACTGCCAGTAGTGGTGCGCGGGGATATCGCCGAAAGCCGCCTCGATGCTCTCACTAAGGAGGACTTGGTCGAATTGCGCAGCCGCATCGACGTGATGGAGCCGAAATCGACCGCCGACGTGCTGGCAGTGCTGTCCGGCCGTGGTTTCGGCCGTGAAATCACCCGTCTGATAGCGACTGCGGCGCTGCTGCTATTGTTGCTTGAAATGGCTTTGGCGCGCTGGGTGTCGCGCTCGCGGCGGGCCGGCGACGATCTTCGAATCGAGTTTGGCGACACCACCCCGGGCTCGCTAGAAAATGCAGGCTCCCGATGAACGTGAACTCCCAAGCTGAAAGCCGTGTAATCCGTGGTTCATCCAACCTCGAGTCTCGTCAAACGTCGGATTTCGGGTTGCATCCGCGTGCCTGGTGGCGGCACGCCGCACGCGTTGCGGGAGTGGCGCTGGGCCTGTGGGGCCTACTCACGGCCATGACCCACAGCGTTCGCATCGTGCCGGGCTGGTCGCCAGCTGCCGTCGCCTGTGGCCTGACCGCGGCCGCCGAGTTGCTTATTTTCCTCTACCGGTATGAAGCGGCCACCCTCGGGTCACGCCGCACCCGGCAACTGCTCGGTCTGCGGCTCGCCGCGCTCGGACTATTGGCCTGGATCCTCATTGAGCCGACCTACGTGCGCAGTGTCAAACGCCGCCTGACCCGTCAAGTTGCCGTGTTGTGGGACGATTCCGCCTCGATGGACCTCATCGACGATGGCACCGTGCGCAGCCGGGCAGTGATTGCCCGTGACGCACTCACCAAGTCGGGCCTGCTCAAAAAACTCGGCGACCACGTGAAACTGCAAGAAATTCACTTCGCCCGCAGCCCCGAAAACGATGCCGGAGCCACCGCCACCGGCTGGAACCAGGCCACCGACATCGCCGCCGCGCTCGATTCAGTGCTCGAACAAATCCCGCCCGACGAACTCGCCGGGGCCCTCCTGGTCAGCGACGGCCGCCACAACCGCCCGTCCCGCGTCGAGGATAGCGCTCGGCGTTTTGGCACCCTCGACGCCCCGCTGGGCATCGTCGCCGTCGGCAGTCCCGAGGCACCGCGCGATGCCGCAGTGCTGGCGCTGCGCTCACCCGACGCGATTCATCTGGGCGACCGGATGCGGGTATCGGCAGACTTGAAATTCGATGGCTACAAGGGCCAGCAGGCGAAAGTACAATTGATTGGCGACGGCAAACTCCTGGAGGAGAGGCAGATTGCCATCCCCCAAGACCACTATCGCGAGGAGGTGAAATTTGTTCATCTGCCGGCCAAGGGCGGCACCGGTGGCTACCACATCCAGATCCAGCCATTGCCCGGCGATCGCTTTCCGGAAAACAACCGCTGGTCGTTCGAAACCTCGATCACCGAGGCGCGCACCAATGTTTTGTTAGTCGATGACTACCCGCGCTGGGAATTCCGCTACCTGCGCAACCTGTTCTACGGCCGCGATAAATCCGTCCACCTCCAATGGCTGTTGCTCCACCCAGAACTCGCCGATGGCCAAGCACAACCCAACATCGCCGCCTCCGCCGGCCGCCCGTTCGGCCAGGCCGCCGCCAACCAATTCCCACAAACCGAGGCGGAATGGCGGAAATTCGATGTCATCATCCTCGGCGACCTGCCGCCGGCCGCCATTTCCGACGCCACTTGGGCGATCATTTCCCGCTGCGTGAACGAGCGCGGGGCCTTGCTCATTTTCAGCGCCGGACCCAACTACATGCCCCACGCGCTGGATTCCAAGGCCGCCCGCGACTTGCTGCCGGTGGATCCCGGCTGGAACCACCACACGTTTTTCGGCGACACCGCCCCGCGGTTTCGGTTGTCCCTGACTGCTGAGGGCCGCCACAGCCCGGTCACCAGCCACGCCATTGGCTCCCTCGCCAACGAACAAGTCTGGGCTGCCTTCCCGGCTTTGCAGTGGCGCCACCCCATCTCCAGCGTCAAGGACGGTGCCGAAATCCTCCTAACCGCCACCGACGAACTCCCCCCTACCACCACCACCGCCATCCCCGATGCCGCCACTGGCCTCGGCGCCGCTCTCGACGACCTCGCCAGCCGCCGCCAAAATGAGGCCAAGCGCGCCCTGCTGGTCACCCGCCAAACCGGCCACGGCAAGGTGGCCGTCGTGCTAACTGACCGCATTTGGCGCCTGCGAGAAGGTGCCGGCGACGTCCACCACCACCAGTTCTGGGGCAATCTCGTGCGCTGGGGGGCCGGGCCCTTGCTGCGCGCCGGCTCCGACACGGTCGCTCTGGGCACCGACCAGCTCACCTACACCGCCGACGATCCGATCCTCATCACCGCCCGCCTCCGCGATGCCAACTTAGGGCCGCTGGTCGATGGGTCGCTGCGGGCCGAAATCCTCCGTGGCGACACTGTCGTGGCCACCGTGCCGCTGGTGGCCGTGGCCGGTTCCAACGGGCTGCACGAAGGTAAGGCGGCGCCGATTCATGTTTCGGGTCTGCACACGCTGCGGCTGGTGGGCAGGAAGGCCGCCGAATTGTTAAGCGCCGAGGGCAAAAAATCCCTCACCACCAGCTTCCGCGTCATCGGCGCTCGCGGCCCCATCGAATTGGCCGAAACCACCCTCGACCGCCCCCTGCTCGACGAGGCCGCCAAAGCCTCTGGCGGCAAGGTGGTGGGACCAGAAGAGGTGGCTTCGCTGCTGCCCCTGTTTCTCACCGAAGGAGCGAAACGCGAGGAAATCCGCGAAACCTCGCTGTGGGACAATCTCCTGGTCTTTGCCACCCTCGCCTGCGTGCTCACCGCCGAATGGTGGCTGCGCCGCAAAGCCGGCCTGCCGTAGATCGAAGTCCACCACCACTCCCGGCCATGCAATCTAACCCGCCTAACTCCACGCACCTCGAGCCGGTGCTGCGCCGCTTGCGCCAACGCATCCGCCGCGTCCGCGCCTCCCGCGGCGCGCTCATCACCGCGGTGACCGCCCTCGCCGGCTTACTTGCCTTGGTGGCCAACGATTGGGCCTTCGCCCCGCTGCCCACTTGGGCGCGCTGGCTCTGTCCCTTCGCCTGGCTGGCATTAGTGACCAGCGTCGCCGCCATCTGGTGGGTGTTGCCGCTGCGCCAACCCCTCGACCTGGTACGCATCGCGCGCTGGCTGGAAATTCGCCACCCTGAGCTCGATGAGCGCATCAGCACCGTGCTCGAAGTCTCCGGCCACCACAGCGGCGGCATGTCAGCTGGATTGCTCGACGCCCTGGCCCGCGAGGCCGCCACCGACCTCATCAAAATCGACCCGCTGCTCGAAGTCAGCGCCCGCCGCGCCCGCTACTGGCTGTGGCCCGCCGCTGCCTTGTTAGCCGTGGTGGCCGTGCTCTTGGCCCTGTCGCCGTCGCTCTTCGTCCGCCACTTGGTGCGCGCACTGGTGCCCACCTCTACCCTCGGCACGGTCGGCAGCATGGTCATCACACCCGGCTCGCTCGAGGTGATCGCCGGCGATGCGCTGACCATCACCGCCCGCGATACCAGCGGGGCCACCACGCCGCTCGAACTCGTCCTGCATCTGGCCGACGGCTCGACCTCAGTGCTGGCAATGGAAGCTCTTGAGACGAGTTGGGTCTATAAAATGGGCAAGGCCGGACTAAGTTTCAAGTACGAGCTGCGGGCGGGCCGCGAGACGAGCGACATCTATCAAATCACGGTGTGGCCGCGGCCACAGCTCGCGGACACACGGGTGCGCCTTGAATTTCCTGCGTACACCGGTTGGGCGGCACGTGAGCAGCCACTGGGCGATGGGATCATCGCCCTCACCGGCACCAAGCTCGCGTTGCGGGCCAAGCTCAACACGCCGGTAGAGGCGGCGCGTTTGGAGGTGGACGAACATGCGGTCGGTACTGCCACGCTGGAGCCTGCCGCCGATGGTGGTGGATTGGCGGCGCGCTGGACGCTGGAAAAGCCCGGCCACGCCGCCACCAGAGTGATGCTAAAACACCGGCTCGGTCGCGAGTTTGAGGCCGCCCGCTTTGCCGTCCAAAGCCGCCCGGATGCACCGCCCGAGGTCAAATGGCTCAGTGCCACCGACAAGGAACTCCACCTGCGCCCAGACGATTTGGTGGAAGCCAGATACTCCGTCAACGATGACATCGGCCTCGGCTCCGTCCCCGTCCAATTGGAAGTCCTGCCCGACAATGGCAATGCCGCCTGCCTGCCACTCGTGGCACCTCTCCGCAAAGGCACCACCGAGCCACCCGCCTGGCGCGGCCGCGTCGAACAACCCGTCGGCGCACTGGTGGCCCGCTGGCCGCAGGCACACATCTTCAAATTGCGGGTGCGCGCCGAGGATAATCGCCCGGCCAACCTCGGCGGCCCCGGCGTGGGTAGCAGCGGGTGGCTGACTTTGCGCCTCGATGATGGTGCTCAGTCGTCGGCCCGCCAGGAGGTGGCCGCCGTCCAGGCTGACGTCCGCGAGACCATCGAGCAGGTGCGGCAGACGGTCCAACAGGCGCAGGAGAAAATCGACCGCCGCCGGCCGGAAATGCAAAATGAAACACTCACGCCGGAGGCCACGAAGGAGCTGGCTGATGCCCGCGACCAGCTTGCCCAAGCCCACGACAAGCTCGAAGATCTGGCCGCGCGGCTGCCGGAATCCATCCACGGCGACAAGGCGCCGGAAGTGCGGCAGGCGGCCGCGACGGTGGAACAGGCGCGCCAACAGTTGGAGAACGCGCCGCTCCAAGACACCCCGAAAGAGCGCGATCAAAGCGCGGCCGCCGCCCGTGACACGGCGGTCAAGGCGGAGCAACAGCTCGACAAACTGCGCGATGAGATCCAGCGCAGTGAACCGCAGGCGCAGGATTTTGCCCACCTCAAGGAACTCGAACAACAACAGGCCGAAGTCGCCCGCCAAGCCGATGCCGCACTCGCCAAAAATCCGCCGGACCCCACCCAGCCCGACAAACCCGATAAACCCCCCGAACCCTGGCAACAAAAACAAGCCAACGTCGCCGAAGCAATCCGCCAGGACGCCCAACAACAACCCCAGGCCCAGGCCGCCGCCCTCGCGCACCAGGCCGAGGAAGCTAAACGACTCGCCACCGAAGCCAAGCAACAAGCCGCCGCCCAGGACGCCCTCAAACAACTCGACGCCAACCTGCCCAAGCCGCCGGACCCGCCGGTCGCCCAGCCCCCGGCACAGCCAGATCCTGCGGCTGCCGCCGCCGCCAAGCAAGCGATCCACAACGAACTCACCAAGGAGCAGACAGCCATCGCCAGCGAGGCCGCTAAGGAACTCGCCGCCGCCCGCCAACGCCAGGATAACCCCACCGCCAACGCCCTCCCCGCAGCCATCGAAGCCGCCCAACACGCCAGCGACGCCCTCGCCCACCAAGACGACCCGGCCGCCGCCGCCGACGCCAAACAAGCCGCCTCCCAGCTGGCCGATGCCGCTAAAGCCGCCGCCGCCATGCCGGAAAGTTCCGCCAGCCCGACCAGCCCGACCGATCCCGCGAGTCAGGCGAATCTATCCCATTCCCCGACAGCCGCCGCCGAGCTCGCCGTACTCGCTTCGCGCCAGGAACAAGTGGCTGCGGCGCTCACCGCCCTCGAGGCAGGCAAAACGGCCGAAGCCGCCGCCGATCTCGCCGCGCTGCGGGCGCAGGAGAGCGCCGCGCTAGCTGAGGAAATCCGCACAACCCCACAAGTCAACGGACCCTCCGGGCCGATGCAGCAGGCCGTCCAAGCGACCCAGCAAGCCGCCGCCCAAGCTAAGCAGGCCGCCCAGACCGAGGCCCAAGGCAAATCCGCCGAAGCGGCTGCCAGCCACGCGCAGGCCGCACAACAACTCGAACAAGCCGCCGCCCAGTTGGCCCAAGCCGCCGCCGAGTTTTCCCAGCAAGCAGCCCAAGCCGCCGCCCGCCAACCCGGCCCCCAGCAGGCACCCACCCCCGGTCAACCGCTCGCCGATGCCTTCCAACAGGCATCCGAAGCCGCCACCTCCAAATCCCCGGCCGCCGCCGCCAGCGAGGCCCACGCTGCAGCTCAGGCACTCGCCAAGGCCGCCGACGCCACCCTCCAAGCCATGCAAAGTCCGGCGCCCGGTGCGCCCGGCCAGCCGCCCCCGCCCAACCAACCCGGCCAGCCGACGCCTCCTGGAAGCGTGCCCGACGACTCGCTGCGCAATCCGGAAGCCGATCCCGGAGTGCCACCGGAACTCGCCAAACTGGGTGTCTCCGCTGCTGACTGGGAAAAAATCAAGGCCTCGCTCAAGTCCGATGTTGGCGGAGCCTCTAGCATCACCCTACCCGAGGAATACCGCGACCTGGTGCGCCGCTATTTCGAACAAATCTCCAAATCCGGCCCGCCATGATATCCGTGTTCGCGGAAGTCTGTCCCAAATCAACCAAGCGCCAATGTCCAGCGCTTGGGGAGCGCCGGCGTCCCGCCGGCTGTGATCGGCATCCTGCCGAACACTCTTCTGCCCAAGTAACGCCAATGACCAGCCCCTTCACCCGCCCCTCCCGCCTGGTCCAAAACACCATTCTAAGCGCCGCCGCCATCTGCCTCTTCCTCGCTCACCCCCTCGTCGCCCAACCGTCCGGTGCCGATTCGGTGTTTGCCGAGTGGCGGGCCAAGGCCGACCCCGCAGTCGAAAAAGCCCTCGCCTACCTCCAACACATCCAAAAAGAGGATGGCTCGTTCGAGGGCGCCTACGGCGATTCTACCGGCGTGCCCGCCCTCGCTGGCATGGCATTTTTATCCAAGGGCCACCTGCCCACCGAGGGCGCCTACACCGTGGCCTTGAACCGCTGTATCGACTTCATCCTGGCCAACCAGAGACCCGACGGTGTGTTTGAAAAAGGCAGCGCCGGCAACGGCCCGATGTATGCCCACAACATCGCTACCTTGTTTCTTTCCGAAGTGAGCGGCATGGTCGAGCCCGACCGCCAAGCCCGCATATCCATCGCTCTGCCCAAGGCTCTCGGTCTGATTCTGCGCGCCCAGGCCGTCGCCAAGGATGAGAACCACCGCGGGGGTTGGCGCTATGAACCCGGCGCACACGACTCCGACACCTCCTGCTCGGGTTGGGCACTCATGGCCCTGCGCTCTGCCAAGCTCAACGGTGCCGCCATCCCCGACGCCGCCATCACCGCCGCCGTCGAGTACCTCCACCGCCACCAGCAGGAAAAGGACGGCTGCTTCGGCTACACCAGCATCGACGACCATGCCCTCACTCTCACCGGTATGGGCCTGCTCTGCCTCGAACTCTGCGGCGAGCACGGCAGCGAACGCACCAAACATGCCGCCGACTGGCTGCTGCGCAACTTCCGCTCGTTGCCAGGCAACCAGTTCGAGCACTACGCCAACTACTACAATGCTCAGGGCATGTTCCAAATCGGCGGTCGCCATTGGCAGGAATACGCCAACTGGATGTATACCACCTACCTGCCTCAACAAGCGCCAGACGGCTCGTGGGATAGCCACGAGGCCGGTCGCACCTACGGCACCGCCATGATGGTCCTCGCTTTCACCGTGCCTTGGCGCCAACTCCCGATTTACCAACGCGACGAAACCGTCGATGAGGACGCTCACTAGGGAGCCAGCACCCGAGTGCGTTCTGTTCTTCAAGCCCGCGCCGCCACTTGGCATGCGCCGCGAGACGTGGCTCCCACGGCCTGCGGCCGGAGGTGCATAGCTATCTAGTCACGTGGCGCGGCTATCCTGCCCGCAGCCGTTCAACTCAGCTCCGCGAAAACCATTGTGCCGGCGTTGGTTTGCAGCGTGCTGATGACGGTCACCTCCACAGCCTTGCCGATGGAGCCGACCCCGTGGTTGACGACGATCATGGTGCCGTCGGGCAGGTATCCGATCGCCTGATGCTCATCCTTGCCGCTGCGCACCAAGGTGATGCGGACGCGGTCGCCCACCGCTGCGGCTGGCTTGAGCGCTTCATCGAGTTCGTAGATGTTGAGCACATCCAGCCCTTGGAGCTTGGCCATCCGGGTTAAATTGTCGTTGGCCGTCATGATTCGCGCCCCCAGCAGTCGCGCGGTTTCCAGCAGTCGTTGAGCGACGCTTTCCTCCTCTGCGAGGTTGCGGCTGTCGTGAATAGTGATCTGGATGTCGGGCGCATCCTGCATTTTTTGCAAACATTCAAACCCGCGCTGGCCGCGCTGGCGGGTAACGTTTGAGGCCGCAGAGACCATGGCCTGCAATTCTTCCAACACGAAGCGCGGCACGATGAGCCGCCCATGCAAAAAGCCCGCGCGAAACACCGCCGGAACGCGCCCGTCAATCACTGCTTCCGCGTCCAGTACTACCGGTTGGCCCGAGGAGGCGTCCTGGCGGAATCGCACGTAGGGAATGATGCAGGCAAAGTCATCGCGATTGCTGCGCAATGCCAATACCGCCCCGATGAACCCAAGGCTCGCAAACAAGGTCACGTCAAAGGCAAGCCGCAGCGCGTTGAGTAATAAATCCGCCCGCGCCTCCCCCAAGCTCTCCTCCGCTAAAATCCGTTCCCGGAACGCCAAGTCGAGCAAGTTGCCGATGTTCACCCGCGTCAGCAACCATGCGCATAGCAAGCCGACGCCGAGGCCGAAGGTGGCAGTGGAAAACCCCCGCAAGGTGAAGCCCTTCATCAGCGACTCCATGAAAATAAACAAACCCGCCACTGCCAACCCGCCCACCAAGCCAAAGCCCACCGACACTTCAATGCCCGTGCCCTTGGTGCTCAGCGCGATGGCCACTCCCGCCGCCTCGCAGACGAGTAAATAACACAGCCGCGCCACATTGATCGAGGGCGAGGAGGAAAAAAACCGTTGCGTGCCCCAGTGCCGCCTATCCGCCCGCAACCACGCGGTTAATCCGCTTGGCACGCGCTCCGCTCCGTGGTCACTGTGTTGGCCTGTCCCAGGCTCATCGTGCAAATTCATGCCTGCTCGTCAGCTGTCGCCTTGATGTCTGAAAGCGCCGCAATAAAGTCGGCGAGAATCTCTGCCGGCACCATGATGGTGTCGCGGTTGCCCCCGACGTCTTCGGTGATCTTCACCACCATCCCGCGCTGGTTCTGTTTCAGATCAAGATAGAATGTCTTGCGATCCGCGAGTATCTTTTCCGTGTGTAATAGGTCACTGTCCACTGAGGTCTCCTTCAAGGTTGATGTTGAAGCGAAACTGCCCACTGTCACTTGCAAGTCAAGCACTTTCCTGCCATCGCTCCCACTTCCAGCCCCCCTCTGCTCATGCGCGACCTGCTCCCCGCCCAACGCCCCGCCCTCGTGCTCGCCCCCATGCAGGCCATCACCGACCTGCCCTTTATGCGTGTGCTGGCCCGCCGCAGTCTCCCCGATTGGTTTGTCTGCGAGTACTTCCGCGTCCACCCTGCCTCCACCCTCAACCCCCACCTCCTGCGCACCATTACGGAGAACCAAACCGCCCGCCCGGTATTCGCGCAAATGATTGGTTCCGATCTGGCCAGCCTCCAGCGCACGGCCCTAGCCCTGGCGGCCTACCCGATCGCCGGGATCGACCTCAACCTTGGCTGTCCGGCGCCCATTGTGTGCCGCAAGGCGGCGGGCGGTGGCTTGCTGCGCGACCCAGAGGCGATCAACCGCTTGCTCGGTGGGTTACGCGAGGCGATTGGCGGCCGCTTCACGGTGAAAACCCGCTTGGGCTACCTTGGCAGCGGCGAGTTTGAGGGGTTGCTGGAAATTTTCCGCCGCCATGCCATTGATGGGCTGACGATTCATGCGCGCACCGTTCACCAGGGGTACCAGGGACCGGTCGACACCACCTGCGTACACGCCGCGGTGGCCACCTTGAGCTGTCCTGTCATCGCCAATGGCAACATCGTCGATGTCCCCAGTGCGCTGGCCTACCACGGCCAAAGCGCTGCGGCGGGTCTTATGATTGGCCGCGGAGCCATCCGCAATCCGTGGATTTTCGGCCAAGTGCGCACAGCCTTCGAGGGGGGCTCGGCGATCCTGCCGACCTACCGGGATCTTCTCGGCTACATCCGCGAGTTGTCGGAGGAAATCGCCCGTGAAGCGCCGTACTACGAGCCGCTGGGGCATGTGCAGCGGATGAAGCGCACGCTCGGCTACATCAGTCACGGGCTGGATCCGGCGTTTGAGTATGCGGTGCGGCGTTGCTGCCAGCCGGCTGAATTCTGGACAATCTGTGAGGCGCATCTGACCAGCGACGAGTTGCTGCCCGCCCGCCCGCCGCTGGCGTCCAAATTGTACAGCGGCTTTGCCCAACTCACGGGCGAGGAGTGAGAGATTTTTGGATTTCAGCTTGGTTTTTTGGGCTGAGGGAAGTAGGCTTGGGGCGTTTTGGCCGCTACCTTGTCATGTCAATTGCTATTAGTTGCGAGTTTTTGCCCGAGCTTGATCCGGGGTTTGTGCCCGCCGTGCTTTGGAACCGTGCGTACCGTGCCAAGGTCGTGGCGGATCCAGCGAGACGGCCCTTGGAGATGGCGCTATGCCGTGATGACGGCACGGTATTTCGCTTGTCGGATACTCTGTTATCGCGCGGCGGGGGCAACGATGTGCTCACTCTCAAGTACGTCGAGCGCCTCTGCAAGTTCCTGCTCTGGCAAAAAGGTGGCAACCGGCTGTTGGTGGCTGGGGCACCCGAGGTGGCGGCGGCGCTGGGGGCGATCTATGCGGCAGGCGGCGCGCGGAAATTTGACTGGGACTTCATCGGCCGACAAATTTTTGGGGAGGCGCTCACCGTGGTGGCAGTCCAGTGTGGCGAGTTGCCGGCCGCCAAGGAATGCGCGCTGGCCCTCGGTCGCAATCTGAATGGCTGCCGCATTGGCTTTGACTTGGGCGGATCGGATCGCAAGTGTGCCGCGGTCATTGATGGCAACGTCGTGTTTTCCGAAGAGGTTGAGTGGGACCCGTGTTTTCAGAGTGATCCGGCATATCATATCGAAGGGATCCACGATTCGCTGTGTCGGGCCGCCGCGCACCTGCCGCGGGTGGATGCGATTGGCGGCAGTGCAGCTGGGGTTTACATCAACAACGAAGTATGCGCCGCCTCGCTGTTTCGCGGCGTGAGCCCAGAAAAATTTGAAACATCGATCCGCCGGGTCGTTGCCTCCCTCAAGCAGCGTTGGCACAACGTCCCATTCGAGGTCGCCAATGATGGTGAGGTCACCGCCCTGGCCGGCTCGATGGGGCTGTCGGCTAACCAGGTGTTGGGCGTGGCACTGGGCACGTCGCAGGCTGCCGGCTACGTCGATGTCAACGGTCACATCACGCCCTGGCTCAACGAACTCGCGTTTGCACCGGTGGATTTTCGCGATGATGCGCCACTCGACGAATGGTCTGGGGACCGGGGATGCGGGGCCGTGTATTTCTCTCAGCAGGCAGTCGCCCGCCTCGCACCCCTCGCGGGTTTTGCTTTTGGCGAGATGCCGTTGCCCGAGCAACTCGCTAAAGTGCAACTCGCCCAACAAGCCGAGGATCCGCGGGCGGCCGCCATCTATGAAACCATCGGTTGTTATCTGGGATATGCCATTGCCCACTACGCCGATG
>WBXD01000045.1 GCA_008932935.1 Verrucomicrobiota bacterium
CACGAGATTTGGATCCGGCGCCCGTCGGCGGCGGAAATGTCGCTGTAGGTTTGCACGGCATCGTAATTGGTACCGTAGTCGGCCCGGGTGGATTGCCCATCGGTCGTGAAGGTCTTGCCATCAAAGGTTCCTATCAGGTAGCCACCGTTGGCCGCCGTGAACACCCATGTTTTGATCAAGCGGCAGGCGTGGTTTCCACTGTTAGTGAGCCAACATAGTGCCTACGATGGGTCTCCTGGGGAGGTTGGGGCCTTCGATTTCCAGGAAGATCCGGCGGCCGCCGGTGTTCTGATAGTAAAGCAGCGAGAGCGGATGATAGCCGGCTTCGAGGGCGATCACGCCCGTCTGCGGGCTCTTGCCGAAGCCGGCGTCGGTGTGATGGGCCTTGCCGATGAGCGTCTCCCCGGCGATCTTCAGGCTGGCTTCATCGTCAGCATCCAAGCGGAAGGCATAGACGCCACTGGCGGGCACATTGAGGAAGCCGTCATACTTGAGGGCGTAGCGTTCGGGACGAGGGACGCTTTCGGCATCGAACTTATCCACCACATCGGTGCGCTGCGGCGTGAGCGCCGCGAAATCCGGCATTTTGTCAGGAGCGTCTGCCAATTCGTAATAGGCGGCCTGGATGCCGGGTTTGGCATTGGCGGGAGTGACTGCCTGGTGAGTGGTGAGCGGTTGGTAGTCGATGGTGGTGACCGGGCTGGGAGTCATGTCATCGGCGAAGGCGCGGGCTTTGGCGGTGGTGGCGGCGGAGAGTTTGACCGGGGCGGAGTAGAGAGTGGAGTTGATGCCGGGTTCGCTGCCATCGAGCGTATAACGGATTTGTGCGTCCTGATAGGGGCAGGCGAGTGTCATGAGGGTTTCGCCGAGGAACTTTGGCGTGAAGCCGACCATGGTGGGTGCGAGGCAGGCGACCGAGGCAGACTTTTTATGAGAGAAGGCGCTGGTGGGTACCGCTTGGCGCGGGATGCCCGGGCCGGTATATTCCAGTCGCAAATCCTTGCCGCCATTGGACTGGAAGTAGTCGAGCACCAATGGGTGCATTCCGGCTTCCAGGGTCACGCAGCCGTGGCGCGGCTGCGGCGCATTCGGGCTGTCGTTGTTCACTACGATTTCGCCGCCGAGTTGCAGGCGCGACCCTTTGAATGAGGTGAGGTAAAAGGTATAGGATCCGGATTTGGCAGCGCTAAACCAGCCCTCGAAATGCAGCGCGAAATTCTCCGCCCGCGTGGCCCGCTCCAACCCGACCGTAGCGGCGACCAAATGGGTGGTTGGCTTGAGGGTCTTGAAATCGGGGATGGCTGTGGCATCGGCGGCGGTTTCATAATAACTCAGAAACAATCCGGGCTTGGTTCCCTCGGTCGGGGTGGCCTTTTGCGCTGGGCTTTTCTGATATTTGTAGGCGACCACCCGGCTCACGCCATTGCCCGGGTAAAATGCCCGGGTGGTGAGGGTGCAGCTTTTAGTCAGAGTGACGGGTGTTTCGTAGCGGGTCGAGGTTTTCGTAGGTTCGGATCCGTCGAGGGTATAACGGATATCAGACCCTTGGCTGAGGGTGCGCAGTTCCACGGCGAGCTCATCGATGAACTTGTCGGCGTCGAGCACGGGCTCGGGTGCCAGCCATCCGTGCACGGCCGCCATGCTCACTGCCGGGTCGATTTTTTGGATCCTGCGGTCGTAAGTCATGAGACCGTTGTTTTCCAGTTCGATGTCCGAGGTTTGGGTGTAAACCCCGGCGCTGATGCCGGGGGACTTCACCCGCTCGAGGAGATGAGTGAAGACTTCCTCATAACGTTTGTTTAATGCTTCACGCGTATCAAAGTTCACGTAGCCCCAGCTGCCATTGGCCCACATATGCTCGGGGATGTTAAACCCAAGACCACCGAATTCTCCCGCCACCGAGGCACGCTTGGCCTCAGGCTTGGGGGCTGCCGGCTCCGGGTAGGAATGGCCATCGAGAATGTCACCCACGCCTTTATCCACCCAGCCGCTGGCGTTGTTTACTAGGCGCGAGGAGTCGAGTTTGCGGATTGCGGACACAGTTTTTTCTGTGTCGTGCTGGCCCCAGGCCTCATTGAATGGCACCCACATGATGATCGATGGCACATTGTAATGAGTGAGGATCATCCGCTCCAATTCTTTCGCGAAGTTTTCTTTGCCCTCGTTGCTCGGCTCGCGCAGGGCCATGGCTGGCATGTCTTGCCAGACGATGAGCCCCAGCTTGTCGCACCAATAATAATACCGGCGCGGCTCCACCTTGATATGTTTGCGCAGCATGTTGAATCCATATTTTTTCAATGTTTCCAAGTCATATTTGATGGCGGCTTCGCAGGGTGGCGTGTGCAGTCCGTCCGGCCAGAACCCCTGATCGAGCGGACCGACCTGGAGCAGGAACTTGTTATTGAAGAGCATCCGCGTGATGCCAGCTTCATCAGGGCCAACGGCGATTTTGCGCATGCCGAAATATCCCTTCACCTCGTCCTGCACCTTGCCGTCCGCAGCAAGTGTGATCGCCAGGTCATACAGAAACGGCGCGTCGGGACTCCACGTCTTTACGTCGGGAATCTTCAGCAGCATCTCCGTGCCCGCCTTGCCTTTGATAGACACAATCTTTTTCCCGTGGTCGAGCGCCGTGGCCTCGACCTGCGCGCCGGGGGTGGAGGACTCGACGGTCAGGTGCAGCACGCCGGCATCGAGGTCCGGGGTGATGATATATTCTTTCACATACGTTTGGGCCACGGCTTCCAGCCAAACCGTTTGCCAGATGCCGCTGGAGCGGGTATAGAAGCACCCGCCGGGATTCATCGACTGCTTGCCGACGGGTTGGAAGCCATCGGAGGTCGGGTCGAACACGGAAACGACAAGTTCCTGATTGCCGGAGGCGTTCAAGGCGTCGGTGATGTCGAAGGAGAATGGATCATAGCCGCCCTTGTGCGAACCGACTTGTTTGCCGTTGACCATGGCGGTCATCTCCCAGTCGACGGCTTCAAAGTTGAGCAGCACGCGTTTTTTGTGCCAGGCCGCGGGCAGGGCGAGCGTGCGGCGGTACCACATGCGCTGGTCAGGAGCGACGAGCTTGCCGACGCCTGATAGGGGAGCCTCGACGGGGAAGGGGACGAGGATTTGTTGTGCATAGGATGCGGGCATGGGGGCCTGCTTGGAGGCGATGGCGAAGTCCCACAGGCCGTTGAGGTTCATCCATGCCTTGCGCTCCATCTGCGGGCGTGGGTATTCGGGCAGAACGTTGGACGGCGTGATGGTGGCGGTCCAGGGAGTCGTCAACTTCGATTCCACAGGTTTCCAAGCCGTTTGGGCCTGGCCGTGAAGGGTCAGCAGTGCCAAAGCGGCAACTATCATGTGAGGTGTAGGTGTCATGCGGAAAGGTGTTCTGTCAAGCAGGTGCAGCAGTGGTTGCTAGGAGTTGGCTTGCGCGGTGAATATTAGTTAGAAACAAGGGACAACTGCGTCGGCGCTACAATATCTGCTCGGTAGGCCTTGCCAAGGATTTATTGGCAAATTAGCGCACGGCGGATTCCTGCGCTATCAGGTGTCTTCCAATATGAAAAAACGTCCATCACCAAGCGCGACCGTCGGGGGCGTCCATGTCGGGCATTGCGCTCGCCTCCAGCCGCTGGGTGGCCGCCAGAGCTGCGTCCTGCCAGGAGGAATCCGCCCCGGCGAGGATGGTCACCGGGGTGCCGACCTTGGCGGCGGCGTACAATTTTTCCGCGAAATCCATTGGTAGGCGGATGCAGCCATGAGAGGCGCTGAGCCCCGGGTGCGGGATCACGCCGCCATGCATGCCCACGCCAGTGGAGGTGAGACGCATCCAATGCGGCATTGGCGCGGGAAAGTAAACCTCACCCGGGGGCACCCGGGTGGCTGGGGTGGCATCGGCGTTGGTCACCAGTCCCGCCGCATCCTGCAACCATCCAAAGCTGCCGGAATACTTCAGGCCCAACTTCTCGGTGACGCGGAAATGGCCCGTGCCCGTTGCATGGCCAGGCTTGCCGGTGCAAATATATGACCAGCCAATGGACCGGCCACCGCGTGTGTAGCTGGCGGTTTGCGCGGCGAGGTCGAGCGTAACCGCCAGTTCGCCGGGTCCGCCGTCGTCGTGCCACTCGTACATGATGCGCGGCGTCTGGGTTTGCGCCGACAGGCCGTGCGGTGCCGAGGCGCACGAGGACAGCCCGAAGAGCAAGCCAGCCCCCACGATGCATTGCAAAACTGGTGATATCCAACAGTGCGGCATGTTCGTTTCGATCCCCCGTGACTAGCCACCACGAAGCCGCATTTGTCAAGGTATGCTCGGGGTCTAATTGGCGTTATGATTCCCGCTTGACGGCTGTCGCAACCCCTGCCAGCGTTCGCGCTTTGCGGGGGGGCTCTGGTGCGCCGCCGCAGCCCTGCAACCTCATCCCCAAGCCCCTTCCACCGTGGACATCAAGGAAATTCGCAACATCGTCGAGCTCATGAATGAGCACGAGCTCACGCTCCTCGACCTGAGTCACAACGACTTTCGCCTCAAGCTCAAGAAAGGACCGGATCTGGACGAGTTGCGCAGCCTACTAGCCAGCCTGCCGACAGCCGTCGCCGCGCCGGCAGCGGTGGCCGCCGCCGGAGTGGCGGCTAGCGCCCCTGCCGCGCCGAGCGCGCCGGTAGGCACTGAGATCACCTCGCCGATGGTGGGGACGTTTTACAGTAAAAACTCACCTGACGCGCCACCGCTAGTGAGAGTTGGCGACGCCATCACGGTGGGCCAGACCCTCTGCATCATCGAAGCGATGAAGGTGATGAACGAAATCAAAGCGGAGTGCTCCGGCACGCTCAGTGCGGTGGTGGCCGAAGACGGGTCGCCGGTGCAATTTGGCGATGTGCTGTTCCGCGTCGGATAGGCGCGGTCGTGCTCACAGAATCAGCCCCCATCCTTTCACCCTAGCATGTTCAAACGCGTCCTGGTCGCCAATCGTGGCGAAATTGCCCTGCGCATCGTGCGGGCCTGCCGAGAACTCGGCATCGAATCCATCGCAGTATATTCGGAGGCCGACGTGGATTCCATGCACGTGCAACTCGCCGATGAGGCAGTGTGCATCGGGCCGGGCCCGAGCAAGAAAAGCTATCTGATGCCCGACCGGATCATCGCAGCCGCGGAAATCACCGGTGCCGAAGCGATACATCCGGGCTACGGATTTCTATCGGAAAATGCACGTTTCGCGCAAATCTGCACCGCTTCCGGCTTCACCTTTATCGGCCCTTCCGCCGACATCATTGCCATGATGGGCGACAAGGCCACCGCCCGCGCCACCGCCGTGGCGCATGGCGTGCCGGTGACCCCCGGTTCAGAGATCATGCGCGATCCGGACGCCGCCCTCGCCGCCGCCAAACAAATCGGGTTTCCGGTGATGATCAAGGCCACCGCCGGTGGTGGTGGCCGCGGCATGCGGCCGTGTTTCCACGAGGCGGATTTCATCAACCTGTTTTATGCCGCGTCTAACGAGGCGCTGGTGGCCTTTGGCAATGGCGAGTGCTACCTGGAAAAGCTCGTCATCAATCCGCATCATGTCGAGTTTCAGGTATTCGGCGATTCGCATGGCAACTTCGTCCATCTATGGGAGCGCGATTGCTCGATGCAGCGGCGCAACCAGAAAATTATTGAGGAATGCCCGTCGCCACTGCTCACGCCCGAGTTGCGGACCCGGATGGGCGATGCGTCGGTGAAACTCATTCGCGCCATCAACTATCAGAATGCCGGCACCATTGAGTATCTCGTCGATGCTGCCGCAGAGAATTTCTATTTCATGGAGATGAACACCCGCATCCAGGTCGAGCATCCGATCACCGAGGAAGTTATGGGCTGCGAACTCATCAAGGAACAAATCAGAGTCGCCGCCGGCGAACCGCTGTCCCACCACGTTTACAAGTCCTCCCCGCGCGGCCACGCCATCGAGTGCCGCATCAACGCCGAGGATCCCTATAATAATTTTGCCCCCAGCCCCGGCACGATCGACATGTGGTACGCTCCCGGCGGCAAGGGCGTGCGCGTCGATACCCATGTGTACTCCGGCTATACCGTCCCTTCGCACTACGACTCGCTCATCGCCAAGCTCATTGTCACGGGATCGACGCGTGAGATTGCCGTGGCGCGGATGAAACGCGCGCTGGGTGAGTTCATGATTCGCGGCATCAAAACCACCATCCCTTTCCAACAGGAAATCCTCGCCCATCCGGATTTCGCCGCCGGCACCTACGATATCGGCTGGGTTGCCCGCTTCATCGAAGAGCGGAGGATATAGCTATAGCGCGGCTGTGCCTCTTCCCTTATAACCCATAACCCATGTTCGCCGCCCGGCTCTACTGCATTCTGGATCTTGGCTATGTGAGGCCAGTCGAGGCGGAACGGGTGACCGCGGCGCTGCTGGCGGGGGGCGCGGATTTGCTGCAACTCCGCGCGAAAAATCATGAACTGTCGCTGATCGAGGGCGTTGCGCGGCGGGTGTTGCCGCTGTGCCGAGCGGCCGGAGTGCCCTTCATCCTCAATGACCACCTAGCGCTGGCCGCAGCGCTCGGCGCCGACGGTGTTCACCTCGGCCAGGACGATGGTAGCTTGGCCACAGCACGAAAGCTAACAGGCGATGGCATGCTTGTTGGCCGCTCAACCCATTCCCTAGCGCAAGCCCGCGCCGCATTGGCGGAAGGGTTTGACTATATCGGCTTTGGCCCGCTTTTTCCCACGCCGACCAAGGCCGGGCGGCCGGCCATCGGCTTGGACGACATTCTGGCGATGGAGCGCGACGTCGGTGCGCGCATCCCGGCGTTTGGCATCGGCGGCATTCATCCCGGCAATCTCGCGCAGGTGCAGGCCGCCGGTGCTCGCCGCATCGTGATGGTTTCCGCACTGCTGCAAGCCGGCGATATTCAGGCCGCAACCCGCGAGGTGGCCAGCATGCTCAAGCCGTAGTCGCGCAGGAGTGCGGTGGCTCGCCACCGCCAGGCCACAAGCCAGCTTGCTGGCGAGTGCGGGCGTCAAGGAGCGGGGGCAGCTTGCCCCCTAGCCCATGGGACGGGCAAGAACAAGCCGCCATGCGGCTGCCCTTGCGCTATCCATGGCCCACGGCGGTTAGCAACCGCCGCTCCCTTGAGTGCGGTGGCTCGCCACCGCCTGGCCACAAGCCAGCTTGCTGGCGAGTGCGGGCGTCAAGGAGCGGGGGCAGCTTGCCCCCTAGCCCATGGGACGCGCAAGAGCAAGCCGCCATGCGGCTGCCCTTGCTCTATCCATGGGCCATGGCGGTTGGCAACCGCCGCTCCCTTGAGTGCGGTGGCTCGCCACCGCCAGGCCACCAGCCAGCTTGCTGGCGAGTGCGGGCGTCAAGGAGCGGGGGCAGCTTGCCCCCTAGCCCATGGGACGGGCAAGAACAAGCCGCCATGCGACGGCCCTTGCGCTATCCATGGCCCATGGCGGTTAGCAACCGCCACTCCTTGAGTGCGGTGGCTCGCCACCGCCAGGCCAAGCCAGCTTGCTGGCGAGTGCGGCATCCATGAGTGGGGGCGGTGGTGCCGGATCGTTCCAAGCGAGCTCCAGCACATGGAAGCGGCTGCCGAGGTGGGCGGGGTGGGTGAGGGTGGTGAATTGCCGCAGCAGGCTGGCATCCGGCCGACCCTCCATGGCGAGCAGCCAGTCGCGGCCGACTGCGGTGAGCCATGGCCCTTGGCTAAGGAAAGCCAGTGGCCGGCAGCCGAGGGTCATGGCGGCCTCGGTCACAGCGGTGAAATCGACGTGGGCAGTGATGTCGGAGGCTCCGGGATCCAGCAGCGGGTCATCCGCGGCACGGTGACGGCAAAATGTTCTCAGCGTCCCCTGGTGGCGAGCCGGGTGGTAGTACTCAGGCCGAGCGAAGCCGTAGTCTAGCCATAGCAGCAGGCCGGACGACAACCCGGCCAGCAGCGGCGCGAAAAACCCGCGGTAGTTGGTCCGCAGTTCGCTGCGGTAACCTATGGGAAATTCGTCGCCCAGCGGGGCTAGGGCGGCGAGCTGCGCCGGGTCGCTCACTGGTAGCTGGGTGTCCCAATAAAACCGTCCGTCTGCGTCACAGCCGACTCGGCACAGGTGCCAGCCATCGGCCTGCCACTCGATTACTTGGCAGGGCAGGGCGTCGAGCAGTTCATTGCCGAAGGCGATACCTGGCAACGGGTGCTGCGCCAGCTTTGCCGGATCTGCTAGGAAGCGGACGCGTTGGGCGAAAGTCTGGAGAGTTTGGCGTTGGGCGGCTTGCAGGAGCTGCAGAGGTTCAGGGATGGCATATTCGAGCGCGGCAAAGGCCGCCGGTTCGAGCCGATGCAAGGCACCGAGAATGTCCGCAGCGAGCGTGCCATCGTGGGCACCGCTCTCGATGAGTCGCCAATTTGGCGGCCGTCCTGCCTCCTGCCACCAGCGCGCAAAACGCCGTGCGAGCAGCTCCCCAAACAGTGGTCCCACGCTCACGCTGGTGAAAAAATCCCCGCCGCGACCGACCTGGCGGGCAGACCGTGCGTAGTAGCCGAGGTCCGGATGGTACAAGGCGGCGGCCATGAATGGGGCGAAATCCAGTGGCCCGTTTACCGCGATGCGCGCTTGGAGCAACCCGCACAACGTGGGGGTTGCGGAAATGTCCGCGCTCGTATAAATGTCGTTGCGTGTTGCCGCGCAAACCAGCGGTGATGGGTGGGAATCAGGCATGGCGAATTATCCAATCAGACCCCGGAACATCCGCAAGAAGCGCCGTTTCTACAAGCGCAAAGGGTTTTTGCTGGGCTTGATCCTTGCCGGCCTGATCTTCGGCGCCGTGGGCGCTGCCATCGGCTACGTGTTCGCCGAGCGCTACACCCGCGAGTTTCGCCTGCGCGCCACCACCTACGACCTCGAGCGCATCAACGTGCTCGAGGTGCCCAGCATCATTCTCGACCGCAACAACAAGGAAATCGGCCGCATCTTCGTCCAAAACCGCAGCATCATCCCCATCAGCGAGGTCCCGCAAATCCTCATCGACGCCCTCTGCGCCGGCGAAGATTCGCGCTTTTTCACCCACAAAGGCGTGGACTACATCGGCATCGTGCGGGCCGCCAAGCTCAACCTCCAGGGCTCAAAACAGGGGGCCAGTACCATCACCCAGCAGCTCGCCCGCAATGCCTACAACCTCAAGAATGAAGCCGTCCAGCGCAGCGAGACGACCACTCAGCGCAAGCTCGTCGAGGCGTTTCTCGCGATGCGCATTGAGCACCGCTACAGCAAGCGTGAGATTCTCGAGTTTTACCTTAATCGCATTTACTTCGGCAGCGGCTTCCACGGCATCCGCTCCGCCTCGCTCGGGTATTTCGGCAAGGAGCCCAAGAAGCTAACGGTCAGCGAGTGCGCCTCGCTGGTCACCCTGATCAAGAATCCCACCGGGCGTTCGCCGATGAATCATCCGGAAATCAACCGCGAGCACCGCAACTATGTGCTAACCCGGATGGTCGAGGAAAAGTTTCTCCGCGCCAAGGACGCCGATCACTACAAATCCCTGCCGCTCACGCTCAATCCACAACCGCTGCGCCGCGGCACCTCCCACCTCTACGAGCGCATCGCCGAAGCGGTGGCCCAAGCGCTCAAGATCGATGAGGCACTCGATGAGGACGTGCTGGCCGCCGGCGGTTGCAAGATCCACACCACCATTTTGAAGGAGGCGCAGGATGCGGCTGAGCAGGCGCTGTTGGAATCCCTAGCACATGCCGAAGCCCAACCCGCCTACTCCCACCCGAAATATGCCGACTATCACAAGGGGGCCAGCGAACCGCCGGAATACCTGCAAGGGGCGGTGCTGATGGTCGAGCACGACTCCGGCGAAGTGCTGGCCCACGTCGGCGGTCGCGATTACGCGCAGGTGCCCTACGACTTCATCGAGTTTGGCAAGCGGCCGCTGGGCACCGCGTTTTTTCCGTTTTTGTACGCTGCGGGCCTCAGCGGCAGCCAGACGCCAGCCACGCTGGTGGAGGATGAGGCGATGGACAACCGTGCGGTGATGGTTGGCGGTCGCGAGGGGATTTTGGGCGAATGGGGGATGGAGGTGGCCGCGCCAACTTACGATGGCAAAATAACCGCCCGCCGCGCCTTCGAAAATTCGAAAATTGCCGCCACCGTGCGCTTCGGCAGCTTGGTTGGCCTGCAACGCATCGCCAAGATCGGGGCGGTCTTCGGTTTCCCCATGGAACGCGCCGAGTTGCTCCAGCGCCTGTGTGTCGGCTGGGAGGAGGCGTCGATGAAACAAGCCGTCGCCGCCATCGCCGCCTTCGGCTGCGGCGGCAAACTCGGCCCTGCCAAGCTCGTCTATCTCGACCGCGTCGAAAATGCCCAGGGCCACGTCATCTATCGCCGCGATTATCCGCCGGTGACGGCGCGGCAGGCGGTCGATCCGGCCACTGCCTGGCAAATCCACAGCATGCTGGCTGGGGCATGCCTGCGCGGCAGCGCCGCCGGGGCATTGGATAAATTGCTCGAAAAGCCGTTCCCCGGGGCGGGCAAGGGCGGCAGCACCCATGATTTTTCCGATACCTGGTTTTTGGGTTACAACAAGCGCGTCGCCTGCGGCGTGTGGACCGGGTTTCTGCAAGCCGGGGCGGGCCCGATCTATCCGGGCGCGTTCAGCCGCGACTTGGCGCTGCCCGTCTGGCAGGCGGCGATGAATGCAGCGGCGCCGGCCTTTGGCGGCGGGGAAATCGCAGCACCCGATAATCTCGTCGAAGTGCCAGTGTGCAGTGTGTCGGGTCAGCGCGCCACCCAGTTCTGTCAGGAAATGGCCGAAGACAAGGCCAGCAGTAAACTCCGCTCCCGTTCCACCACCGTCACCGAATCCTTCCGCCGCGGCACCGAGTCGCCCGCCTATTGCAGCATCCATTCCGGCTCTGCCAGCGACGGCCTTGCCACCCTGCCCGCCCTCGACGTGGCGCCGGTGGTGCCCAAGGAGCCTTTCGTCGTTGGCAACGACCCCTATCACGCCGAAGTTCCCAGCTCCGCCGCCGTCTCCAGGGATGCCGGGCTGATGCGCCGCCGCACCAATGTGCTCGACAGCCTCGACGTGGGCGACGGCGAGGAGAAAATCAGCCTGCCTCCGCCCCTGCGCCTGCACATCGACGAGGATTAGCGGGCCGGGACACAGACGCAAGCCCCGAACCCGGGGCGAGTATGGAGCAGGACGATAATTTATCTGTCACTCTGTACTGTGTCACTCTGTACTGGTTATTCAACATGCGCTGAGACGGCCACAGGGCGATTTTTGGCTGAGGGGTTGTCATTGGGGGAGGGATTTGGCAGATTGCGGTGTCCCCGCATGAGTTCCTTGGTTTACGCAATCAACATAGCCACCCTCGCCCTTTGGTTGGGCCTCACGGGCTTGAACGGCGTTGCGTGGCTGTTGCCCGTCTGGCACGCGCCGGCCACATCGTCGCGCTACGGCGAAACGGCTGCCGTTTTGAGCGTGCCGGAAATTTCCCTTGGCGCACCTGCGGCCAGCGCCACCGCCAGCGAGGCGGTCCCCGAAGTGGCGAACGTACTGCCGCCGGAGGCGTTGCCCGCAGCACCTGGGTTGCCGGAACTCGCCGACTTGCTGCCTCTGCCGGAGGTGCCGGAACTGGCTGCCGCGCTGCCGCCACGGCGTGCGGGCAAATCGCAGGTCAGCTCGAGCGCCACGGCGGCAGGCGACACGGGTGCCGGGGCAGCCTCGCGCATGGCGGCGGGCAAAATGCCGCCGCCGATCTATCCGGCAGAAGCTCGCCGCAAGGGCCAGAGCGGTTCGGTACTTGTTGAGTTCATGGTAGGGATCGATGGCAGGGTGCTCTCGGCCTTTGCCAAGGAGTCGTCGGCGTGGCCGCTGCTCAACAACGAGGCGGTCACGACCGTGCGCCGCTGGACATTTCCGCCCGGCAGCGTGATGAAGCTTCAGCGCCAAATTGATTTCAAACTTAAATAGCCCCAACCCGTGATCGCCAATATCGTCGTCGAAACGTTTTTCAAAGGGGGCTGGGTCATGTGGCCCATCGTCGCCACCTCGTTCCTGGCCCTCTGCGTGCTGCTGGACCGGATCCTCTGGTGGTTGCGCCTGCAAAGCTGCATCCGCGCCACCGACCAGGAGCGGGCCCGCGAGGCGCTAGGCACCGGTGACTTCGCTACCGCTTGGCAACTGGGGCAGGGCACGTCTGACCCATTTTTGCTCAACCTGCGCGAGGGCATGACCCATGCCCACACCTCGATGCTCGCCGCCATGCAATTGCACGCCACCCATCTCATCGAGAAAGCCGAGGCTCGCATGTGGGTCCTGAGCACTTTAATTACCCTCTCACCTTTGCTTGGGTTGTTTGGAACAGTCGTTGGAATCATGCGTTCGTTTTCCTTCGTGGGAGCCGAGCAATTGGCGGCAGCGAAAGTATCTGGAGGCATAGCGGAGGCGCTCATCGCCACGGCCTGCGGGATTGCCATCGCGATTTGCTGCCTGTTGCCGTACAATTTTTTTCGCAAGCGTGTGTCGGTGTTGCGGGGTTCGCTGGAGCGCTGGATCAACCACAGCGAGTTGTTGGTAAAATCGGCCAAGGAGCACGGTTGCGATGTGGAAGCCTTTGCCGCGGGCTTGCGGCCACCCCGCTAGAACACCGATGCCAGTGAAACTCCACAGCGCTTTGAGCGACGATGAGGGCGATGAGGCCCGCATCGAGGTGGTCCCCTTGATCGACATCATGTTCTTCTTGCTCGCCGCCTTCATGCTGGTGAGCTTGAGCATGACCCAATTGCAGCGGGTGCCGCTGCGCTTGCCGGAGGCGGCCAGCGGCAGCGCCCAAACCCAGCCGCCGCCGGTGCAAATTGCGGTGGATGCCCACGGCGTGATCACCTGGGACCGGCAAGTGGTCACTCCCTCGGAAATCACCGCCCGGCTCAAGCACGCAAACCTGCCGCCGGAGGCGCGGGTGCTCATCTCAGCCGACCAGGAAGCCCGCTACAAACAAATGATGGCGGTGCTGGACGCGGTGCGGGAGGCAGGCATCGAAAAAGTCGGCTTCGAAACCAAGGAGGCGGGGCCGTGAACGGGCGGAGTTTGATGCTGGTGAATGCGGCGGGTTGCGTGATTCTGGGGCTGCTGTTAGTTTTGCAATGGCGCAAGGAGCGCACGCTGGTCGGCCGCATCGACGACTTGCAAGCCAGTTGGGTTGCCGCCCAGGACGCAAGCGCCGCCACCCGCGAACGCGCCGAAACGTTGGAGCGCGAACAGGCCATGCTCAAGGAGTCCATCGCCTCGCTGCAACACGCACTCGCCGCCAGCGGCCAACTGCTGGCCCAACGCGATGCCCAGGTGGCCGTGCAGAACCAACAGCTCGCCACCTGCGAAGCGCAACTCAAAACCTGGCAGGCTGCCGTCGCGCTGCGCGACGAACGCCTCCGCGCCCTCACCACCGATTTGGCCAATGCACGCCACCGCCTCGACGAGGCCATCGCCAGGCTCAATAATAACTGACGCATGGTTTCTGAGACGGATTGTGGCACATCGGCGGTCTGCGACCGCCGATGTGCCAACGAGCCTAGCGCATCGACGCGCATAGAGCGCCGCCACAATCCACGCCCATAGAGGTTATATCCGTCGCTATGAATGACTTTCAGATTGACCGGAACTCACGGAGGCCTTAGGACAGGCACGCACATCGATCAAAAATTCTTTTTTTTCACTCATGGAACCAACCACGACAGCTTACGGCACATGGAGCGGCGGCCGCTTCATGCACTTCGGAGAAACCCTCAGCGAGGAGCGCTTTAGCGGTTGCATCCGCTCGGCCTACGAGGCGGGCATCCGCACCTTTGTCACCGCCGATGTCTATGGCAACGGCAAGGCTGACGAATTGTTAGGATCAGCGCTGCAGGGCGTGCCGCGCGATACGTACTGCCTAGTGGGCATGATCGGTCATGATTTTTATCACGGCCAGCGCCAGGGCAGCCGCGGCTACCCACGCTTTACCGACGCGGCATTGCGCGGGGTGGACGAGTACGCAGGGTATGTGCAAATGGCGACGAGTCGCTCGTTGGAGCGTTGCGCGACCGATCACTTTGACCTGCTGATGCTGCACAACCCAGACAACTGCGGATTTACCAGCGAAGCGGTATGGCAGGCGCTGCAGGCGGTGAAGGATGAGGGGCTCACCAGCCAACTCGGAATTGCTCCGGGGCCGGCCAATGGCTTCACCTTGGATCTGCTCGCATGCTTTGAGAAGTTCGGCGAGCTCATGAATTGGGCGATGCTGATATTGAATCCGCTGGAACCGTGGCCGGTGGGCCTGACGCTGCCGGCGTGCGAACGCCACGGCATCAAGGTGCTCACGCGGGTGGTGGATTACGGCGGAGTATTTCATGGCGATCTGAGTGCCGGCCATGCATTTAAGCCCGGCGATCACCGCACGTTCCGGCCCGAGGGCTGGGTCGAGGCGGCCCTGGCCAAGGTCGTACGGATGCGCCCATTCGCTAACCAACATGGGCTAACATTGTTGGAATTTGCCTCGATCTGGAACCTCAGCCAACCGGCGGTGGCGAGCGTAGTGCCGACATTCATGCAGGAAAGCACCGCTGCGGCCCGCCCGATCGAAGGTAAAATCCGCGAGTTTGCACGTCTGCCAGACTTGCGTCTCAGCCCTCAGGAAGTCGCGGCCGTGAGCCTCATCGGCGACAACACCGGTTGCATGACCCTCAAGGGTGCCAGCCACCGCCACACCACCAGCGAGCGCCCGGACGAATGGCCAATGCGCCAGGAATTGCTAGAACTGGCGGCCCGCCACGGGTTGGGAGCGGATTGGTGAGCTAAGACCCAAGACCGCTGCGCTCCAAGACCCAAGACCGCTGCGCTCTAAGACCCAAGACCGCTGCGCTCTAAGACCCAAGACCGCTGCGCTCTAAGACCCAAGACCGCTGCGCTCTAAGACCCAAGACAAGAGTAGCGTGCGCGGCGCTTCTTACATCTTCTCCTGACTCTGGTGTCTTGTGTCTTGTGTCGTGTCTTCTTCCGCGAGGAGTTGGCGGACGGCGGTGGCGGCGGGGATTTGGTTGGAGGCGACTTGCTGCTCAAGGCTTGGCAGGAGTTGTTGGACGCGTGGGTCGCGGAAGAACCGGTGGTGGAGTTCTTGCTCGATCATCGCGTGCATCCACGCCACCGCTTGGCGCTCGCGGCGTGCGGCAAAGGCCCCGGACTCACCCGTGGCGAGGACGAATTGGTCGATGATGCCCCACAAGTCCGCGAGGGTCGCGGGCTCATGGGCGGAGCAGATCGTGGCACGGGTTTGCCACCCGGGAGTGGCCGGTTGCAGGAAGCCAAGCACGCGGTTGGACTCGGCGGCGGCGAGCTTGGCCCGCTGAATATTGTCGCCGTCGGCCTTATTCACGGCTAACAAATCGGCGATTTCGATGACGCCTTTTTTCATGCCTTGGAGTTCGTCGCCGGCGCCGGCGAGCATGATGAGCAGGAAAAAATCCACCATCGAGCGGACGGTGATTTCGTTTTGGCCGACGCCGACGGTTTCCACCAAGATGACGTCGAAGCCGGCGGCCTCGCACAGCAACATCGTCTCGCGACTCATGCGTGCGACCCCGCCCAGTGATCCGCTGGAGGGTGAGGGGCGGATGTAGGCGCGTGGCTGGTGCACGAGGTTTTCCATGCGCGTCTTGTCGCCGAGGATGCTGCCGCCGCTCACCGAGCTGGATGGATCCACGGCGAGTACGGCGAGGCGGTGGCCCTGGTCGCAGAGCAGGCAGCCGAGGGTTTCGATGAGGGTACTCTTTCCGGCACCCGGTACGCCGGTGATGCCGACGCGGATTGAGCGGCCGGTATGGGGCAGCAGGCGGGTTAGGAGTTGTTGGGCGAGTGCCTGGTGGCTCGGGTGCTGGCTTTCCACCAAGGTGATAGCCCGCGACAGAATGCCGATATCCGCTGCCAGCACGCCCTGGGTGTAATCGTCGAGGCTGAGCTTGCGGCGTTTGGCGGGTGGCGGATGGGTGGTGCTCGCAGCGCCCGCTGCCACCCCGGCCATCACGCGACAGGCAAATTTCGGGTCGTGCTCGCAGCCCATCGGCACCCAGTCGGGCAGTGCGGGCCCGCTGGCGCCGGCAGCGGCGGCAGCGGCGGCTTGCGGGGGGGGGGCAACGGGGCGCTTGGCGGCATCCTGGCTCATGAGCGTGGCAATGAGGCGGGCTTGAAAAAACGGCGGATGCTCAGTTAGGCAGATCTCATCGGCTTATCAACCTAAAAAGCACCTGCTAGGGGTGAGTCACCAAACCCATAACTTATGCTTTGCCGCACCCGCAGTGCCGGTCAAGCGGGCTGTCGATATCTGCGCCTAGCGGCACCCACTGCTGGGGTAATGGACCTATCAAACCGTTAGGACATTCTGGCGTCCGATCGGACATCAGAATGTCCTAACGGAACTGCGCCAGCTGAGGAGCGGCTGCAGCCCCATGGATCATGGGA
>WBXD01000046.1 GCA_008932935.1 Verrucomicrobiota bacterium
CGAAAGACAAGGACGTCCACGACGGCATCCAGCACCTCGATATTGTCTGAGCCGCAGACAGCCGCTCAGTGCCTGCCGCAGAGCGCGGTTTCAGGTGCGCAGAGGATGCATCCAGGCAAACAAGGCTTGCCCCTGTGAATCGGCAAGGCGAGCCAGATCGCCGAGTTCGATGACAAAGGCCTGCACCTCTTCCACCGACCAGTTGTTCAGCTCGAACTCTTCGCTGGCCGCGAGCTCCTCGCCCACCAGTTCCAGCGCCTCTTCTTCAAGACAGGCCAGCCTCTCGATCACTTCATCGGGTATACGCACGACCAGCACGCCATCGTAGTCGTTGGCGAAGACGGGATCGTAGGCAGCCTGCGCCTGTTCGAAATCATCATCCGTCAGCAGGCAGTGCAGCGTCGCCAGTTTTGCGGCATCGATGTCTCGTGCCTCGATGCCGCTCCATTGGTCGATCGGATGTTCCGACTCGGCGATGGCTTCGAGCTCGTCTTCCTCGGCGGCAATGATGTTGACCAGTAGACCCATATCAGTTCCTTTTTCTCAATGCCCCATTATCTGCTGAGCCGCTCTCAATCCCAACTGAGGCTTCACCGGCGATTGTCGGCCGGAATAGTCTTTACAGTGCTGTCCGGCCTACGCCACTTTCCCGGCAGACCAACTCTCAATCGACCGGCCGTCAATTCAACCCATCGGTGCAGAAAGTAGGCAGCAACAACGCTGAGCAACCACGTCACGATGAGCCCTGCCATGCCGCTCCACGGTCCGCCAAGCAGGCCGTATTTGACGAACAGCGCACTGACCAGCATATAAATAGGGAAGTGCAGCAGGAACAAGGCGTAGGACATATGTGCCAGCACATGAATCCAATGAGGCAGGCGCCAACTCAGGGGCAGGGGGTTGTTTTGCGTCAGATGCAAAGCCAGTGCGGTCATTAGCGCCAGCAGCAGACGCCAACGGAAATCCAGCAGCAAGGCGAGCCCGACTATCAGCCACAGCAGGCGCAATGCGAGCAACAGGCTTGTACTGCCCTTGCCCGACCAGTAGGTCACGGCACCGAGGCCATAGGCGACAAAAAAATACATCGCCCAGATGTCATAATCGGGGTTTCGATTGAACCAAAACAGCGAAGCAATGCTGAGCAGCAGCACACCAGTGACACCAACACCTTGAGCCCTCCTCGAAAAGCGACTCAACCTTGCGCTTAGCCAGAGCAGCGCAGCCAATAGAACGAATAGCTGAAAATCGATGGCAACGTACCAGACACCGGCGGAAAGCGCTTCGTAGGAGAGCAGATCGTGCAACAGGAAGACGTGGGCCAGCCATTGTCGAAGCAGGGGCGCAGCGGGAATGAAGTCTTCATCGTTTATCCACTTCCGTGCAAATGCGGCACAGGCAACAGCCAGCAGGATGGCAACCATGTAGGGCGGTGTCAGACGCAGGTAACGATTGATTAGGGTCGTCGCCAGACCGCCGCGGAAAGGCTCACCGTGCGGCGACAGAACGCGTGCTGCCAGATAGCCGCCAATCACCAGAAAGACCTGGACCGCAATCCGCCCGTGATCGTATAGCCAGAAGATCGATTCGGGAAACAGCACGCGCACCGCTTCGGCCAGCGGACCATAGGAAGCCATGTGATGCAGCACGATGAGCTGCATGGCAACGACCTTGAGTACGTCAATCAACGCAATTCGGGTCTCTAACGACTTCATGACCTGCGCAACCTGTGTCTAAAGCGCTTCCAGCGCTTCCTGCGTCTGCAGCCAGTTGGCTTCGGCCGACTCGATCGACTTCACCAGCTCCGTCTGTCGCTTCAGTAACTGGTCGAGCAAGCTGCGATCCGGACTCGAATACAGGGCCGGATCGGCAATACGCGCGTCGAGCAAAACCTTCTCTGCCTGCCAACCAGCGATCTGCCTTTCCAGCTTCTCAGCTTCTTTCTGCAGAGGCTTGCGTTGCTCGGCAGTAACCATATCTGCAGCTTCGTTAGCCCGCGCCTCGCGGCGCGAAGGCTTTTTTGCTTCGCTGCGCTGCGCGGCCTTTTGCTCGGTTTTCTGGCTGGCTAGCAGCTTGGCGTAATCGTCGAGGTCGCCATCGTAGATCTGCGCCTTGCCGTCGCCGACCAGATACAAGATATCGGCCGTGGTACGCAGCAGGTGTCGATCGTGCGAGACGAGGATCACACCGGCATCCGTTTCCTGCAGCGCCAGCGTCAGCGCTTCACGCATTTCGAGATCAAGGTGATTGGTCGGCTCGTCAAGCAGCAACAAATTGGGGCGCTGCCAGATCAACAGCGCCAGTGCCAGGCGCGACTTCTCGCCGCCGGAAAAGCGTCCGCAGGGGGATTCGGCGCCCGGGCCGCGAAAATCGAACCCGCCGAGAAAATCGCGCAGGTCCTGTTCACGTGCATTGCCACCAATGTCGCGCTCAAGCCGGATCATGTGAGACATCGGCGATTCGTCGGGGCGCAATTGTTCGAGCTGGTGCTGGGCGAAGTAGCCAATGGCGAGACCTTTGCCTTCCAGCCGTTCGCCAGACAACGGTTTCATTTCACCAGCGAGGAACTTGATCAGCGTCGATTTGCCGGCACCGTTGGCGCCGAGTAGTGCGATGCGCTCGCCAGGACGTACCGTGAGCTTGATATCGCCGACGATGATCTTTGCAACTCCGTCATTATCTCGATAACCCGCCGACGCTTGATGCACAGTAAGCAGCGGATCGGGACTGGCCTTCGGATCGCGAAAGCGGAAGGTGAAAGGCGTGTCGACATGGGCGGCAGCAACCTCTTCCATCCGCGCCAGAGCCTTGATCCGGCTCTGCGCCTGGCGCGCCTTGGTGGCCTTGGCACTGAAGCGCTCGATGTAGCTGTGCAGGTGGGCGATCTCGCGCTGCTGCTTTTCATACATGCCCTGCTGCAGGGCCAGCCGTTCGGCGCGAGTGCGCTCGAAGGTGCTGTAGTTGCCGGTGTAGAGCTTGAGTTCCTGTTGTTCGAGGTTGAGCACGTGATCGACGACCGCATCGAGGAAATCCCGATCGTGCGAAATCAATACCAGCGTGCCTTGGTAGCGCTTGAGCCAGGTTTCCAGCCAGAGCACCGCGTCGAGGTCGAGGTGGTTGGTCGGCTCGTCGAGCAGCAGCAGATCGGAGCGGCACATCAATGCCCGCGCCAGATTCAGGCGCACCCGCCAGCCGCCGGAGAACTCGGACACGGCCCGCGCGAAATCGGCGTCGGAGAAACCGAGCCCGTGCATCAATTCGGCAGCGCGCGCCTTGGCCGAGTAACCGTCGATTTCGCCATAGCGCATGTGCAGCGAGCCGATACGCTCGCCGTCGTGATTTTCTTCTGCCACCTGCAGATCACGTTCGATCTGGCGCAGCTCCGTGTCGCCATCGAGGACAAACTCCAGCGCCTGGTCCGGCAGTGCCGGCGTGTCCTGAGCCACATGCGCGACGGCCCAGACGGCGGGAATTTCCAGATCGCCCGCCTCAGGCTGCATTTCGCGTCGAAGCAGCGCAAAGAAAGAGGACTTGCCCGAACCATTGGCGCCGGTAAGGCCGATTTTCCAGCCCGGATGCAACTGCAGGCTGGCGCGCTCGGCCAGCATGCGGCTGCCACGGCCGAAAGAGAGATTGCGTAAAAGAATCATCCGGCTTTATTCGATGCCTTGGCTGGCAAGGTATTCCTCGTAAGTACCGCGATAATCGACGATGGTCCGGTCCTGGCGGATCTCGATGATGCGCGTCGCCAGCGAAGAGACGAACTCGCGATCGTGCGACACGAACACCAGCGTCCCGGCGAATTTTTCAAGGCCGGTGTTGAGCGATTCGATCGATTCCATGTCGAGGTGATTGGTCGGCTCATCCATCAGCAGTAAATTGCGACGCAGGAGCATCAGCTTGCCGAACAGCATGCGGCCCTGCTCGCCGCCGGAAATTACCTTGACTGATTTCTTCACGTCGTCGCCGCCAAACAACAGCCGGCCCAGCGTGCCTCGAATCAGCGTCTCGACATCGCCACCTTCGTAGCCGCCTTCACGCACCCATTGCTTGATCCAGTCGGTCAGCGCTTCGCCACTGGCGAAATCCTCGGTATGGTCCTGCCCGAAGTAACCCGGCTTGGCCTTTTCGGCCCACTTCACCTTGCCGAATTGCGCTTCGAGGCCGCCCAACGCTGTACCTGCCAGCAAGCGTAGCAGCGTGGTTTTGCCGACGCCGTTTTCGCCGATGATCGCAACCTTGTCGCCGGCGTCGATGGTGATACTGAAGTTCTTGATGACCGGCGTCTTTTCTTCGTACGCAAAATTGAGCTTTTCAACTTCGACTGCATGGCGGTGCAGCTTTTCCTTCTCGTCGTAGTCAAAGCGGATCCACGGATACTGGCGTGACGAGGGCTTCATGTCCTCGACCTTGATCTTCTCGATTTGTTTGGCGCGGCTGGTGGCCTGGCGTGCCTTGGACTTGTTGGCCGAGAAACGACGCACGAACTCCTGCAGCTCGGCGACTTTTTCCTTGGCCTTGGTGTTGTCCTTGGTCAGTTGCGCGCGGGCCTGGGTCGACGCCTCCATGTAGTCGTCGTAGTTGCCGGGGTAGATCTGGATACGGCCGTAATCCAGATCGGCCATATGGGTACAGACCTGGTTCAGGAAGTGACGATCATGGGAAATGATGATCATCGAGCTGTTGCGCTCGTTGAGGACGTTCTCGAGCCAGCGGATGGTGTTGATGTCGAGGTTGTTGGTCGGCTCATCCAGCAGCAGGATGTCCGGATTGGCGAACAAGGCCTGGCAGAGCAGCACGCGCAACTTCCAGCCGGGCGCGATTTCGCGCATCGGGCCGGTATGCTGTTCGATCGGGATGCCCACCCCAAGCAATAGTTCACCGGCGCGCGATTCGGCGGTGTAGCCATCGTATTCGGCGAACTTTGCTTCCAGTTCCGCAGCGTGCATGTAGTCTTCTTCGCTCGCGTCCGGATTGGCGTAAATCGCATCCTTTTCCTGCATGCAGGCCCACATCTCGGCGTGACCCATGAGGATCACGTCCATCACCCGCACTTCCTCAAAGCCGAACTGGTCCTGCCTGAGGAAGGCCATGCGCTCGCCGCTGTCGAGGGCGACATTCCCGCCCGACGACTCGAGGATGCCGGCGAGGATTTTCATGAACGTGGTTTTGCCGGCGCCGTTGGCCCCGATCAGGCCATAGCGATTGCCATCGCCGAACTTGACCGAGACGTTCTCGAACAAGGGCTTGGCCCCGAACTGCATGGTAATATTTGACGCGACCAGCATTGACTCAGCCTCTCGGATTGCGCCGGCCGCTTACAACAATTAGCCAGGCTTGGAAAAACCCGCAATTCTACCTCTATAGCCTATGTTCCCAGTCCTCGATGTTGCCCATCGCGGCCAGGTATTCACCCCGCCCGAAGTGGTGGAGCGCATGCTCGCTTTGCGCCGGAACCATGGCCGTGTACTCGAACCCGCCTGCGGTGACGGGGCCTTCTCGTCTCGACTGCCGGGCTGTGTGGCAATCGAAATCGATGCTGCCATCTGCCCGCCGGATGCAAAGGCGCAGGATTTTTTTGCCTATCCTGAAGCGGAAAAGTTCGACACCATCATCGGCAACCCGCCCTATGTGAAATCGCGCGACATACTCCCCGACACGCGCAAGCGGCTTGGTTCGCAACTCCTCAATGGCCACGCCAGCCTCTATCTGCACTTCATCGAAAAGTGCATTCGTCATCTCAAGCCCGGTGGCGAACTGATTTTCATCACGCCGCGCGACTTTCTCAAATCCACCGGCTCGGCACAACTCAACACCTGGTTGTATGAACAGGGCACGATCACCGACATCAAAGAACTGGGCGACGCCCGCATCTTTGCCGACGTGGTGCCCAACTGCGTGATCTGGCGTTTTGAGAAGGGCAATCTCGCGCATCGCACCCTTGACGGACGGCGCATGACGCTCTGCGGCGGCCAGTTGCTGTTCGCGCGTGGCATCTACAGCGTGCCGCTGGCCAGCGTTTTCGGTGTCCGCGTCGGCGCAGTCTCGGGCGCCGATGAGATATTCACCAATACCATCGTCGGCAATGCCGATTTTGTCTGTTCAAAGACCGCTGCCACCGGCGAACTGCGGCGGATGATTTTTGACCTGCAACTGCCCGAACTGCAGGCCCACAAGGAGCGCCTGCTGGCGCGCGGGGTCGCCAAGTTCGACGAGAACAACTGGTGGAAATGGGGACGCCGTCACCACATCTCGGACGCACCGCGCATTTACGTCAATCACAAGACGCGCAACACGACACCTTTCTTCCTCAGCGGATGCAAGAACTACGATGGTGCGATCCTCGCCCTGTTTCCGCATCGCAAGACACTGGATACGCAACAGATGCAAACGCTGACCGCGCAACTCAACGATGTTAACTGGGCCGAGCTCGGCTTTGTCTGCGCCGGCCGCTACATCTTCACCCAACGTAGCCTCGAACAGTCACCGCTACCGGAAAGTTTCGCCACCTTTGCCGCTCATTTTTAATTAACGGGTCTGGTGTAACATCGTTTGAACACTCGGAGTCATACGCCCATGGTCCCTCATCTCACCACTGCACTGACCGGTCCGTTGCTGGATCTGGAAAAGCGCTTCATCGACAACGGTGCGGCCATCGAACAATGGTTGCGTCGTCAATGGCAGGATCACACGCCGCCGTTTTACACCTCGGTGGACCTGCGCAACTCCGGCTTCAAGCTGGCGCCTGTGGATACCAATCTATTTCCCGGCGGTTTCAACAATCTCAACCCGGAATTCCTGCCACTTTGCGTGCAGGCAACGATGGTGGCGATCGAAAAGGTCTGCCCGGATGCAAAAAACCTGCTGCTGATCCCCGAAAATCACACGCGCAACCAGTTCTATCTGCAGAACGTCGCCCGCCTTGCGGTAATCCTACGCCATACCGGCCTCAATGTCCGCATCGGCTCACTGCTGCCCGACATCACCAGCCCGACGACGATCAATCTCGACGATGGGCAGTTGCTGGTACTCGAACCGCTGAAACGCATCGGCGCCGATGGCCGCCGGCTGGGCCTCGAAGGTTTTGACCCCTGTGCGATCCTGCTCAACAACGATCTCTCCGCCGGCGTGCCGGAAATACTGACCGGCCTGGACGAGCAGTTCGTCATCCCGCCATTGCACGCGGGCTGGCATGTGCGGCGCAAATCGACCCATTTCCAGGCCTATAGCGAAGTGGCAAGCGCCTTTGGCGCACATCTCGGCATCGACCCCTGGCTGATCGATCCGATGTTCGGCGTCTGCGGGGAGATCAATTTCCAGGAACGCACCGGCGAAGAATGCCTCGCCTCGAATGTCGATGCACTACTGACACGCATCCGCACCAAATACCTCGAATATGGCGTCAAGGATGACCCCTTTGTCATCGTCAAGGCGGATGCCGGCACTTACGGCATGGGCATCATGACGGTACGCGACGCGAGCGAAGTGAAGGGCCTCAATCGCCGCCAGCGCAACAAGATGGCGATAGTGAAGGAAGGCCTGCAGGTCACCGAGGTGATCATCCAGGAGGGCGTGCCGACCTTCGAGACGGTCGATGAGGGCGTTGCCGAACCGGTGATCTACATGATTGACCGTTATGTGGTTGGCGGTTTCTACCGCGTCAATAGCGCCCGCGGTCGCGACGAAAACCTCAACGCGCCTGGCATGCACTTCAAGCCGCTAGCGTTTGAAACCGGTTGTCTACTGCCTGACAGCTGTCAGGGACCAGATGCGCCGCCCAACCGCTTCTACGCTTATGGCGTCGTCAGTCGTCTAGCCATGCTCGCCGCCTCGATTGAACTTGAACGCGGTGCGCCCGCTGCCTAGCCTGCTGCATCGGGCGCTGCCATTACTGGCGGCGCTCATGCTGCTCACCGGCTGCGCCAAGGATCCGCTGGTCCAGCGAGAGTCCTTTGTCTTCGGCACCCGTGTCGAGATTCTGATCTGGGGCGCGTCGACTGACAAAGCAAATGAAGCTGCCAGCGCCGTACTGCAGGAGTTTGATCGCCTGCACCGCGAGTTCCATGCCTGGCAGCCGTCGCAACTCACCGCGCTGAACGACGACATCGCCGCCGGCAAGCCGCACAAGGTCTCACCCGAGTTGGCGCAATTGATCATCGATGCGCAAAACGAATCAAAACGCGGCGACTACCTGTTCGACCCTGGCATCGGTGCCGAGGTAAAGCTTTGGGGTTTTCACGACGACACCTTCAAGCCGCAGTTACCTGACGCGGAAGCGCTTGAAGCGTTGAAGTCTGCTCATCCATCGATTTCCGACCTGGTCATGGACGGCCTGTGTCCGGGACTTGGCAAATCCTCGGATGTCGCTGCCGGCTGCCAGGTGCTGAGCCTCAACCGCGCCGTAGCGCTGGATTTTGGCGGCTATCTGAAAGGCGTTGCACTCGATCATGCGGCGGCAATCCTGCGCGCCAACGGGGTGAAAAATGCACTGGTCAATATCGGCGGCAACATCATCGCGCTGGGGAAGAAGGGCGACCAGCCTTGGCGGGTAGGCATCCAGCATCCGCGCAATACCGGACCGCTGGCCTCGCTCGAATTACGCGACGGCGAGGCGATCGGCACTTCCGGCGACTACCAACGCTATTTTGAATTCAACGGCCGCCGCTACTGCCACCTGATCGACCCGCGCTTGGCAATGCCTGCGGATGGCACGCAGTCACTCACCATCCTGATCCCGGCCGGGCAGGTCAAACCCGGCATGCGCTCGGATGCTGACAGCAAGCCGCTGTTCGTTGCCGGCAAAGAGTGGCCGGCAATGGCGAAAAAAACTGGGCTCGCGCATATACTCCGCGTCGATAACCTTGGCAAAGTAGAGATCACGCCAGAGATGAAATCACGCATCACCTTTGAGACTGCTGATCTTCATGCCACGCTCAGACCAGCGCAATGAAGAGATCGAGCGGCACGTACGCCGCCTGGTTGGCCTTGTCACCCTGCGCCGTCTGAGCAAGATGGCCGATGCCGAGATCGCTGCAGAATCACGCAACGAAATGCGGGCAAAGCGGATCATCATTGCCCTGATTGTTTTAGCGGCTCTGCTTGTCGGCGGTCTGTGGCTGCGGCAGATTATTTGATTGACGGAGAAGCGCATGATCGGCCTGTTTCTCATCACCCACACCACCTACGGCGAATCACTGATCCAGTGTGCCTGCCACGTGCTCAACAAACGGCCGGCACAACTGGCACAACTCGGCGTGGCCGTGCAGGATGATCCGCTCGATTTGCTGCCGCTGGCGCGCGAAATGATCAAGCTGGTCGACACCGGCGACGGCGTACTGATCATGAGTGACGTCTATGGCGCCACGCCATCAAACGTGGCGATGAAGCTTCTGGTACCGGGTCGGGTTGAGGGCCTGGCCGGGGTCAATCTGCCGATGCTGCTTCGTGCGCTGACCTATCGCGACAAGGATATGGAAACCCTGGTGATGCGTGCCACGACCGGCGGTCGCGATGGCATCGTCAATATGTCGAAGCTTTGAGTTTTTTCAGCACCCCTTGAACTGCGGCGAACGCTTCTCCAGAAACGCCTTCAGTCCCTCGCGGTAATCCTCGCTGTCGAGAAAGGCGAAGTTGTCGCGCGTTTCTGTATCGCTCAGCGCCTGGACTGTTGCCACCAGCCGTCGCACCAGTTGCTTGTGGGCACGTGCAACCAGCGGCGCACCCTTTGCAATACGGCCCGCCGCGGCATAACTCTCCTCGGCTACCGCCTCATCGAGCACGACGCGGGTAACCAGTCCCTTCTCGTAGGCCTCCTGCGCAGAAAACAACCTTCCTTCGAGCAGGATTTCCAGCACGACTGCCGGTCCGGCCAGCGCCACCAGCCCGACCAGCTCGGTCGCCGCCATGGTGAAGCCGAGCTTCATGATCGGTGCGCCGAACTTGGCGCCGGCAGCGGCAATGCGCAGATCGCAGCAACTGGCGATTTCAAGCCCGCCACCGACACAGGGGCCCTCGATCATCGCCACCACCGGATGCCGACAGGCAACGATGGCACCTAGCGCTCCCGCAACCCATTTACCGTGATAGACCTTCGCGCTCTCGAAGTCATCACGTACCGTCAAAAATTCCTCGACGTCACCGCCGGCAGCAAAGGCTTTCCCTTCGCCGCGAATCACGATGCAGCGCAGGGATTCGTCCCGATGCAGTTCGTCCATCGTCTCCTTAAGACTGCACCACATTGCAGTGCTGATGGCGTTCAGCTTTCTCGGGTTGGACAAGGTGACCGTCGCGATCGGCGAGCCCGGCTCGCGACTGAGCAAAATTTCTGTTTTCATGTTGCCTGCAGCGACACAGGATTGCGACCACCGCGCAATTCCCTCATGCCGGATTGTTGGTTGAACCAGAGCCAAGCCTACCGCACTTTTGTTCGGGTCAAAACGGCGGGGAAGGTATTCCGTTCTGGAAATATTTGACATGATGATCATCATGCGAATATATTTAACCCATGACGCAGATCACCCAGACAGCAGGGAAAAGGCGTGCCGATCTCAAGCAGGAGTCCCTCACCCGGATTCTCAACGCCGGCGCGCGGCGGCTGCGCAATGAGGGCCTCAATGGTGCAGGGATCGTGCCGGTGATGCAGGAGGCCGGCCTCACTCACGGCGCCTTTTATTCGCACTTCGCCAGCAAGGACGACCTCGCTATCGCCGCCTTCGTCCATGCCATCCGTGAAGGCCGGCCGCGCTGGACGGAGACTTCGGGCGAAGCGACCTGGGGACAACGCCTCAAGCGCCTTGCCAAACGCTACCTGGCACGCGGCCACCGCGACAACCTTGCCGACAGTTGCGCCTTTGTGGCGCTCAGTACGGATGCCGCCCGCGCCAATGACCGTTTCCGCGAAGCCTACGAAGCGGAGTTCCGCAAAACACTGGCGGCAATCGACGGGCCTTTCACGACAAACGGCGCCACCGTGCACGCTGACGATGCAATCGCGCTGATGGCGCTCTGCGTTGGCGGCATCGCGCTTTCCCGCGCAGTTAGCGACGAGAGATTTTCCAACCGTATTCTTCGGGTCTGCCAGGAGGCCGTGGCCGCCTTGGCCGACGCTGCGGATGCCCGGGAAGAAACACAGGAAACACAACGAGGAGACAGTCGATGAACATCAGTTCAGAACCTTTTGCAGAGAAGAAGTTCATCCAGATCAAGGGCCGACGGATGGCCTATATCGACGAGGGCGAAGGCGATCCTATCGTCTTCCAGCACGGTAACCCAACCTCGTCCTATCTCTGGCGCAATGTCATGCCTCACTGCAAGGGCCTCGGGCGACTGATCGCCTGTGACCTGATCGGCATGGGCGATTCGGAAAAACTCAGCCCGTCCGGCCCGGACCGCTACACCTATGAAGAACAGCGCAGCTTTCTCCACGCACTGTGGGAAGAGCTCAACCTCGGCAGCAAGGTCGTTCTCGTGTTGCACGACTGGGGCTCCGCGCTTGGATTTGATTGGGCCAACCGCAATCGCGACCGCGTGCAGGGCATCGCCTATATGGAAGCCATCGTCATGCCGCTCGCGTGGAATGATTTTCCGGAGTTCGCACGTGACGTGTTCCGCGGCTTTCGCTCCCCTGCGGGAGATGAGATGGTTTTGAAAAACAATGTCTTCGTCGAAAATGTACTGCCCGGCTCGGTGATGCGCCCGCTTGCCGAGGCCGAGATGGCTCACTATCGCGCGCCCTTCCTGAACCCGGGCGAGGACCGCCGGCCGACACTCACCTGGCCGCGGCAGATCCCGCTTGATGGCGAACCGGCGGATGTGGTCAAGACAGTGGGTGCATACGCCGAGTGGTTGGCGCAGAGTCAGGTACCAAAACTGTTCATCAATGCCGAGCCAGGCGCTATTACTGCCGGCCGCGCACGGGATTTCTGCCGAACATGGCCAAATCAGACGGAAATTTCCGTCAAGGGCATTCATTTCGTCCAGGAAGACAGCCCTGATGAAATTGGTACCGCTGTCGCTGACTTCGTGCGGCGCCTGCGCTGAATTGTTGACAAAAACCGAATGGCGCCTTATTGGCGCCTCCTGCGTGACCCAAAGGAGATATTCATTCAGATGCGAACCGTAAAAATAAATCCGGATGCCGTTCTGGCGGCCGCTGCAGTCATCCCTGAAGATCAGCCGGTCATCATGATCAACCTGCTTCGCTTTAGGGATAGCGCAGACTATGGCCAGCGTTCCGATGTAAGCCCATGCAGCGGACGTGAGGCTTACTACGAGCGCTACGCACCGGTTGCCTCACCTCTGGTCGAAGCCGGCGGAGCCAAAGTGTTCTGGTTGGGAAAGGTTCTGGCGGGGGTGATCGGCCCACCTGACGAACGCTGGGATGACGTGCTGCTGGTCCAGTACCCGTCGTTCAGTGTGCTGCAGAATCTCTTTGCCAATCCGGAATACCAAGCCGTTGTGTTTCATCGCACTGCGGCCCTCGAAGACTCGCGTCTGATCGCCAGCGCGACCAATACAGATATTGGCGGGTTCGACGTGCTGACTGCTTAAGCCCGTTAAGGCAGGCGACTAACCTCGTTTGTGAATATAGGTTGCCTCAAAGAAGGAATTCAGATGATCGAGTTGTTTACCGCTGCAACACCCAACGGCCACAAGGTTTCCATCGCACTGGAAGAACTTGGCCTGCCCTACGAGCTTCGCGTGCTGAGTCTCAGCAAGCTGGAACAGAAGCAGCCGGGATTTATGGCAATCAGTCCCAATGGCCGCATCCCTGCGATCGTGGATCACGATGCCGACGACTTCGCGATTTTCGAGTCTGGCGCGATCCTGATTTATCTCGCTGAGAAAACGGGCAAGCTGATGCCGCTTGACCCCAAAGGGCGCTCGCGGCTTATCCAGTGGCTGATGTTCCAGATGGGAGGTATCGGACCGATGATGGGGCAGGCCAATGTGTTCTTCAGGTACTTCCCGGAAAAAATTCAGCCGGCGATCGACCGTTATCAGAATGAATGCACACGCTTGTTCGGCGTACTGAACGAGCGACTCAAGGACAACGAATATCTGGCCGGCGATTACTCGATTGCCGATATTGCCAACTGGGCATGGGTACGCACGTATCGCTGGTCGGGCGTGGGTATCGAGGAGTTCCCTCACCTTAAGCGCTGGCTGGCAGAAATTCGCGCACGTCCGGCAGTTCAGAGAGGCATTGCCATGCCTGCCTCGGAGATAAACCTTGACGGACCAGAAGATGAGAAGGTCGAACAAGATCGCGCTGCCGATATTCGAAATATGGTGGAACTGGGTAACAAGAACATAACCTAGACGACTGGCCCCGGTGTCCCACCACGGTCGCCCGAGTTGGTTTCAGGCGCTGAGAACCATACAATCCACGGAGACAACATGAAACTCGAACCCCGGCTTTTGGCAGTGACAGAAAACTTCAAGGCCCAGATACCCGCGGAAGTTTTCAACACCATCGTGGCGGCGATTGGAGCGTTGATGCGATCGGACACATTCAAGGCCGCTCTGAAGCCCGGCGACATGCTTCCCTCCTTCGCGCTTCCCGATGCGAACGGACAGATTGTCAGCAGCCGCGAACTGCTTGCTCGCGGCCAATTGATGCTGACTTTCTATCGCGGCGACTGGTGCCCCTATTGCAATCTTGCGCTGAAGGCGCTGCATGATCAGCTGCCGGTCTTCCGAGCCGCCGGTACCAGTCTCGTGGCGGTTTCGCCGCAGAAACCCGATCACTCACTCACCACCCGTGAGCGACTGGAGCTTGACTATCCAGTGTTGTCCGATGTCGGCAACGTGCTTGCCCGACAACTCGGCATCGTGTTTTCGCTCGTGAACGAACTCCGACCGCTATATACCAACTTCGGCATAGACATCAACAGCTACAACGGCGACGGCAGGTTTGAATTGCCGCTGCCGGCAACGTTCCTGATCGGCTCGGACGGCAAGATTCTGGAACGTTTTCTGGAAATCGATTACCGCAAGCGAATCGAGCCAGAAACCGCCGTCAGTTGGGTTCGCACTCACGCCGCACGCCAAGCAAAAGAAGAGACCCACATGAAAACCTATTACGGCCGTTGCCATTGTGGCACTGTCAATTTCGAAGTAGATACTGATCTTTCCGGACCGTTCCGCTGCAACTGCTCACTCTGCAGTCGCCGCGGCACGACAATCGAGATTGTTCCGGCAACACGATTCCGCCTGATCAGCGGCGAAGAGGCACTGACAAAATACGGCGGTCGTGATTTTTCCAAGCACTTCTTCTGTCGCACCTGCGGCATCCAGTGCTTCACGCGCTTGACGGTCAACATGAAACTGGAGAACGAACCTTCCATCGGCGTCAACCTCGGCTGCCTGAACGAAGTTGACCTTTCGACTCTAGAGCCCAAAGTGTTCGATGGCGCTCACATGTTATGAGCCGCTGGTTTGCATCGAGTAACGTTGACGCAGAATATTTTTTTGCACCTTGCCCATCGCATTGCGCGGCAGGTCGTCGACGAGGAAAACACGCTTGGGCAGCTTGAAGCTGGCAATCTCGCCACGCAGTGCGGAGATGATCGACGCTTCGGTCAACGCGGTGCCTGTTGCGCCCCTGGCGCGCACCACAACCGCAGTCACGGCTTCGCCGAAGTCCGCGTCGGGCAGGCCGATGATCGCCGACTCGGCGACGCCCGTTATCGCGTCGATGCGTTCCTCGATTTCCTTGGGATAGACGTTGAGTCCGCCGGTAATGACGAGATCCTTGGAGCGGCCGATGATGCTGACGTAGCCATCGACATCCCGTTTGCCCATGTCGCCGGTCTTGAACCAGCTGTCGGCGGTAAATTCTTCCCTGGTCTTTTCCGGCATCTGCCAGTAACCAGCGAAAACATTGCCGCCGCGCACCTGGATGTTGCCGATGTCTTCCGCTGCGCATTCCATACCGGCATCATCGACAATGCGCACCTCGGTGCATGGCAGGGGAAAGCCGACTGTGCCGCCGCGACGCTCACCGCCGTAGGGGTTCGAGGTGAAAATGGCGCCCTCGGTCATGCCGTAACGTTCGAGGATGGTGTGCCCGGTACGGTCAATAAAGTCGTCGAAATTTTCGCGCAACAACGGTGCCGAACCGGAGATAAACAGCCGCATCTGGCGGCAATGCTCGCGGGTGAAGCCGGGCTCCGCGAGCAAGCGTGTGTAGTAGGTCGGCACGCCCATGAATACCGTCGCCTGCGGTAATAATTGGAGTGCACGCGCGGCATCAAATTTGTTCTCGAACAGCATCGGCGAGCCTTTGAGGAGGGCGCAATGGCTGGCAATGAACAGGCCATGGACGTGGAAGATCGGCAGCATGTGCAGCAGCACGTCGCCGGGCTTGAAGCCCCAGTATTCATGCAGCGTCAGCGCATTCACCGCGAGATTGCGATGCGTCAGCATCGCGCCCTTGGAGCGCCCGGTGGTGCCCGAGGTATACAGAATCGCAGCAAGGTCGTCGCCTTTGCGCTGCACAGTGTTGAAATTGTCCGAATGAGGCGCCGCCGAGGTTATCAGCGAGCCTCGGCCATCATCACCGAGTTCGAGTACGTGTTTTACGCCGGCCTTGGCAGCTGCTTCATCAGCCAGTGGGCGCGCTTGCGGGCGGCAAACAAATAGCCCCGGCGTCGCATCGCAGAGAAAGTACTCGACTTCCTGTCGCTGGTAGGCCGGATTGAGCGGCAGGAACACCATGCCGGCACGGATCGCCGCCAGATAGAGCACCATTGCTTCGGGCGTCTTCTCTACCTGCGCGGCAACGCGATCGCCCTTTTGCAGGCCGAGCGCGAGCATCAGGTTGGCCATGCGAGCGGAAGCGCGCTGCACATCGCCATATGTCCACACGCGCCCGTCAGCCAGGATCATGCAGGGACTAGCGAGGTGCTTGGGGAAGCGGGACGCCAGAACCCTGTAGAGATTTTCGTTGGCCATGGGCAAAGTTTACTTGGTCTTCTCTCCGGGGATTTCGCCCAGTCCGAATTCGGCGACGAGGTCAATCGGTTGACTGACCATGAACAGCGCCTTCTCCAGCCCAGCGGTTCGGAACGGAATCGCTTCGTTCTGATAGATCGGATGGGTAACGAAATCGGCAAAACTGTCAAAGCTCGGATAACGCGCAAGTATTACGGCATCCCACTGCTCGCCCGCTGCAACGTCTTTACCAGCCCTGCCCGCATAGAGAATTTCGATGTTGGCGCCGGACTGGGCCGCAGCGCCAGAGGTGGCCTTGATGTACTCCCCATAGGCCGCCTTGCCGCCACCCGGCTTGAACTTGACCAGATTCACCATCACCACGGGGCCTGGCGGTACTTCCTTGCGCATGACTTCGATTTCTTCTAAGGTCGGGGATAACTTGCTCATTTGTGCAGCTCCTTTTTTTGTTTAAAACACGCCAAGAGAGAGACCTGCTGCCAATGCGGCAC
>WBXD01000047.1 GCA_008932935.1 Verrucomicrobiota bacterium
CGAAGCGTTTGCCAATGCGCGGGAACGCTTCAGCCAGGCGCGCACGGATGGCGCCAGGGCGTTGCGGGGCAGCGGCTTTGCCGCCACGGGGATGTTGTGGAGTGCTAGGGATTTGCGGGTGGGGGTCTGAAAATCACCAACACCTGTCAGACCACTTCTAATAAATCAGCCTATGTCTCTGTCCCCTAGCACGATCTGGAGGGGGTAGCGGCGACGTTTTTGAACGCATAAAGTAATGCGGGCTCATCGGGTTGACCGTCACCGCTGGATATGCCCGAACTTGCGATCATCCACGCCACGCGAAGGCGCCGAGCGATGGATTTTTCAACAATATCCTTGGCAAGCCGGACCTGATAGGTATTTTTCTGATTGAGGACCCTTTAACTGCCGTCACCCAAAAAAGCAAATTTCTAGCAGTCATATATCGTACCATGAAACGAGTGAAACAACTCAGTGTATTGTTATCGGGCCTGATGGCCGCGACGTCGTTCGCCGCACCCGCCGTCGTGACTATTGCCGCCAATCAACCCGGAGTGAAGGTGAGCCCGACGCTGTGGGGGATTTTCTACGAGGAGATCAACCACGCGGGCGACGGTGGCATCTATGCCGAGTTGGTGCAAAACCGCGCCTTCGAGGAAATGCAAGCCGCCGTCGGTGCCAAAATGGAGGGCGACCAGATGATCACGCCCAAGGGATACCATCACGGCAAGTGGTATAAGAACGAACTACACGCGTGGTCGGTGATCGCCGACGGGGATGCCAAGGCCACCATCGCGCTGGACGACGCCCATCCGCTCAATGAGCAATCGCCCCATTCCATGCGCCTTGAAGTCCACCAGGCCGGCACCCGCGCCGGCGTGGCCAACGAAGGCTACTGGGGCATCTCTGTTAGAGGTGGCGCTACCTACGACCTGTCCTTTTACGCGCGCACCGAAGGCAGCCAGACGGTGACGGCGCAACTGGAAAGCGCCGATGGGAAAAAATCTTACGCGAAGGCCGAGGTGACCAAGGTGGCAGGCAAATGGCAGCGCTACGCGTGCAAGCTGAAAGCCAGCGGCACGGATGCCCGGGCACGGCTGGCGCTGTGTGTTTCCAAGCCGGGCACGATCTGGTTTGATGTGGTGTCGCTCTTCCCCAAAACCTTCAAGGACCGCCCTAACGGCCTGCGCCAGGATCTCGTCAAACAATTGCAGGACCTCAAGCCCGGCTTCGTGCGCTTCCCCGGCGGCTGCGTGGTCGAAGGCGTCACCTTGGAAAACCGCATCCAATGGAAACACTCCATCGGGGATATCGCCCGCCGCCCGGGCCGCTGGGACCTCTGGGGCTATCATAACACCGAGGGCCTCGGCTTCCACGAATACCTGCAACTCTGCGAGGATCTGCACTCCGCTCCCATGTATGTGATCAACGCCGGCATGTCCTGCGCTTACCGCAACCAGGAAGTGGTCACCGATCCGGCTGCCTTGCAAGCCTACGTGCAGGACACCATGGACGCCCTGGAATATGCCACCGGCCCGGCCACCAGCAAATGGGGCGCACAACGCGCCAAAAACGGCCACCCCGCGCCCTTCAAGATCAAGTATGTGGAAATCGGCAACGAGAACTGGGGCGATGTGTATTTCAAGAATTACCGGCCGTTTTATGATGCGATCAAGGCCAAGTATCCCGACATCATCACCATCGCCGACTGCCCGATTCCTAACCAGCCCGTCGAAATCATCGACGAGCATTACTATGTCGCGCCACCCTGGTTCTTCGAGAACGCCAAGAAATACGACACCTATGACCGCAAGGGCCCCAAGATCTACGTCGGCGAATACGCCGTGAACAATGAAGTGGGATCCGGAAATTTGCTAGGCGCGCTGTCAGAGGCCGCATTCATGCTCGGCATGGAACGCAACTCGGATGTGGTCGTGATGGCCTCCTACGCCCCACTCTTCGAAAACGTCAACAACCGCGCCTGGGCCGTCAATCTGATCCGCTTTGACAGTGCACGCAGCACGGGCCGCTCGTCCTATCATGTCCAGACGATGTTCAGTGCGCACCGCCCCGACGTGACGCTGGCGACCACCGTCGAACAACCCGCCACCGCAACTGCGCCCCCGCCATCCGCCGCACTCTACGCGCTGGGCGGCAAGGATGAGACGACCGGCCAGATCATCATCAAGGCGTTGAACCCAGGGGCCACCGCCATGGAAACCGTATTCAAGATCAATGGCGCCGAAAAACTTAAACCCAAGGCCCGAGTCGTCACCCTCGCCGGAGAGAAACCTGGCGACGAGAATACGCTGGATGAGCCTAACAAGGTAGTGCCGGTGGAATCCACCTTCGATGGGGTTGCCCCGCAGTTCCAATACACCCTCAAACCGTATTCGCTGACCGTCTTGCGCATCGATACCAAATAAGCGCGAGGCTGGAGGACGTGACTAACAGACAGATCAAAATCAAAACAAGCAACACAAGCAAATACATGGCCCCTAATGCCCCGTCCTCCGGTTTGCCCTGGCCGGGCACAGCCCCTCGCCGATCCTCCATCGGCTCTCGCAACGGTCTTTTTCTAACATACATCTCGCTCATGGCCACTGCCTTGGTCGCAATTGGCCCGGCCGTTGCCGAAATTCGGAGTCTCACACTGGCAGGCAAACCCGCCAAGTTGGAGATGCGCGGAGTGGCTCCCAACTGTGTGCGCATCACGCTCAAGCCCGCCGCGGATGCCTCTGGATTGCCCTACACACCAGCCCTGGTCCAATCAGTTGACGTGGCTCCGGTCATCGTGCTGGAGGGCGCGCCCCCCCCGGTGAAGCAGCGGGTGGGCAACCTCAATATCGAGGTGTTAAGCGATCCGCTGCGTGTGATCGTGACAGATTCGAAAGGCAAACCGGTGCAGGATCTCACGTTCGATGGCGAGGGGGGCTTCACGTTCAACAAATCCACCGCTCCGATCCTCGGCATGGGCGAGGGCGGCCCGCTCCCAGCGCCTGGCGTCGCCTGGCGGACAGCGCCCGTCCAGTACGACCGCAACGGCAGTTATGATAGCATGACACCGCGCTGGCAGAGCGACGCATACGGCTCGCGTAACCCAGTGGGGCTGATGATCGGCACGGATGGGTGGGCGCTATTAGTGGCCACGCCGTGGGGCCGCATCGACCTCCGCGACACGCGCCATGGCACGTTCACCCCCGAGGATCGCCGTGCATCCAATACCATTCAGAATGCAGCCAACCAAGGCCTGAACCAAGGCAAGGGACTGCCGCCCGCCGATACCTATCAAAAGGGCGTGCTGGATTTGTTGGTTTTTGATGCGCACGAGCCGGCGGTATTCATGAAGGAGCTGAGCGAGGCCAGCGGGCAGGCGGTGATGCCTCCGATGTGGGCGCTGGGTTACATGCAATCCCACCGGACGCTTGAAGACGAGCGCCAGATGCTTGGCATTGTTGACACCTTCAGGGCTAAGCGCATTCCTCTGGATGCCGTCATCTATCTTGGTTCCGGGTTTTGTCCGCGGGGCTGGAACCTACCACAACCGTCATTCGAGTTCAACCCGGAGGTCTTCAAACGCGACCCGCAGGCGGTTCTGGCAGACTTGCACCAGCGCCACGTGAAAGTGGTGGTTCATGTGGTTCCAGCGGACCGCGACAAACTACCGACATTGCATGGAACCATCCCCGCCCTGCCGGGGGAGCTCATGAACCAAGCGCATATCCAGAACTATTGGCAGCAGCATGTGGGAATGATGGAGAAAGGCGTCGATGGTTTCTGGCCTGACGAAGGGGATTGGTTCAACCTGTTTGAACGCATCAAGCGCCATCAGATGTATTATCAGGGGCCCCTCTCCACCAAGCCGAATGTCCGGCCATGGAGCCTGCATCGCAATGGCCACCTCGGCATCGCACAATGGGGCGGATGGGTCTGGTCGGGTGATACCGAGTCGTCATGGAAAACTCTCGAAGCCCAAATCGCCGTAGGGCTCAACCACTCGCTGAGCATCGGCCCGTACTGGGGATCGGACATCGGCGGGTTCTATCCGAATCCGGAAAAGACCGGTGAGTTGTATGCGCGATGGTTTCAGTTCGGAGCCTTCTGCGGGTCGTTCAGGTCGCACGGCAGGACCTGGTTCACCGCGCTGCCGTGGGGCTGGGGCCTGTCCGACATGGGCCCCCGCGAGGACGACAGCCGCAACACGCCCGCAGCCGATACCGCGGGGCGCAACCCCTTGCCCTCGGAGATGAATCAGCCCGCCATTGAGAAAGTGACGCGGCAATACGCGGAATTGCGTTATCAGTTGCTGCCATACACCTACACCCTCGCATGGGAAGCCCGCAAGACCGGTCTGCCGTTGATGCGGGCGATGTGGCTGCATTACCCTAACGACAAGAAGGCGGCGGCGCTGGGCAACCAATACTTATGGGGACGCGATCTGCTCATTGCTCCGGTTTACGAGAAGGGTGCGACATCGCGTATCACCTACCTCCCAAGCGGCAAGTGGTATGACTGGTGGAGCGGTGAAAAGATCACCGGCGGCAGGGATGTCACCAAGAAGGTGGATCTATCAATCATGCCGATCTACGCCAGGTCTGGCGCGATCATCCCCTTCGATCCCGTGAGGCAATACACCGCTCAAGCCGCCACTCAGCCCACGACCCTCAAGGTTTTCGCGGGCAGCGACGGACAATTCACCCTGTATGAGGATGACGGGACGAGTCTCGAGTATCTGCATGGCGGCGGCAGACAGACCCGTTGCAGTTGGAACGACAAGGAACGGGTTCTAACGATAGAGCCGGATTCGCCGGTCGGTGCCTCTGAGCCACCGCTGCGACGCGCGTTCAAGGTAGAACTGCTGCCCGACGGTGAAACGCGCAGTGTGACATATGATGGCAAGCAGACGAGGGTCAGGTTTTGAGGCAGGCCCACACTCCTATTTATCCACTCCTATTTATCTGTCACCTTGTAATTCTTGCTGTTGTCCGACCCGGTGATGTGAGGTCGAGCCCAGAGTTTTGGGGCTAATAGCCGGCTACCGGGCTGTGAGGCACGTTGTCGCCCGCCGCGGGCTCTGGCAGCGCAGGCACTGCGGCCGCCAATGCCGCGAGGCCGTCGCAGGTAGTCTGCCATTGGGATGTGGACCAAGGCAAGGGCCGGTGGAGTTTGTCGCGCAGGCGCTCGACGCGTTCCCAGGCATCGGCCAGCAGCGGGCTAGGCAATTCGGCGATGGCGGCTGCCGCCACGTCGGCGGTTTCGATGCGATGACAGATGAGCGCCACGTCATTGCCGGCCGCGATAGCCAGTTGCGCGTCGTGGCCGCGGCCGAAGCGGCGGGTGATGGCCGCCATGTCCAGATCGTCAGTTAGAACCAGGTGGCGGTCGAAGCCGAGTTGGTCGCGCAGGAAACCGCGGATGAGTCTCGGCGAGAGGGAGGCGGGAAAATTGGGGTCGATGTTGGGAAACTCGATGTGTCCGAGCATAATGGCATCGAGTTCGGGCATCAAGGCGGTGTAGGGGAGCAAGTCCTCGCGCAACAACTCATCGAGGGTAAGCTCCGCGGTCGGCAGCTCATGATGAGGATCGGCCACGGCCCGCCCGCCCGCCGGGAAATGTTTGGCGCAAGTGGCGATGCCGCGTTGGCGCAGCGAACGGTTCCATTGGCCGGCGTGATCGATAACGCGTTGCGGGTCGCGGCCCCAACAGCGGCCGCGCAAGGCATTTTGAAGTTCCGGGTGATGATCCAAATCCAGCACCGGCGCCAAGTTGAAATTCACACCTAGCAAACGCAGCAGCTCGCCCGTCAAGCGGCCCGCCTTGGCAGTCAGCGCGGGTTGGGCGTGGGCTGCCAGTGCCGCAGCCGACGGGATTGGCGGAGCCATCTCGCGGGTGCGGGTGACGCGTCCGCCCTCTTGGTCGATGGCGATGAGCGGCTGGCTTTTTGATAGATACCGCAGCGAATCGGTGAGTTCGCGGGTTTGCTCCGGGGTGACCAAATTGCGCGAAAACAGGATAAAGCCCGCGGGTTGCAAGCGGCGAAACAGCGCTGCCTCCGCCGCGCTCAAGCGCGGCCCGGCCAGCCCCAGCACCAGCAACGAACCCACCGCCATGCTCACTGCAGCGTCTGGTGGAATTGGTCCTCGGCTCCGAGCGAGAGGACAAAGGCACTGAGCAGGTCGATCACGTGGGCGACGTCATCGAGATGGGCGGTTTCCACCACCGAGTGCATGCAACGCAAGGGCAGCGACACCAGCGCGCTGGGAATGCCTTCGCGGGTGGTGAAAATCTTGTCGGTGTCGGTGCCGGTGAAGCGGCTGCTGGCCTCATGTTGGATGGGGATTTTAGCGGCGGCAGCCACCTCCAGCAGGCGCTTGACGACTTTGGGGTGATTGGCCGTGCCGTGGGTGAGAGTGGGGCCGCCACCGAGTTTGATGCTGCCGGTCTTGGCGGCGTCGAGGCCCGGCGTGTCCGTCGCGTGGGTGACGTCGAGGCAAATGCACAGGTCCGGCTGGATCCGGTAGCTGGCCATGGTGGCACCGTGGCCGCCGATTTCCTCTTGGATGGCATTGAGGCAAACCAAGCTGAAAACCGGCTTTTGTGGCGCGCTGGCGAGCCGTTTCATCACTTGGGCGATGATATAGCCGCCGATGCGATTGTCCAATGCGCGGCCCACCAGGCGGCGGTGCGCCAATTCGAGCGGGCCGTCCTGATAGACGGCGGGATGACCGACGCGCAGGCCCAAAGCGGCGACCTCAGCCGGATTGGAGGCCCCGACATCGACCCACAGATCGTGGACGGCGGGGGCTTTTTCGCTGCCCTGTTCGTCGCGACGCAAGTGGATAGCGGTATTGCCGATGATGCCGGATACCGGCCCCTTGTCGCCGGCCAAGGTTAGGCGGCGGCCCCTAGCGGTGGCCGCATCCGAGCCGCCCACCCGGTCGAGCCGCAGAAACCCCTTGTCGTCGATGTGTTTGATCATGTAGCCGATCTCGTCGGCATGGGCGGCGAGCATGATCGTGCGCGGCGACGCGCCCGGCAGCGTGGCCCAAGTCGAGCCATAAGCATCGCAAGCGACTTGTGGGGCGTATTGCCCAATCCACTCCGCCCAGACCCGCTGGCCGGGCATTTCAAAGCCGGTGGGACTGGGGGTTGCCAGCAGGCGGAACAAAAACTCGCGCTCATCGTTTTTCATGTGCCGGATTGAAGCGCTTTCCCGCCCGCTGACAAGCCCGCATCCTAGAATTACCGGGAAATGCCACCGTCCCACCCGCCTAGGAGATGAGCCAAGGATTTTCACGACCCTTGGTGGAGCGGGCAATAACTACTGTCGCAAGGCATCTGAGACAGATTGCAGCGGTCATAAAAACCTCCCGATACATTGCTGCCCGATTATTTTATCGAAGTTCGAGGCGTTTGCGTGCAGTTTGGGGGCACCACCATGTTTGTCATTTCCATTCCAGCCCTGCAGCGCAACACCGCGATTTTGCGCGGAGTGAAGGAGGCCGCGGATTGCCGGCTGGTACTGGCGCTTAAAGGGTTTGCGTGTTGGAAGACGTTTCCCTACCTCCGCGAGGATCTCGACGGCTGCTGCGCTTCGGGGTTGTGGGAAGCCAGGCTCGCACGCAACCATTTTCAAAAACACGTCCTCACCTATTCGCCAGCCTATGATGAGGCCGAGGTGGCCGCCCTGTGCGAATTCACCCAGCACCTGGATTTCAACTCGCTCTCGCAGTGGTGGCGCTTCCGCGACCAAGTACTCGCCCACCCGCGCTTCCGCAGCGGCGAATTGCTCTGTGGCTTGCGCATCAACCCGGAGTGTTCGACGGGCGCCACGCCGATGTACGACCCCTGTGCCGCCGGTTCTCGCCTCGGCATCACCGCCGGCCAACTCGCCGGCGCGGACCTCACTGGCATATCCGGCCTGCACTTCCACACGCTCTGCGAACAAAACTCCGACGCCCTGGAAACCACCCTGGCCGCCGTAGAGGAAAAATTTGGCCACTGGCTGCGGCTTGCACAATTCACCTATCTGAACATGGGCGGCGGCCACTGGATCACCCAACCGTTCTACGACCGCGAGCGGCTCGTGCGGCTCGTCACGCAAACCCGCGAGCGCTATGGCGTCGAGGTCTGGTTGGAGCCGGGCGAGGCGGTGGCCATCAACAGCGGGGTGCTGCGTGCCCGCGTCATGGATGTGATGGAAAGCGCCGGCCAGCGCCATGCCATCCTGAGTATTTCGGCTACCGCACACATGCCTGATGTGCTGGAAATGCCCTATCGCCCGGACGTGTTCCTGGTCGATGCCACGCTGCCCGCCGCGCAGCCTGCCGCCCAGCCTGCGGTGTGCTTTGCGGGCGAAAACTATCACCTGGCGGGTACGTCCGGGCCATGGCTATACCGCTTAGGCGGGCCGACCTGTCTGGCGGGCGACGTGCTCGGGGAGTTTGCCTTTCCGCGAGCCCTGCGGGTGGGCGACACCTTGGTGTTTGATGACATGGCCCACTATACGATGGTCAAGACCACGCTGTTCAACGGCGTGAAGCATCCGTCCATCGTGCTCCAACATGCCGACGGCAGCCTCGAAACCCTGCGCGAGTTCGGCTACGAGGATTTTAAGAACCGCCTGGCCTGACACCCCACCTTGCAACCCCCTAGATAATGGCAGCACTCGGAAACCCGAAAACCGCAGGCGGCGGGCCTTGGTTGTCGTGGCGGCGGCTGCGGGCCCTGTGCTGGAAGGAGACGCTGCAGATTTTCCGCGATCCAAGCAGCATCCTCATCGCATTTTTCATGCCCCTGCTCATGCTTTTCATCTTCGGCTACGGCATCAACCTGGATTTTTCGCGGCTGCGTATCGGCCTGCGCATCGAGGACGGCGGGGCTGAAGCCACGGCCTTTGGGGCGGCGCTCAGGGGGTCGCCGTGGCTGGATGTGCGGGCCTATGACTCGCGAGCGGCGTTGGAACGCGCGCTGGTGAACTCGCAAATCCGCGGCTACGTCATCGTCGCGGGGGATTTTTCGCGCAAGCTCAAACAAGCCGCTGCCACCGCGCCGGTGCAGGTAGTGGCGGATGGCTCGGAGCCCAACATCGCCCAGTTCGTGCGGGCCACGGTCGGTGGTGTGTGGCAGACGTGGCAGGAGCAGCGCGCCGGAGATCGCGGCGAACCCCTGCGGCGCGAGATCGCGCTGGAGCCCCGCGTCTGGTTCAACTCGTCGGCGGAAAGCCGCAATTTCATCATTCCCGGCTCGATCACCGTGATCATGACGGTCATCGGTGCCTTGCTCACCTCGCTGGTGGTGGCGCGCGAATGGGAGCGCGGCACGATGGAGGCGTTACTGGCCTCGCCGGTGACCCGCGCCGAATTGCTGATGAGCAAGATCTTGCCGTACTATGGGTTGGGGATGATTTCGCTGCTGTTATGCGTGGGGGTGGCACACTGGGTTTTGTTAGTTCCATTTCGCGGCACGTTGCTGGCACTATGGGTGGTTGGCTCGTTGTTCCTGCTTAGCGTGTTAGGCATCGGGCTGGCAATCTCCACCGGCATGCGCAACCAATTCAACGCGGCACAGGCGGCGTTGAATGCAGCGTTTCTGCCGGCGGTTATGTTATCTGGTTTTATCTACGAAATTTCGAGCATGCCGGTATTTTTGCGCGGGGTCACCCGGATCATTCCGGCGCGCTATTTCGTCGCATCGATGCAAACGATCTTCCAAGCCGGCTCGCTGTGGCAGTTGCTGCTGCCAGATATTTTCATGTTAGGATGCACCACGGTGGTATTCATCGGGCTCACTGCAAAGCTCACCAAAAGGAGGATGGAATGACGTTTCTCAGCCGCATCGATGCGCTGGTGCGCAAGGAATTCCAGTCACTGCTCAGCACCAAGAGCGGCCGCATGCTGCTGATCATGCCGGTGGTGTTGCAGACGGCGTTGTTTCCGTTTGCAGCGACGTTGGAGGTGAAAAATGCCTCGCTGGCGGTGTTCAACGAGGATCGCGGCCGCACCTCGGTCGAGATGATGCAACGCTTCGCCGCCTCGGGCGCCTTCACCCGCATCGTGCCGGTGTGGAGCGCCGACGAGTTGGAGCACGCCATCGGCACGCGGGAGGCGTTACTGGCGGTGCACATTCCGGCGGATTTTTCCCAGCGTCTGATCACGGCGCAACCCTCGCCAGTGCAGGTGATTCTGGACGGTCGTCGATCTAACAGCTCGCAGATCGCCTTCAACTATTTGCAAAACGTGTTAGATGGATTTCTTAAAGATCGAGCGGAAGTGCTGGGGCGGGTGATGCCCTCCGAGATTGTGGCGCGCAACGCGTTTGTACCCAATTTGGAATACACGTATTTCATCCTGCCGAGTCTGGTGGCCATCATCACCACCATTGGATCACTCATCGTTACCGCCCTATCGGTGGCCCGCGAGCGCGAGCAAGGGACCTTTGAGCAGTTACTGGTATCGCCGCTCTCGCCGGAAATGATCATGATCGGCAAGGCCGTGCCGGCGGTAGTGGTGGGGTTTTTCCAAGCCACTCTCATCCTCATCGCGGCGGTGTTTATCTATCACGTGCCGTTCCGCGGCAGCTTTGTGCTGTTATATGGGGCTATGTTTTTCTATGCCTTGGCGCTGGTGGGAGTTGGCCTGTTTATTTCCTCTATCAGCAAAACCCAGCAGCAGGCGTTTCTCGGCGCCTTCGTGTTCATGGTGCCGGCCATCCTGCTTTCCGGTTATACCGCGCCGGTGGAAAACATGCCGCTGTGGCTCCAACACCTGACTTGGGCCAACCCGGTGCGTCATTTCGTAGAAGTCGTCAAAGGCGTGTTTCTCAAGGACGCATCGTTTACCAGAGTGCTCACGCTGGTACTGCCGCTGGTGGTCATCGGCTGCGTCAACCTCTCGCTCGCCGCGCTGATGTTCCGCCGCAAAGCCGCCTGACGGTAAGGCAAGTCGCTGCCTACCGCCGCATCAGAGCCCGGTTGCGCGGGCGGCTTATGGCTTCTTCCAAGCCGAGTTCATTTCATGGACTGTGAGAGACTCGACGGTGAGCGTTCCGCCTTGGGCGCTGAGCGAGATTTTGCCCAATGGCTTGCCCATGTCGCGACGACCGGCGGTCTTGTAACAGGCACCACCACCGCCACTCACTTCAAACATCGGGCGGTCCACCAGCACCCGGAATGTCACCTTGTCATTCTGCATTTTCAGCGGCATATCGTCGAGCCTCTGGCTGCCGAAATCATAGGTCACCACGTTTTCTCCGAAGTGCAACACCGCCTGTGAGGCACTGCCCTTTTTGAGAGTCACCACAATGTCATAGGTCTGGCCGGTGGCGGCCATCTCCAGCGTCCCCGCTTCCGCAGTTAGAACCTTGTTGGTTTCCTTCTTGGGCTTGGGCTTGCGCAGCCCCTCGAGTTCCTTAATTGGATCGGCGTACATGCGGATGCCCTCGTCCGTGGTGTGCAACGTGAGTTGGGTGGGCAGGCTGAAGGCTTGGTTGAAGGGCATGCCGGGCATGTCGATGCGGGCCCAGCCGATCTGCACGACGCGGCCGTCGGGCGAATTGCTGAAGCATTGCGAGGCGTAGTACGGGCCCCAGTGGACCTGGTGTTTGCCCTGGTGTTCCGGGGTGAACTTCTTGCCATCAAAATTGCCGATGACGTATTGGGCGTCGGCGGCAAACATCACCCATTTTTTGTTATCCTTATTGCCATCAACGGGCAGTTCAAACATCTCTGCGCACTCGAAGAAACCGGTGATGGAGCTGGCGTATTCCCATTGTTTGAGGTCCTTGCTGGTGTAGATGGAAATGTTTTGGCCGAAAGGGGCTCGTTCGTCAAACAGGGTGATGACCCAGTGCTTGCCCGGCGCATACCAAATGAGTTTCGGGTCGCGGCCGGAGTGTTTGATCACAGGGTTGCCCTCGTAGTAAGTCCACGTCTTGCCGCGGTTTGTCGAGTAGGCCAGCGATTCGCCACAGCCGGTGTCGGTGAACACCAGGACCATGGTCTTTTCCTTGCCCTTCTGAAAGCCGGCGCTGTTATTGGTATCCACATTGCCACTGCCGGAAAAACAGCATGCACGGGCCATCGACTGGTGACGATTGGCAACATTGTCACCGAACGGCCGCAGCGCGTGGGCTTGCTCGCTCCAATGCACCATATCGGGACTGGTGGCGTGACCCCAATACATGTTGGCCCACGGGGCACCCGCAGGGTTGCTCTGCCAGAAGAAATGATACGAGCCGTCGTAGTAACACATACCATTCGGGTCGTTATTCCAGCCGCGCATCTGGCTCATGTGGAATTGCGGCCGCAGCGCTTCGTCGTAGAGCGGTTGGAGGTTGCGCAGTTGATTGCTGGATTCAATCATGGCGGCTACCTCCGGATCGGCCTTGGCGGAAATGATCGCGGTTTTCCCCAGATACTCCGATACGTCGAGCCAGCCCCACCAATCGATGGATTCCTTGTTAGGCGGAAAGTCGCAATCCAGATTGTGGACGAGTTGCTCGCCAACGCGAATGGTCATCCGGCTGCGCTGACCCTTGTTGGAGACAGGAAAGATGATGTATTTGCCGGTGATTTTCACTTCGCGGGTGTTATCGGACGGCGGCGCTGGCTGTTGCTTGGCCGGGGTGTCGCCGGTGGCACCTTGGGCAGGCAGTGCAGAGGTGGCAGCCAGCAGGGCGAGGCATGCCAGCCATGACCATAACGGGCGGATTATTCGCGTGGGCGTATGCATCGGTGTTGGACTATTGAAATGCTTCATGCGCGCTGGAAATATCATGACCTACCCAACCCGTCTAGAAATTTTTTCCCGCTCAGGCGTCCAGCTGCCAGCTATCTAGCAACCACTACCTGCCCCTCGGATCGCGCTATGTGGGGCGCTAGGACATCCGCCTAACGCCCAGCACTGGCTCATGCCCGCTCAATTGCAGCCGCAACCGCCGTCGCCGCATTCGCCGCCGCTACCGCCGTGCTCGTGCTCGGCATCGCCGCCGCCGCCGCCACCGCAGCAGTCGCCACCGCCGCCACCGCCGCCACCGCCACCACCGCCGCAGCAACCGCCGCCGGCAGATTCGGCCAGGTCATCGGCGGTAGGGACGCGGCCGAGTTCGAGGGTGATGCCGATGTATTTGGTGAGTTGCTTGCGCAGGGTTTCCAAGGTGTTCTGGGCCTCCATGAATTCACAGGCGACCGGGTTGTCAAACAGCGCGTCGCGAGCCGCTTCAAAGGCCTTAATCTCCGCCGCGCCTAGCTCAAGGCCGGCATGTTGCTTTTGATGGAGTTGTTCCCCCAGCTCATGCGTGCTCTTGTATTGAGTGCGGGCGGCGTCATCACCGAGAAAATTCTCGATGCGCGATTGGTATTGCTGGAAAGTGGGGTCATCTGCGATAGCGGCGCAGAGTTCTTGGGTCTTGAGCAGGATAGCGGTGTTGTCGGCAAGCAATGTCATGCGCGTTCCATAAACACGGATTAGCCCGCTGGCAACGGCCAATTGTCAAAAATTCAGCTCATTGGCCGGAAAACATTCCGCATCTGTTGCGCTCCCCCGGATCAGGCGCGAATTTCCGCGGGGCGCAGGTAACAACCTGGATCGGAGCCCCACAGGCTGCCGTAGTTGGCAAAGGCGGCGCGGGTTCTGAATCCGCCGCCACAGATGCTGAACCACTTGCACTCGGCGCAAGGGCCGCTCATGCGCGCTTGGCGTTCTTCCATCGAAAGCAGGCCGATAGAGCGGATCGATGCCAGAATAGCCGCAGAGCCGGGGTTGCCACCATTCCAGATTTGGGAGAAGGGCATGTGCTTGACGTTGCCTAACAGTACATCCTGCCAGAATTGGTCGGGATGCACGTCGCCGCGAGTGTCGATATTGGCGATGCCGCGGCCGGAGCTGTTAGCCCCACCGCCATTCCAGGCCAGCAAACGGGTGGCTTCGGCCAAATACGGGTGATTTTCGCGCTGCATCCGCAGCAACAGATAGGCCCCGTCCGCGGGCTGGGTCACGGTGAGCACTTCGCGGTCGATGCCCTGGTAGTGCCAGGCTTCGACACGGGCGATGAGGGTGTCGAGGGCATGGCGGGCCTCGTCGGGCTCGAGCACTTGCAACTCGCTGCCGCGGCCGGCCGGCACCAAGTGATAGAAACACACCCGCTGGATTTGCTGGTCTTCGATGAAATCGAGGATTTGCTCAATGTTTTCCACGTTGTGGCGGGTGAGGGTAAGGCGCAGGCCGGTTTTTTGCTGGACCTCGTGGCAGTGCTGGAAGCCGCGCACGGCGGCATCAAAGGCACCTTCCTTGCGGCGGAATTCATCGTGCACCGGGCCGATGCCATCGAGCGAAATCCCCACGTAGGCGACGTTGGCCGCTTTGAGCAAGGCGGCTTTTTCCGGCGTGATAAGGGTGCCGTTGGTGGAAATAGTTAGTTTGAGGCCGGCGGCGGTGGACAGCTCAACCAGGTCGAAAAACCGTGGGTGAATCATCGGTTCGCCGCCGGAGAATAGCAGCGACGGAACCTGATAGGCGGCGAGATCTGCCACCACACTTTGCATTTGCGCCCAATCCAGCTCGCCGGGATACTGCTGGGCGTTGGAATCCGAGTAGCAATGCACGCAACGCAGGTTGCAGGTGCGGGTGATATTCCACACCACGATCGGCTTGCGACCGCGTGCCACCACGTGTGCGCCTTCGCCGTGTCCATACCGCAAACCATCGGCGGGCTGCGCCACGCCGGTCCATAATTTCGTTAGGTTGATCATTGGATTGTTGTTGGGAGAGCATATTTAGCACACCCCTTGAGGGTGGCCGTGGGGCAAATAGTTGCACGCGGGGTCGGCGGCTAGCGGATCACCGTAACTGCCGTAAGCACGGGAGCGCGAGCCGCCGCAGACGCTGCGGTATTCGCAGATGCCGCACTTGCCGCCGAGTGCGTCGTTATCGCGCAGTGAGATGAAGAGCGGGTTGTTTCGATAGACCTCGGCGGGATGCTGGTTGCGCACGTTGCCGCAATCGATGGGCAGAAAGCCACTGGGGGACACCACGCCGGTGTGGGAAATAAACATCACCCCGCGGCCGTCGCGAATGCCTTGGGGCGATCGCATGCCCTGCATGGCACGGCCTTGCGCACCCATTTTCTGCATGAGCACGCGGCGGAAATGATGACCCTCGGTGGTTTTGACGGCAAACGGCGCCGTGCCGACTAGCTCCGCCATTGCCTCAAATACCCGCTCAATATCCGCTGCATCCGGCAAATCCGCTAGACCCGCGCGGCCGGTGGGGACCAACAAAAACACGCTCCACATCGCCGGCTTGAGCTCGAACATCAGGTTCTTGAAGGCCTCAAACTCGCCGAGATTGCCACGGGTGAGGGTCGTGTTGATTTGCAGTTCGAGGCCCACCGCATGCGAGCGCTGCACCGCCTCGAGCGTGCGCTCAAAAGTCCCCCCGACGCCGCGAAACGCATCGTGGGTTGCGCCGCTGGCCCCATCTAGGCTCAGCGACATGCGCCTGACTCCCGCAGCCTTGATCTCGGCGAAATCCGCCCGCATCAACAATTCGGTGGCCGACGGACTCAGGCCCACGTGCAAGCCTGCAGCGGTGGCCTCGCGCACCAAGTCGAGCGCATCGCGGCGCATCAGCGGGTCCCCGCCGGTGATCACCAGCATCGGCGGTGCCAATTCCGCCAGTTGGCCGATCAATCGCTTGGCTTGCGCCGCATCCAGCTCGTCCGGGTGGCGGCGGGCCTGGGCCTCCGCCCGGCAATGACTGCAGGCCAGCGCACAGGCACGGGTGATTTCCCAAAATACCAGAAACGGCCGCTCAGCGAAATCGTACGCAGCCATCACCGACCGGCCGCTAGGAGCTTGAGTGGTTTCGTGGATCATGATCTGACGAATTGACAGGCTTTGCCAGGCGATGACGCCTTGCCCTTTGATCTCATTACAATCTCCCCAAATCGCTGGCTTCCGTCAACCCTGAAATGACCCGGTGGTTTGCACCCGCGTTGCCAGCGCTCCCACGGACTGCGGCAGCTCCGCTCCAGCGGCGGCAAGCCCGCCCTCCCAGGCGGGGGCCAGTGCCATGGTTAGCCCCTCCCCCAACAAAAAAAACCGCCGACCGGCATGACACCGGACGGCGGGTTGAGGGATGGGCCGGCGGGATTACGCCGCGCTGGCCGCCGTTTTGGCTAGGAGCGCGAGTTTTGCTTGAGCGATGATCGCCGAGAACGCCGGGGCGTCCTGGATGGCGATATCCGAGAGAATCTTGCGATCCGCTTCGATGCCGGCGGCTTTAAGACCTTCGATGAAGCGCGAGTAGGTGATTCCCTCGGCGCGGACCGCAGCGTTGATACGCTGTGTCCAGAGACGGCGGAATTGGCCTTTGCGCTTCTTGCGGTCGCGATATTCGTAGGTTTGCGCCTTGCG
>WBXD01000048.1 GCA_008932935.1 Verrucomicrobiota bacterium
CCCGCTTTCCAAGCCCTCATCGAACGCCAGATCGCCGGCGGCGTGGACGGCATCGTCCCCTGCGGCACCACTGGCGAGTCTCCCACCCTCGACACCGACGAGCACATCGAGGTGATCCGTCTGGCGGTGGAGTTTGCCGCCGGCCGCTGCCAGGTGGTGGCCGGGACCGGCTCGAACTCGACCTCCGAGGCGATTGAGCTCACCGAGGCCGCCGAAGAAATTGGCGCCACCGGCTCGCTGCAAGTCTGCCCGTACTACAACAAGCCCTCGCAACAAGGACTCTACCTGCATTTCAAGGCCATCGCCCAGGCAACACGGCTGCCTCTCATGCTCTACAGCGTGCCCGGCCGCTCCGTCATCGAAATCGCCCCAGACACCGTCGCTCGCCTCGCCGCGGATTTTTCTAACATCTGCGCCATCAAGGAAGCCGGCGGCTCGGTGGATCGGGTGAACCAATTGCTGCAAGTGCTGCCGGAGGATTTCGCCATCCTCTGCGGCGACGATCCGCTCACCCTGCCGTTCATTGCCTGTGGCGCCACTGGCCTGGTGTCGGTGGCTTCCAATCTCATCCCCGACGTCATCGCTCGTCTGGTGCGCGCCTGCCTCAACGGCTCGTTCGATGAAGCCCTCATCATCCAACGTCAATACTACCCGCTGATGCGTGGCTTGATGTCGCTCGACGTCAATCCCGTGCCGATCAAATCCGCGCTGGCCCTCCAAGGCCATTGTGACGCGGAGTTGCGCCTGCCCCTCGCTGGGCTGACGACGGCCCAAACCACCTCGCTAACAGAATTGCTGGAGACTTACGGTTTACTGCCCTGAGGCCAGCTGGCAGCGAGGGTTTTTCAAGTGCCACATCCTAACCACCAACCTTTCACCGCCATGTCAAAACTATACATTCCCGGTCCAATCAATGTTTCTGCGGAAACTTTTGCTGCGATGAGCCATCCGATGATCGGACACCGTGGCAGCGAGTTCGAGGAGTTATATGCTTCCGTCCAACCCAGCTTGCAACAACTCGCCGGCACCAGTCGACCCGCCTACCTATCCACCTCCTCGGCCTGGGGCGTGATGGAAGCGGCGCTGCGCAACCTCTGCGCCAAAAAAGTTCTCACCCTCTGCTGCGGCGCTTTCTCTGATAAATGGTACGACGTCGCCCTCAAGCTCGGCCTCGCCGCCGATAAAATCCAGGTCGGCTGGGGCGAAGCGATTTCGCCGGAGTCCGTGCGCGCCAAGCTCGGGGAAGGCGGATACGACGTGGTCACCCTCATCCACAACGAAACGTCCACCGGCGTAATGAACGATCTGGCCGCCATCGCCGCTGTGGTCAAGGCATTCCCCGGCGTGATCTTCGTCGTTGATAGCGTGTCGTCGTTTTCCGCTGTGCCCATCGCAATGGACGCCCTTGGCATCGACGTGCTGCTGGCCGGGGTGCAGAAAGCGCTGGCCTTGCCGCCGGGCTTGACGATTTTTTTCTGTTCGGAAGCGGCGCTGGAGCGTGCCAAGAGCCAGCCTAACCGGGGCTACTATTTTGACTTCATCGAGTTTGCCAAGAACGCGGAAAAGAACAACACGCCGTCCACCCCCGCCATCTCGCTGATCTTTGGCTTGCAATACATCCTCGGCACCATCGCCGCCGAAGGCGTCTCCCAGCGGTATGCCCGTCATGCCGCCAACAACGCCCTCATCCATGCCTGGGGGGCGCGCCACGGCTTCGCCAATTTCGCACCTGTCGGCCACCAATCGGTTTCCCTAACATGCTTCGCCAAACCGGCCGACTTCGATCAGGCGGCGTTCATCAAAACCCTCAAGGGCAAGCACGGATATATCATCAACGGCGGCTACGGTAAAATTAAGGGCCTCACCTTCCGCATCTCCAACATGGGCAATGAAACCGCCGCCACCATGCTGCAACTTATCGCCGCCATGGATGATGTGCTCGCCTAGAGTCCTTGAAAAGCCCTCCTCTATCCTCTTCTTCACACGCCACTAGGCAAGTGTCGTTCCACGCCACCGCAGTGAGCGCATCCTGTTCGGCACCTAACGGGATCCGGAGTCGCCGGCAGGAGATTGCGCGGGCGTGAGTTGGGCGATGACCGCCGCAAACCCCACCGCCTGATCTGGGCATTGTGCCAGTCCAGTTTTTGCGGCCGCTAGAGCGGTGTGACCCCCGTGGTTGGCCTGCGCAGCATCCGCGCCCTTGGCCAATAGCGCCGCGACGATGGCAGCATGGCCGCGTTGTGCTGCTATGATCAGCGCGGTGTTGCCCTGACGATCGGCAAACTCCGGGGATGCGCCGCTCTCCAACAACTTTGCCACCACCTGCGTCAAGCCGCTCCACGCCGCCCACATCAGCGCCGTCCAGCCATCGTGGTCGCGGGTGTCGCGCCGAGCCCCGTGGCTGAGCAACAACCCGACGAGGCCAACCCGCTTGGCATCGATATTGCTGAGGACACCCTGCTGCCCCGGCTCGTCTCGCGCGGCAGATAGATTCACAAACGCCGCGCGCATCAGGGCGCTGCGCCCCAATTCGTCGGTCTCATTGGTGACGTCCGCGCCCTTCTGGACGAGTTTTTCAACCTCTGTGGCATCCGCCTGAATGATGGCGATAACGATGGGGTCATCCTTTTTTGCCTCCCCTTTGAGCTTGGCAACCGCGAAGTTGACCGCCACCGCGAGCACGCTGGAAACCACGCAGAGGATCAGCGTGTCGATGAGAATAAGCCGGTATTTTCTCATGATGGGCGGTCTTCCTTGGCGGTTGCGGCGGCGGGTACCGGTGTCTGGTGGGTGAGGAAATTGCGCAGCGCAATGACCGCCAGCGGGCTGAGGGCCGCCAGAATCAGATAGATAATCCACATGAACTCGGGCGAGTTGCCAAAAGTCACGTTGCCGGTGTCGATTTTCGGCCGGATTCCGTCATAGCAATATTTTGAGATGAGGATGCCGCTGACAAAGCCGTTGATGGGTTTGGCGATGAACATCGGCATGGCCGCCAGCGCCATGTAGGAGGAAACCTTGTCCGGCGGCGAGGCCGAGGCGATGTATTCGGTGAAGCGCGGCATGAAGATGAGTTCGCCAAACGCAAACACCACAATCTGCGCCATGATGACAAATAGATACGCCTGGGTGACGTTGTGAATCCCCGGCACCTGCATCACCCACTCCAGCGGCAAGGCCAAAAACACCAGTGAAAATGCCGAGATGGCCATCCCGATGATGATGAGCCTGACGGTGGCGAATCGGTTGATGATGGGAATGATGGCAATAAGGCCCAGCACGATGATCAAGGGGTTGATGGAACTGGCCAGGCCCAGCTCAAAATCGGTGTAGAGTACGCGCGTGTAATACTTAGGCATCACCAGCATCTGGTTGGTGAAGATAAGCCGCACCCCAATGGTTAGAACCAGGAACAACAACAGCTTCTGGAACGCCCGCTCCCGCCACACTTCTAACAAAATGCTTAGTGGTCGCTTGGTGTCATTCGTGCCGCTAGACCTCTCGCTCGGCTCGGCATAGTTGTCTTCGCGCAGCAGCAGCGCGCCACCGATGGCGCACAGCGACATCAAAAACCCGAAATCCAGGATGGCGAGTTTGGCGGTGACGTCGCCCCAGATTTTGGCGAAGCCATCGACGATAAGAGCGTTGGCAATGATCGCGCCGATGTTCATCATCAGATAATAGACATTGAAGCCCGTCGCCCGCACCGCCTTGGTGGTGTAGCGCCGCAGCGAGGTCATCGTCACCGGCGAGATGAATGCCGTGCCCAGAGACATGACTAGCAAAATGCCCTTGACCACCCACTGCAGGGTTGCGCCGTGGAGAAACACCGGCGCCACCCCCAGCCCGAGCCGCGACACCGCCAACAAACTAAAGCCCACCAAGTAGCTTTTCCGGATGCCCATCACGTCGCAGATCGAGCCGACCCCAAACATGAAGGCGGTGACAAACAGCATGTAAATGCCAAACCACTTGCCCGCATCCACATCATTCAACCCACAATTGGTCGTCAGATAGATCGTGAGCACCGTGACCATCGAGAAGTACGCCAGCCCGTCGAAGAACTGGATCGCATTGGTCAGCCAAAAATCCCTCGACGCGCTCTTGAGGACCTTGAACTCCGAAAAATAGTTGAGTACCGGGTTTGACATGGGTTGTGAGAATGCGGCAATCCGCGGCTGGGGCAAAATACCGCCGGGGGGACTCGAACCCCCACGACCGTGAAGTCAACGGATTTTAAATCCGCAGCGTCTACCATTCCGCCACGGCGGCATTTTTTCCCAAGCGTCGCGCGACGCCACCACCAGCGTAGCGGTTTGTGCCGTGGCGTCCAGCCCGGCCTTGCAGTGAGCCGTGGATTTTGCGAATTGCCCGCTGCGATTGCATCTTATGGGCGCTCACTTGACGCGCCGGGCCGCAGGCATCAGCCTTGGCCGCGATGCGCTGCACCGGAACCTTTCAAACCCGCTTCCAAGCCCTCGAGCTTTGGCAATCCTCCACCACCAACGAGTTCCGGGTGGCCGGGGCCATCCACGCGTCCCACCACCGCTCACGCTTTCTCACCGGCCTGGCCTGGGACCTCATCGCCGCCGCCGCACTGCTGCGGCCCGCCGGTCCGCCGCGCTCGCTGCTGATGCTCGGGCTGGCCGGCGGCACCGCCTGCCGCGTGCTGCGCCACTTGCTGCCGGACTGCCGGATCACCGCCATCGATATCGATGCCGAACTCCTCGCCCTCGCTCACACCCACATGAACCTCGGCGCACTCGACCTGGAAATCATCACCACCGATGCCTATCCGTGGCTCGCCAACAACCGACGGCGCTTCGACGTGGTCTTCGATGATATCTATCTGGCAGGTAAAACCGATGTCTTCCGCTCGCGGGTGTGGGACGCGGCACTGCTCGGCCATCTGCGCCGTGCGCTGACCCCCGGCGGGCTGCTCGCCCTCAACCTAGTCACTGGCAGCGGCCACCGCCGCATGCAATCGCAGACCCGCCAAATCCTGCGGGAGACGTTTCCCGTGCTGCGCAGTCTCACCACCTCCGAAAGCATGAACGAGGTGCTGGTGGCCGGCGCGCAGGTGGCCACCCGCTCGCGACTCGCGACATTTGATGGGGCGTTTGACGATTGGCGCGACCGGATGTTTTGGGACCGCATCGACGTTCGCAAGCTTTCCTAGCGAGGCTGCGCCCCGGACCCAAGACCCAAGACATCAAGACGCAAGACGAAGAATTTGACCTAACGAAAACATCTTTGGCTTTTAAAGGACCCAAGATTCCACCCGCCATGCCATCCGCCGCCGCTTGCCCCGTTGCCCAGCTCTATCAAACCCACCGCTATCCGGCGATGAGTCATCCGCTCAGCGACCCCGCGGTGACGGCGGTGGCGGCCCGCCTAGGCGGCCTCCACACTGCCGCGCCGCGCCACGCCCGCATCCTAGAGATTGGCAGTGCCTCCGGGCACAACCTGTTGCCGTTGGCCCGGCGCTGGCCAAAAAGCCAGTGGGTGGGCATTGACTTGGCGATGCCGGCAATTGCCGAGGCGCGGCAACTGGCCGCGGCAGCGGGGATAGGCAACGCCGAGTTTCACGCCGTGGATCTGCGCTATTTCGATCCCGGCGACCAACCCTTTGATTACATCATTGCCCATGGGGTTTTTTCGTGGGTGCCCGACGAGGTGAAATTCGCCTTGCTGGATTTCTGCCGCCGCCATCTGGCACCGGCCGGGGTTGCCACCATCAGTTTCAACCTTGCCAGCGGCTGGGCCCACCGCTTGCCCGTTATTGCCATGGCGCGGGCCTTGCAGGCCGCCACCGGCGCGGATCTCCCCGCCACGCTCGAACTTCTGCGCGATACTCTCGACGCGGCCACCCCGCACGGCGCCCACCTGCACTCGATCCTCGACAACATGCTGGCCAAGGGCACGGACATTCTCCCGTTCGACGACTTCGCCCCGGTCAATGACCCCTGGCCATTCGAGCAATTTGTACAGGTGGCCGCACGCGCCGGCCTGCGCTGGCTGGGCGAAAGCGATCCCGCCGAAAACCTCCCCTCGGTCCTTGGCGAGGCCGCGCGTGCGGCCCTTGGCCCGCTGGCAGCACTCCCGCTGCAGGCCCAACTCGCCGCGGATTTCGCCACCGGCCGCACCTTCCGCTCCGGGGTGTTGTGCCGCGATGACGCCGCCACCCTGCCCGGCCTAACCCATGACGGGGTCTTCGATTTCGCGGTGAGTGCCGGCGCGCCCGCTCCCGGCGGCAACCCGCTGGCGGCCACGTTCTATCAAGCGCTCGCCGCCGCCGCACCGGCCTGTGTGCCGCTGCGCGAAATCCTCGCCGCCATGCCGGGGGCCGACCGTCCCGCGCTGGCCCGCCTGGTTTTCGATGGCATCACCCGCGGCTGGCTGCTGCCACGCATCGAGGCGCTGCGCTTCGACCCGCTGCCGCCGCCGCGCCCCTGCCTCAACCCGCTGCTATTGGCCTGTGCGCAGCGGGGTCTGGCGCTGACCGATGCCTGGCATGAGTCCTGGAGTTTTCCACCCGCCCACTACGAGGTGTTAGTCGCGATGGACGGCAGCCGCAGCCAAGCCGCTCTCGCCGCCCTCTCGCACGCCCGCTGCCCGGAACTCGCTTTTGTGCCGTGGTTGGAGCATCTGGCACAGCGCGGGTTGTTCGAGCCCGGCCCCGCTTGAATCAGCGGGCTGGCGCATTGTGGCGGAGCGTTTATGAACCTAGACTAGCTTGGAGATTTACCGCAAGGACGCAAAGGGGAATAGGTTATCAAGAAAAATCCGGTCTTGCTCCGCGTCCTTGCTGGGAGCCGCTCGATGAACTCGATCACCTCGATCGCAATCAACAAACGGTATTGCATGGGTCAGGATTCCAGCCTCTGGTCAAGTTCCTCAAGCGTAAGCCAGTTCTCCAGCTTGGCGTCATCGATTCTTTGGGCCATCCGCGCACGGTAACCCACGAGATCCCGGTGTCTCAACGCAACAAGGAACGCCGCCAAGCTCCGTCGCTTCTCAGCCGACAGGATCTCAAGCTCTGACCTGATCTCTTCAGGTGCTCACGGAGACATTCTACCTGGGCTCGTGCCCTTGGCAGGCGTTCCCTACCATCCTGTTCACGGCCGGTAGGCCTCGCGGTGACGCAGGACGTGGTCGAGGGCCGGCGGCGGCTGGCTGAGTCGCTCCAACAAGCCGTCCCAAGCCTCCTGGCCCTTGAGGATCTTCACTTCGATGCGCAGGAAAAACACCGGCACGTTCAGTTCGGTGGGGCGGGGAAAGCGCACGGCGTCTTTCTCGGTGGTGAGGATGAGTTCCATGTCGCGTTCGACGCAGCGTTGCATGAATTTGTCGATTTCCTTGCGGGGGAAACGGTGGTGATCGGGGAAGCGGCGGCGGATTTCCACGCGGGCACCGAGTTTTTCCAGGGCGCGCTCAAAATTCTCGGGCATGGCGATGCCGCAGATGGCCGCCACCCACTTGTCTTGGAGGAAAGCCAGCGGCTGGCGCTCACCAGTAAACAGGTTCTCCAGATGGATCGGCCCGTGAGTGCACTCGATGATCTCGGCCGTGCGATTGTAACGGCGCAGGCGCGACACCAACGTCTCATTCGAACCTCCATCGCACTTGGTAATCAGGATGTAACTGGCACGGCGCAGGTTGCCCGGCGGCTCCCGCAAGGTGCCGCGTGGTAGCAAGGCCTCGGTGCCAAACGGCTCGCGGGCGTCCACCAGCACGATGTCGATGGCATGGGCCAGCCGCAGGTATTGCATCCCGTCGTCGAGCAGCAGGGTATCCGCCCCGAGTTGGCTCACTGCAAAGCGCCCGCCCTTGACCCGGTCCTTATCGACGATGACCGCCACCCCGGACAAGTTGCGAGCCAGCATGTATGGCTCATCGCCGGCAAATTTCGAGTCGAGCAGCAATTGGCTGCCGGTGGAGACGATTTTGGGCAATTCTTCGGCTGGCAGTGGTCGGCCGTCGGCCCCGGCCCAGTGCTGGGGGCTGTCGAGTTTGCGGCTTTTGTAGCCGCGGGAGAGGATGGCGACGCGGCGGCCGCGCTCGTGCAGCGCCTTGGCCAGCAATTCGACGACCGGGGTTTTACCGGTGCCACCGACGGTGACGTTGCCGATGGAGACGACCAATGTACCGAGGTAGTGCTGGCTGATCCAGCCGTTGCGGAACAAGTACAAGCGGGTTTGGACCACCAGCCGGTAGGCTCCGGAGAGGGTGCGCATGAGTAGGCGGGTCATGGCGGCGCGAAAGCCCTTGGCGCGCCCAAAGATCACATCCGATCCCCAGCGTTCGAGTTCCGCAAGCAATTCTTTCATCGGTGCCACCGACCTTGCGACGAGACCCCTCCCCGGCGCAAGCGCCAATCCAATTGGCAGGCGGCAAAGCGGGACCCCAGCTGGCATGCACGTCAAGACAAGGCGAAATCCAACGTTGAAATCTGCGATTTAGTCATGAAACCACGGATTGCACGGATTTTACGGATTTTTTTGGATTTGAATTCTCCCACGGTTTGCGGCACAGCGGAAGCGCCGGGAGGGCCTATGATCATCGGTAAAATCCGTGTCATCCGTGGTTCTGTCCACCACGATCACCACATTGGCGACGACACGACAATCAGATCGTGAATCCTCAGCTTGAGGCACGCACACCGCCGGCAAACTTTTCCCCAAAGTCCCTGCTTTACAAGCCGCCAGTTGCCACATAGTTTTGCCGCCCCATGATTTTAGCTGCAATTGAATGGCTCCCCATCATCATCCAACTTCTGTTGGTGGTCTTCGTCCTTGTCTGCCTGCTGATGACCCTGCTCATCCTGATGCAGCGGCCAAAACAGGAAGGCTTGGGAGCCGCGTTCGGTGCCAGCGTCACCGACCAGGTGTTCGGTGCCCGCACTACCAACGTGCTGCAACGCGGCACTGTCTATCTGGGGTCCATGTTCTTCATTCTCAGTCTGGCCTTGGCCATCCTTATCGGCCACCAAAACAAGCAAAAAGGCCTCACCCGCGAAGTCAAACCACAGACCGCCGCCGAAAAATCCAGCGCCGCGCAGCCCGCATTGCCAGCTCCGGCTGCCCAGGTTGTGCCGGTGGCCCCGGTGCCGGAACCCCCCGCCACTCCTGAGACTCCCGCCGCCCCAGGCGATGCGACACCGGCTCCAGCTCCGACCCCGGAACCCGCTCCCGCTCCGGCTCCGGCTCCCACTCCCGCTCCCACTCCCGCTCCGGCAGCTCCGGCCTCGACCCCCCCGTAGGTTAGGGAGGCTGAGGGAGTTTCTCGCTGCCTCCGACCAACTTGGCGCGGGGACTGCCCATTAGGGATCTTCCCGCTACTTCTGGGGAATCGCCTCAGCGCCGGGCGTAGCGGAAACCCGGGAAGGCGCGCACGAGGCGGCGCATTTCGAGCTTCATGAGGGTGGCGGTAACGACGTGGGCGGGCAGGCCACAGCGTTCAATGATGCGGTCCACCGCGGCTTCGTCGCTGGTTACCGCGGCGAACACGGCGGCCTCCTCGGCAGGCAGCTCTGGGATGGAGGCGGGCGATTCGGCGGGGCTGGGTTGGCGGGCGAAGGGAAGTTCGCCGAGATCATCCAGTAGCTGACCGGGATCGGCGACCAGCGTGGCACCCTCGCGGATGAGTTGGTGGCACCCGGCGAAGGTGGGCTTATCAATGGGACCGGGCACGGCAAAAACCTGCCTGCCGTATTCGGTGGCAAGGTTGGCGGTGATGAGCGCACCAGACCAAGCGGGACACTCGATGACGAGCACCGCGCGGGCCCAGCCGGCGACGATGCGGTTGCGCATCGGGAACGTCTGCTTGTCCGGGGTGGTGTGCAGCGGAAACTCCGATACCACCGCGCCGTGGCCCGCGGCAATTTTTTCCGCCAGTCCGAGGTTTTCGGGCGGATAAAGCTGGGCCAGCCCCGAGCCGATCACCGCGATGGTGCGCCCGTCCGCCGCGATGGCGGCTTCGTGCGCTGCGGTGTCGATGCCGCGGGCCAGGCCGGAGACAATGGTAAACCCGGCGTGGGCGAGTTGATAGGAAAACTTCTTGGTGGCCTGGGTGCCGTAGGTGGTGGCGCGGCGCGACCCGACGATGCCGATGGCGTGGCGGTCGCGCGCTTCGAGTTTGCCCCAGACGTAGAGCAGCAGCGGGTGATCGTAGATATCGCGCAGCGGCGCGGGGTAATCCGCGTCGTCTTGGGTGATGATGGCAATGCCGCGGCTGGCCGCTTCGCTGAGTTCGGCGGCCGGATCGGCGTGGTCTTGCCAGGCGCGCAAAATGCCGGCGCATTCCTCGCCGATGCCCTCGACACGCAGCAGTCGGTCCTTGGGCGCGCCAAGGATGGCGGCGGCCTCGCCGAACGCTTCCAACAGCCTGCGCACCCGGATCGGGCCGATTTTCGGCAGTAGGTTCAGGGCGGTGAGGGCTTCGAGCGGAGACATGGCGGCTACCACACACCTAGCGGGTTGCGGCGGCGCTGGAAAGCCGGAAATGCCAGAAACACACAGGACGGTTCCTTATCCTAAAAAAGGAAGATGGAAAGGGTTGCAGCACCGTTTTTTCACCACAACCGAGCGAAGCGAGATGGTGGTTTCTATTTTCCTTTCCAGGCTTAACATCCGCAGGGATTCCGGTCTTCAGCCGTAGGCGGGGGGCGCAAGGGCTAAGCGCTGCCATGCCTCCGGGGTAAAAGCCGGGTTCAATTCGCTTGAAATGGCCGGGGCATGGCGCAGACTGGTGCCGGTGAGTTTGCAGGTGATAGTCAACTTCAGGGTGGTCGATGAGTGCGACGATTGGATCGTGGTGGACAAGCCGGCACCCCTCATCGTGCATCCTGCAAATCGCAAGGCGGAGCCAGACTTGTTAGGCGGGATTGCAAAGCTGCTGGCCTATGAGATGGCCAACGGTGCGAACCCCGGAATCGTGACGCGGCTAGACCGCGAGACGAGCGGGTTGGTGCTGGTGGCAAAACACGCGGCGGCAGCGCGGCAACTCAGCGGAGTATTCATGCGGCGGGAGGCCCGCAAAGAATATCTGGCGGTGGTGCTGGGCTGGCCGGAGGCGCAGGCGTGGGACTGCGATGAGCCCCTGCTGCGCGCCGGGGACGTCGGCAGCTCGGAAATCTGGGTGCGCCAAACCGTCCATCCAACCGGCAAAGTATGCCGGACCCGCTTCGAGGTACTGGAACGCTTCGAGCGCGAAGAAGGACGCTTCAGCTTGCTGCGGTGTTTTCCGGAGACCGGCCGGATGCACCAAATCCGCGTGCACCTGGCCCATAGCGGCCACCCGATTGCCGGCGACAAATTGTATTCCGCCGCCGGCCAGGAATACCTCGATTGGATGGCCGCGGGCTGGACGCCGGACTTGGCGCGGCGCTTGTTTTTGCCGCGCCACGCGCTGCATGCGGCGGTGTTGGCGGTGCCATGGGCCGGCGGCGTGATCGAATGGCGGGCCGAGTTGGCCGGGGACTTGCGCGATTTTGTGGCGGGAAAACCCGTCGGCGACAATGCCGATGTTGTCATTTGGCGGCGGCATGGCTAGGCTGGCGTATGGTTTCCCTGAATGAATTGGTGGCGTTTCTGGATGGGCAGTTGGTCATCGCGACAATCCCGGACTATCCGGGCGCGCTCAATGGCTTGCAACTGGCCAATGAGGGACCTGTCGGGCGGATTGTGGCGGCGGTGGACGCCTCGCTGGCGGTGGTGGAAGCCGCGGCGGCGGGTGGGCCGGGCCTGTTGCTGGTGCATCACGGGATGTTTTGGCAAGGCGCTCAACCGCTGAGTGGCGCGTTTTACCGCAAGATCAAAACCGCGATGGATGCCGGTCTGGCGATCTATTCTGCCCATTTGCCGCTCGATGTACACCCGCAATGGGGCAACAACCACCTCTTGGCGCAGGCGATCGGGATGCGGGATGTGACGCCATTTCTAGATTGGAATGGCCTGGCCGTTGGCCTGCGCGGCGTATGGAATGGCTCGCGCGACGAACTCAAACAACAGCTGATGCAAGCCGTCGGCGGACCGGTGCAAATGTGTGCCGGCGGACCAAGAAAAATCACCTCGGTGGGCCTGGTCACGGGCGGGGCGGGCAGTGAGGTGGCGCGGGTGGCGGCGGCGGGTGTGGATGCGTTTGTTTCCGGAGAAGGGCCGCATTGGAGTTTTCCGCTGGCGGAAGAATTGGGCCTTAATGTGTTGTTGGCCGGGCACTATGCGACCGAGACCTTCGGGGTCAAGGCACTCGCCGCCCATCTCTCACAGCGCTTCGCCTTGCCATGGTCCTTCGTGGATCGCCCCTCCGGACTCTAAACCTCCCGCCTAACCTGGCCCCAATGCCGCATGGTAGCGGAGCGACCACTTTACTGTCGTCGTGCGGAAGCATCGCCCATGAACCGAGCCTTAGCCACTCATTCGTGAGCCGCTCTTCCGCTACCACCACACGAATGTGGTGGCTCCTTAGTCCTTGGCTCGGTTGTGGTTTCTATTTCCCTTTCTAGTATTAAGAACTTGCCGGAATGACCTGTGACGCTAAGTTCCGGTCTATCCTACATTGCACATGTCCACACTGGCCACCATTTTGCACGTCGCTCTCATGATTTTCGTCGTCGTGATGATTTTCAACGTGATCATCTTTACCCACGAACTGGGGCATTTTTTGGCCGGCAAGTGGCGTGGCCTGCAAATCGACCGCTTCCAAATCTGGTTCGGCAGGCCGATCTGGAGCAAGACGATCAACGGCGTCCAGTACGGCTTGGGTTGGATACCGGCCGGTGGGTTTGTGGCACTGCCACAGATGGCGCCGATGGAAGCGATTGAAGGTGGTGGCACGGCAGCCGCGGGGTTGCCGCCGGTCACGCCCTTGGATAAGATCATCGTGGCGTTTGCGGGTCCGTTGTTTTCGTTGCTGCTGGCGCTATTGAGTGCGGTGGTGGTGTGGCAGGTGGGCAAGCCAAATGATTTTGTACCGACCCAGGTGATCGGGACGGTCATGGCGGACAGTCCGGCGCAAAAAGCCGGCTTGCTGGCCGGGGACAAGATCATCGAGGTCAACGGCAAGACGGTGCGGGGTTACGCCGGTACGCTCGACAGTATTTCCGAGAACATCATTCTGAGCGAGGGCAACGCGATTGAATTCACCGTCGAACGCACCGGCGAACCAGCACCGCTCAAACTCGTATCTAAATTTGAAATTCCGGAAAAAACCCACTGGTTCCAACGCAGCGGATTGCGCCGCATCGGCATCCTGCCCCAAGGCGAGCGCATCGATATCCTCAGCGTGAGCAAGGACAGCCCCGCCAGCCGCGCCGGTATCCAATCCGGTGACACACTCGTCGCCTTGGATGGTGAAAAGTTTTCTAATGCCAGTGGCGCGTACGATCACATCAAGCAGGTTGGGCTGCAGGCCATCGAGGTGGTGGTGGCCCGCGGCGGCGCGGAGTTGACGCTGAGCCTCACGCCACTGGTGCCGGTATCCCCGGCGGGCAAGGGGCCGATGATCGGGGTGAGTTTCGACGACGTGCAATTTGTCGATGAAGCCATCGTGTACCCAAAGCCGTTGCAGCAGGTGGCGGACAGTCTGACGATGATGTGGACGACTATCAGCCGGCTGGTGTCGCGGGGATCTAACATAGGTATCGACCACTTGAGCGGACCCATCGGCATTGCCAAACACCAGTACGCGATTTTGCAATCCGAACATGCTTGGCAGCGCTTGCTGGCCTTCATGGTGCTCTTCAACGTGAACCTGGCTGTGCTCAATATGCTGCCACTGCCGGTGCTCGATGGCGGCCATATCACGCTAGCCATTTTGGAAAAACTTGCCCGCCGGCCGGTCAAGGCGCGGGTGCTGGAAGTTGTACAGACGGCGTTTGCACTGCTGCTCATCAGCCTGATGCTTTACGTCTCCACCAAGGATTTGGGCGATGGCTTCGGCCGCGGCGCCTCTCAAACCGAGAAACTCGTGTTCCCGCAGTAGGCGAAGGGCAGTTTGGGACAACCCCGGAGCAACACCCGCCCCCTAACTGGGCTGCTGTATTTGTCGTCGCACAAGCAATTGAAAGGATGCTGCCGGTCGGGTCGTATGTCGGCTTCTACCATGAGAAAATTCACGACCTTCCTGCCCCTGCTGGTTCCCGCAATGCTTGGCTCAATTGGCATGCTGAGCGCTAGCCCCCCGCCACCCATGCGCCCGCCCTCGGTGCCGTTGGTGGCCTGCGATCCGTATTTTAGCATTTGGTCGCAACAAGATAATCTAACCGATGGTCCGACCACCCACTGGACTGGCAAACCCCACCGCCTCGAGTGCAGCGTCAAGATTGACGGCGAGGCATTTCAACTGATGGGTAAGCCGGTGAACGGTCCAGCGCCGCTGAAGCAAACCGGACTCTCAGTCATGCCGACGCGCACGATGTATCACTTTGCTGGCGGCGGAATTGCATTGGACCTGACGTTCATGACCCCGGCACTGCCCGGCGACCTCGAGATGCTGTCACGACCGGTCACCTACGTCACCTGCGCGGCAGTGGCAAGCGACGGTCGCAAGCATGCCCTTACCCTGGATTTTTTGGCCAGCGGCGAGTTGGCGGTTAACACGCCGGATCAAGCGGTGAAACCCGAGGTGGTTAGTGATGTGGAGGGGCTGAGCGTGTTGCGCGTCGGGTCGGTGGCACAGAATGTGTTAGGCAAGGCTGGCGACGACGTGCGCATCGACTGGGGCTTTCTCTATCTGGCGGCGCCCAAGGCGACTGTGCGCGAGGCGGTGGCCGGTCCACAACCTGGCGTGGCCGGACCCGGCGGCGAGACATCGGTGCGAATGTCATTGGATTACGGGCAGGTTGGCACAGCGCGGGTTTCGCGCTGGCTGATGTTGGCATATGACGATTTGTTTTCGATTCAATACATGAAGAGCAACCTGCGGCCGTATTGGCGGCGCAACGGGTGGGAGGCGGCAGACTTATTGAAGGCATCAGCCAAGGATTATCTAGCATTGAATAAGCGCTGTGCCGCGTTCGATGAGGAATTATCAGCCGATCTGCGCAAGGCGGGTGGCGAGGCCTACGCTCAGATTGGCTCGCTGGCCTACCGCCAATGTTTTGCCGCGGGAAAATTCGTGGCCGACGCCAAGGGCCAACCGCTGCAGTTTTGCAAGGAGAACCATAGCAACGGGTGCATTTCCACCTCCGATGTTTTCTATCCGATGTCGCCGCAGTTCTTATTTTTCGGGCCGACGTTGGCCAAATCGTTTGTCGTGCCGTTCATGAACTATGCGGCCTCGGCGCGCTGGCACTTTCCGTTTGCGCCACATGACCTTGGAACCTATCCGCATGCCAACGGCCAACGCTATGGCGGCGGCGAGCGCACCGAGGACAACCAGATGCCGGTGGAGGAAAGCGGCAATCTGTTGATATTGTTTGCAGCCATCGCACAGATGGAAGGCAATGCAAATTTCGCCGGTCTATATTGGACGCAACTGACGCAGTGGGCCGAGTACCTCAAAACCAAGGGCTTCGATCCGGAAAATCAATTGTGCACCGACGACTTCGCCGGCCACCTAGCGCACAATGTGAATCTATCCGCCAAGGCGATCTGCGCGCTGGGTGCTTATGCGAAGTTATGCAAATTGCGCGGCGAGCCAGCCAAGGCGGACGAATACTCTAAGCTCGCCAAAGGCTGTGCCGAGCGCTGGGTGAAGGAATCCGACGACGGTGACCATTTCCGTCTGGCATTTGATCGGCCCGACAGTTGGAGTCAGAAATACAATCTGGTGTGGGACCGCATTCTCGGCCTCGGCTTGTTTCCAGATGCCGTGCGCAGCAAGGAAATGGCATTCTATCGCAAGACGCAGAACCCGTACGGCCTGCCACTCGACAACCGCAAGGACTATACCAAACTCGATTGGTTGCTGTGGACAGCCACGCTCACTCAAGACCGCAGTGACTTCGACGCGCTGGTCTCCCCGGTGCTGCGTTTCATCCAGGAAACCCCGGACCGCTCACCCCTAACCGATTGGTATGAGACCAAAGTCCCGCGCAAAACCGGCTTCACCGCCAGGCCGGTGGTCGGCGGCGTGTTCTTGCAAATGCTCTATCAGAAAGAGGCCTGGAAGAAGTACGCCGGGCGCGATCTAACTAAGGCAAGCGCTTGGGCACCGATGCCGTAGGGCAAATCAGATAAAAAGGGACAGGCCCATAGTGGAAGAAACCTGTTGACTGCGGGGAGGATTGGCGTAGTGTGCAAGCATGAGACGGGCACGATGGATTGTTCCGGTGACGGCTGGGTGTCTCAGGCCGGTGATCTACCACTGCGTCAGCCGGGCGGTGAACC
>WBXD01000049.1 GCA_008932935.1 Verrucomicrobiota bacterium
CTGATCCAGAAAAAGTCGCAAACGCCTTCAGCCAAAAACCGGCATGCTCCCTTGCTAAATCAAGGGAATTGGCACCTCATTGCCACTCTGTGGGATGCCTGTGATTGCATTACATGGCATTACATGGTGACAGATAAATAGTAGAGCATTACATGGTGACAGATAAATAGTAGAGAATCTTGATACGCGCTACGCACAACGGTCCCGACGTGCAACGCGAGCGCCTCGAGCACCAGTCCGGTGAGGAAACCCACAAGGTTGATTACGATTTCATCGAAACCCTCGAACACGGCATGCCCCCGGCCGGCGGCATCGGCCTCAACCGCCTGTGCATGATGCTCACCGGCGCTCCAACCATCCGCGATGTGGTCCTGTTCCCGCTGCTCAAACGCAAGGACTAGCCTAGACCTCTGCGAGGGTTTCCAACAACAGCACCGGGGTCCGGGTGAGGTTGGATTTTTCCAGATCGAGAGTGAGGAAGATTGCCCAGTCGTTGAGCTCGTCGGGATCGACGAGGGTTTGGACGACGGGCAGGAAGGGCTGTTGGCTGCCAGGTGTAGGCAACTCCGGTAGATGGGTGTGGCGGGCGTTGCGCGCCTCGGGATCGAGCCGGATCTGGTGCCGCGCGTCGTGATAGGTGTCCAACAGCTTGAGCAAGCGCTCGCTGGTCCACGGTTTGCCGGCGGAATCGGCCGGCTCCAACAGTCCGAGCGCGGTTTCCGTTTGATAGCGGGAGAGCGCGGTGACGAGCGTGAGGAGGTGGTTGCGCAGGTGGCGGGTGAAGGCGGCGCGGTTGCGGGTGAAGGGTGGAAGAGGGGGGGGGAGAGGATTTTGGATTTTAGATTTTAGATTTTGGATGTCGGACGGGTCGGCGGTGCTGCCGATGCTTTGCCACTCGTCGAGCAGGCTGGAATCGGTGTGGCGGACGATGAGTTCGAGGAAGGACGCAGCTTCGTGGACGGCCTCGGTTTTGGCGGCGTCGGGCACAGTTTGGGCGAGAACTTTGTATACCTCGTTGAGGTGGCGCAGCAGCACCGCCTCGGCGCGTTCGAGTTTGTAGGTCTTGATGTAGTCCTCGAACGATTGATAGTTCTCCAACATCTCGCGGGCGACCGACTTGGGCCGCACGTTCTCACTGCCCAGGTACGGGTGGCCCAGCTTGAACGCATTGAAGCTGGTATAGATGAAGTCCTTGCCGGGCATCGGCCACTCCACAGCTTCGAGCCGGGCAATTCGCGCGTCATAGTCGACCCCCTCGTCCTTGAGCCGGGCCATCAACTCGCTTTTGATTAGATCCACCTGTTTGCGCAGCACGATATCCGGGTTTTCCAAGATCGCCTCGATCAGCGAAATGAGGTTGAGGGCATAATCCTCGGCGGCGGGATCGAGCTGCGGAATGGCATCCAACAACCACAGGCTCAGGGCATGGTTGATCGAAAAATCCTCGGGCAGCGCCACATCCACGATGACCTTGTTAGGTCCGTCGCGTTTGGCCACTGGCAGGATGTGGAGGATTTTGGCGCGCACCAGGCCGCGGAAAAGTTGGTACGCGCGCTTGGTTAGGTCCTTGCGTTTGGCGGGGGATTCGTGGCAGCGCCGGATGATATCCTTGAGCGCGGCGCAACCGTCCTCGCTGCTGCGCGACAACACGTTGAGCAACGTATGATGGGCGATGGAGAAACTCGACGTGAGTGGTTCGGGCGGCGCGGCGCGCAGCTTGTCGAAGGTGGCCTCGTCCCAGTGGACAAAGTTATGCTCCGGCGGCTTGCGCTTGACGAGGCTGCGCTTCTTGTTGGGATTACCGGCGGCCTTGGCCTCGAGCTTGAGGTTTTCGATGACATGCTCCGGGGCCTGGGCCACCACGTAGCCGACATGGTCGAAGCCGCGGCGGCCGGCGCGGCCGCAGATTTGGCGGAAGTCCCGCGCACTGAGAATCTTGGTGCCGCGCCCATCATACTTGCACAACCCCGTGAACATCACCGTGCGAATCGGCACGTTGACGCCTACTCCTAACGTGTCTGTGCCACACACTACCTTGAGCAGGCCCGCGCCGGTGAGCTTCTCTATCAATAGCCGGTATTTCGGCAGCAAGCCGGCGTGGTGGATGCCGACGCCGTGGCGGATGATTTTCGCCAGTTCGCGGCCATACGGGCTACGGAAATCTGCGTCGTGGAGGGCGCGAGCGATGGCGGCCTTTTCCTCCTTGCTGCAGAAGTTGGTGGAGAGCAGGTCGCGGGCGGTGTCGGCGCACGAGTTCTGGGTGAAGTGAACCAGATAGATCGGCGCTCGGTCGGCCTCCACCAATTCGGCCACCTTGTCCTGCAGCAGGGTGGTGGAGTAGGAAAACTCCAATGGCACCGGCCGTTGGTCGGACTGCACGAGGGCGGTCGGCGTGTCTGTTAGCGCGGTGAGTTGTTTGGCGAAAAATGCGGAGTCGCCGAGGGTGGCGGACATCAGCAGGAAGCGGGCGCGTGGCAGCGTGAGCAGGGGGATTTGCCAGGCCCCGCCGCGCGCGGCGTCGGCATAGTAATGGAACTCATCCATGATCACGTCGTCGACCTGCGCTGCGGCGCCCTCGCGCAGGGCCATGTTGGCGAGGATTTCCGCGGTGCAACAAATAACCGGGGCATCGTGGTTGACAGTGGCATCGCCGGTGATCATGCCGACGTGTTGCGGGCCGAATAGCCGACACAGCGAGAGGAATTTCTCGTTGGCGAGCGCTTTGATAGGCACGGTGTAAAACGAACGTCGACCTTGGCACAGCGACTTGAATTGCATAGCCAGCGCCACCAGCGTCTTGCCAGAACCGGTGGGCGTGTCGAGGATGACGTTTTTGTCCTGGAAGATTTCCAGGATGGCTTCCTCCTGATGGCCGTAGGGCTCGATCCCTGAATTTGTCATATACCCGAGGAAGGCATTGAGGATGTCATCTGCCGCCGCCTCGCGCGGCAACAGGGCGGGGTCGAGTGGATAGGACATGGGCTGGGATGAGTAGGAAGGCGCAACCGTTGCTCTTGCCATTGGCGGTGTTGAACAGGCTGGTTTGGTGCTTGCGATGGGCTGGCTGCGCTGAAGGCTGGCTAGCTTGGCACCGGTAATGACAGCAAGCGCAGCGCTGGGCAAGCGCGGAAACGCGGCGGGAAAGGTAAGGAGCGCGGACTTTAGGCCGCCTCTGGAGTTCTCCATGTGTGAGTAGCCAGGCGACGGCCCTTGCTCTACCCATGGGCCATGGCGGTTGGCAACCGCCGCTCCCTTGAGTGCGGTGGCTCGCCACCGCCTGCCCAAGCCAGCTTGCTGGCGAGTTTCGGGCAGCAAGGAGCGGGGGCAGCTTGCCCCCTTCTGCCCATGAGACGCGTAAGAGCAAGCCGCAATGCGGCTGTCCTTGCTCTATCCATGGGCCATGGCGGTTGGCAACCGCCGCTCCCTTGAGTGCGGTGGCTCGCCACCGCCTGCCCAAGCCAGCTTGCTGGCGAGTTTCGGGCATCAAGGAGCGGGGGCAGCTTGCCCCCTTCTGCCCATGAGACGCGTAAGAGCAAGCCGCTATGCGACGGCCCTTTCTCTACCCATGGGCCAGGCGGCAGCAAGCTGCCGCACTCCATGGCGGGCCGCCAGATTTCCTTGAGTACGACCGCGGCTCGCCCACGAATCGGCTGCGGCCGCCATTTTTTCATGGGCGCGGGGCAGGGTGGGCGGCTAGTCTCCGCGGCGTGCCCCTGATCTTGGCGATAGAATCTTCTTGTGACGAAACTGCCGTGGCGCTTGTGCGCGGCGAGGCCGGCTGTGCGGCAACGGTGCTCGCCTCAGTGGTCGCCTCGCAAATTGAGCTGCACCGGCAATTCGGCGGCGTGGTGCCCGAGCTCGCCTCACGCAACCATTCGCTGCATTTGCATGCGCTCGTCGAGCAGGCCTTGCAGCAGGCCGCCGTGAGGGTGGGGGATATCGATGCCTTCGCTGCGACCACCGGTCCAGGCTTGGCGTCGTCGCTGCTCATCGGCAGCACTGCGGCGAAGGCGCTGGCCTGCGCGACGCGGCGGCCGTTTCTTGGCATCAATCATTTGGAGGGGCACCTGCTGTCGCCGTTTGTAGGCGACACGCAGGTGGTGGCACATGTCGCCTTGATCGTGTCCGGTGGCCACACGTTGTTGTTGGACGTAGCTGGCGCCGGCCGCTACCACAAGCTCGGGGGCACCCGCGACGACGCCGCAGGTGAGGCGTTCGACAAGGTTGGAAAAATGTTAGGCATGCCATATCCCGGAGGGCCGGAGATTGAGATTCGTGCCCGCGACGGCAATCCGGCGGCGTATGCGTTTCCACGTTCGATGCTGCACGATGCGCATCTGGATTTTTCGTTTTCCGGGTTGAAAACCGCGGTGCTCTACACTCTGCAGCGGGAGGCTGGCAAGGTGAGCGTGGCCGATGTGGCGGCTTCTTTCCAACAGGCGGTCAGCGAAATTCTGGTCGCCAAAACCCTCGCTGCTGCCCAGCGCTGCGGCCGTCGGACTGTCGCCCTATCCGGCGGGGTGAGCCTCAACCAAGCCTTGCGCGAGGCTTTCGCGCAGGCCTGCGGCCGGGCCGGCTTGGAACTGGTCCTAGCTGCGCCGAGCTTGTGTACGGACAACGCGGCGATGATTGGTTTTGCGGCGCTGCTGCGGCATTTGGCCGGTGAGAGTTCGCCGCTGGACGGGGATATTCACCCGCATTTGCCGCTGCTGTGAGCCGCGACGTGCGGAAGCCTGATATGACGGTGCTGGTTCATGGGTTTAGGTTCACATGAAGGCACCAAGACGTGAAGGATTGAGGGCCGTTGACGATCCTTTTACAGCAATCTCTTCCTCATCTTTTCGTGGCTTCGTGTGAGGTTCTTCCAGCAGTCGAACAACGGTGACTACGAACGTGTGCCATACCATGACGAACAGCCATTTGCCACCCACAAGCTGCGTTCGATTAAGGTGAGGGCACTCGTTCGGATGGAGGTTCCGATTTGACAAAGGCGGACGGGCCTGATCACTCTCAGTCCATGCCGGACACCCCATTGCCACCCACGGAGCAGGAGCCAAGCGTTTTGCCGACCCACGAAACCCCCACTCCCAAGCCGGGTTCCAAGCCGCCAGTCACGCCGGTGATGGCGATGGGGATGCTCATCGCGGCCCTGCTGGTGCTGCTCATGATGCTCAAAATCCGCCCCGCCAATGATAGTCAAAAATCTAACGAAAACCGCGCGCACGCCGCGCTGCAAACCGAACTCGAAGACTTGAAGCGGCAAAGCGGGATGCAGGGAGGTGGCGAGCCGATTGAGGAGGTGGCCGCACGCATGAAAAAGGATGCCGACAGCGTGCTGCTGCTGGCCGAGCACTACAAGCAGTTGCTCGACGATAGCAACACCAACTTGGTGAAAAAAACCGCCGAGTGGCTGCGCTCAGAGCAGTACCGCCAAATGGATAGAAACGAACTCGAACGCGTGAAAACCGAGCTCCAACAAGCCAAGGTCGGCGGCACTGAGACCGAGCCCTTGCGCCGTGAACTGGCCGACCTCAAGACCCGCCTTGAAGCCCAGGCCATCGAACTCGCCAGCCTCAAACAGCAGCTCGCCACTGTGAGTGAACAGCCGTCCAAGGCCGATTTGGACGCGCTCCAGCGCCGCTTCGATGAAACCCTCCGCGCCAAAGAGTTCTTTGAATCCCGTGCCAAGGAGCTCGAGGCGGAACTCGCCAAGACCCCGGCCAAGGAGCCCGCAAAGTAAGCCACCAGTGCGCCTCCCGCATCACTTGCCGATTTGCCGCCAAGCCGCCTGGAGACCTTGAAAAGCCAATGATGTTGTCGTTAGGTAAGGTTTTCTTGGCTTGGGTCTTCAAGTCTTGCGTCTTGGGTCTGAGGCCCCGCCTCGCTAGTGTACCCCCCCCTCTTGCCCGTCCGGTCGTTCAACAAGGTCGTTCGGTCCGGGAAAGTTTCCCTTGATCAAGTATATCCCAGGGCTATACCTACTCCCATACAGATCGCAAGACGCCCTTCCATGTGGGCGTTGCGACTGCGTCGGGTCTGTCAGGTTTTGTCAGGTTTTGTCAGGTTTTGTCAGGTTTTGTCAGGGTCAGGTTTTATCAGGTTGGTATCACCTCAAACACGACTGAGCCATGCTCATCGCAGCCCATCCATTTCACTCCTTTGGCTTGATGCCGATGAGCATGGCGTTCTCTGCGCTTAGATACTTCTTGGCCAGCGCGTTGATTTCCTTCACTGTGATGGAGGCGTAGTCGGCATCTCGCCCGCGCACCAGGTCGAGGCGTTTGGGGTCGAGTTGGCATTGGCTCAGAGCGGTGTTGAGCCAGTACTTGTTATCGCGCAGTGATTGCTTGAGCATGCTGAGCGTCGGCTTGAGAGCGCGGTCGAGTTCGTCGGCGGTCGCGCCCTTGGTGGCGAGGGTGTTGGCGAGCTCACGCATGGTGCGCAGCAGCAGCGGCACGTCTGGGGATTTGCCGACGCTCTGGCCGAGGATGTAACCGAAGTCATCAAGTGCCTCGGAACCGGCGGCAATGCCGTTAGGGCTGTATGAGGCGCCGAGTTTCTGGCGGATTTCCACGCGCAGGCGATCCTGATAGATTTCGGCTAGGATGTTGAGGCGGCGGAAGTCCTTTTGGTTGTTGCGCAGGCCCTGGGTTTTCCAAATGGCGGTGGCGACGGCTTGTGGGATTTTCGAATCATAGGTGAAGGATTTTTCCGCCGGGGCATTGGGAAACACCACCTGCCGCGCCGCCGCCAACTCCGGCTTGGCCCGGTCGCGCTTGGGCAGCGCCCCGAAACTCGCCAGCAGCTCGGGCAGGACTGCCTCCACTTTGAAATCCCCCACGATAGTCAATTCCAGATACCCTTTGGTCAGCTCGGGGGTCAGCCATTTTTTGGCATCCTCCAGTGTGTAGGCCGCGAGTTGTTCCATCGGGGCGGGCGTGTAGCGCGAATCGCCGCCGTGCAGCCAGCCTTGCAGCTGTTGCTCAGGCCCGGCCGGGGTGTGGTTGAGTTGTTGATAGATCGTGGGAATAGCCTTCTGGAATTGCCACAGGCCCTCCTTGCGATAGCCAGGATCGGTTAGGCAGGCGCACATCAGCCGCACTTGCAGGTTAAAATCCGCTGGGGTGGTGTTGCCGCCGAGGGTGAAGGCGTCTTCGCCGATGCCGAGGGTGGCGCCGACGTTTTTGCCGGCGAGGATTTGTTGGAGTTCGTCGAGCGAGTGTTTGCCCAGGCCGCCGCCCTCAAACACCGCCGTGGCAAAGTCTTCGAGCATCGGCTTGCCCGCAGGCTCGCTGAGCTGCCCCGAGCCGATGCGCGCCAACAGCAGAATGCGGCCCTTTTCAAAATCAGTGGGCTTGAGGTTGATGCGAATGTTGTTAGATAAAACCAGCTGGGTCAGGCCTAGGTCCGCCACTTCCTTGCGGCTGGTGATGCTGCCGGGCTTGCCAAAGTTGGTGTAGGCAAACTTCTGGGCGGCACCGGCGGCGGGCGCGGCGACTCGCACGCCGGTGGATTCCTGATAGATAGCTGCCAGGTTCTGCTCGGCGTTGTCGGGCTTGTCCTTGGTGGTTAGAATCAGGTGCATGCCGGTGGCATCCCAGAAGGTTTTCAGAGCGGCATGGCAGCTTGCCGGATCAATCGCTTCCAAGCCCTTGGTCACGATTTCCAGATTGGCTTGCGGAGTAGAGAACACCTCTTCGGCGTTGATGGATTTGACCAAGGCCATGGCGATGCCAGCGGACTTGCGGGTGGCTTGTTGTTTGACCGCTTGCTCGTAAGCGTTGAGAATGTTGGCCTTGGCTTCGGCTAGTTCCGCCGCAGTGAAGCCGTGCTCCAGGGCACGCCGGAATTCCTGCTCGAGTACCGGCACGGCCTCCTGCCAGCGCTCGTCGGCGGCCACCACTCCCACCGAGCCGATTTCCGCATAGTTAAAGATATCTTCGTTAGACGCGCTGCCGCCGGCAATCGGCGAATTTTCCTTCTGCGCGAGTCGTTCAAAGCGCCGACTGAGCATTGCGTTGGCGATTTCCAGCGGCAGCAGCGAGGTTCGGGTGGCCACCGAGTCAGGCTTTTTTTGATAGGGCCGCACCAGGGTGAGAGACAGGTGGGTGGAGCTGACCTCTTTGTCGGAGAACACGGCGGTGGCGAGGCCCTCGGGCGATTTGATAGACCCCAGATCGGGGGCTTTTCCCGGCTCGGCCGGATTGACCATCGAGCGGAAGGCCGCTTCAATTTGTTTGCTCATGGCCACCGGATTGACGTCGCCGACGACGATGAAAGTCATGCGTGCCGGGGTGTAGTAGCGAGTGTAAAAGTCGGCGAAGCGGTCGCGCGGAGCGGCTTTGATAACCTCCTCCAAGCCGATGGGAAAGCGCTTGGTAACTAACGAGTCCGGCAGCAAGGCGTTGAACTGTTGCTCCATCAAGCGCTCATTGACCGTGTCGCGGCTGATTTTCTCCGATAGGATCACGCCGCGCTCGCGGTCGATTTCCGCGGGTTGGAGCAAGGCACCGTCGCCGAAATCGCGCATCACGGTGAAGCCGAGCTTGAGTGTGTCCTCGGCGAGGTCGGGCAGATCGAGCATATAGACGGTTTCATCGAAGGACGTGTAGGCATTGACGTGGGCGCCGAAGCCGATGCCACGGCGTTGCATTTCCGGCACGAGTTCCTTGCCCGCGTAGTGTTTGCTGCCGTTGAAAACCATGTGTTCGAGGAAATGCGCCAGGCCTTGCTGGGCATCTGCTTCCATCAGTGAGCCGGCGGCGATGTGTAGGCGCAGCGACACCCGCTGAGGAGGTTCACTGTTCGGATAGATGATGTAGCGCAGGCCGTTTTCGAGATTGCCGAAGGTTGCGCCCTTGTCAGCCGCAATGTCCGCCACCGCTTGCGGCCATGGACGCGGCGCGATGGTGGCCGCCGTTACCTCACTCTTGGCGCTGGGCTCTGCTGGCGGCGCTTCCGGCGTAGCCGCTGCGGCAACGGGTGGCGCTGGCGCGGGTAATGCCGCTGCCGGTGGCTTGCTGCGCAGCGACAAAAACATCGCCGTCACCATGAGCGTGAGGGCGAGGATGAGGGGGGTGGCCTTTGGCATGCATGCAGCCTGTGCGGATGGCTCGGACTTGGCAACGCTGAAAATGGTCCGCCGAGCCGCGCGGATTGCCGCGATGGCAATTTTTTTGGAAATTCGGGGTTGCGTTTCGCGCGCCGACCTGTTCTTATCTGCCTCCCGGTTCGCCGGGTCTCTCAGTGCGCGCGTGGCGGAATTGGTAGACGCGCTAGATTCAGGTTCTAGTATTCGCAAGGATGTGGAGGTTCGAGTCCTCTCGCGCGCACCATTTTCGTAATCAACAGGTTCCGACCCCGCGAGGCATTTGCCCAAGCTCAGGAGCCGTCGCCATGTAATCCTGCCAAGCGGGGCAGGGTGGACCGGTTTTTTTAGAATGTTCGACATTTTCCAAAAGGGAGCGGGTGAATTCTGATTGCAGCTTGGCTTGGTGGCAGACGCGGTGCCGGTGTTTTAGTCTAGGTTGTGCTCATGCTTGGCACTGGGATTGCGGGCCTTGCCCGCGGAGGTTGCTTTTCTGCGCCATTCGCGCGATGCTGCGGCGTGTGGCAGAGTGATCCAGGGTATTTTCATCGTTATGCCGGCCGTTGTGGCGGCATGGTGGCCTGTGCCGTACTCTTGGCAGTGAGTGGTTGCGGTCCTCAGTACACCACAGTGAGCCGCATCCATACGCCCACTCCGGCGGACGCCGGCGACATGAGCGAGACGTTTGGCTACCGCCGCTGGATTTCTAAAACGAGCGAACCGGACGTGATCATCATCGGCATCCATGGCTTCTGTGGTGCCTCCATTGATTACGCCAACCTCGGCCGACACCTGCTCATGCATCAACCGCGCAGCGGATTGTACGCCTACGAAGTGCGCGGCCAAGGCAGTGATCCCATCCTCGCGCGGCGCGGCGATATCGGCGATCCCAAGGACTGGTACCGCGACCTGTTTGCCTTCACCCAACTGGTGCGCGAGCGGCATCCCACCGCCAAAATCGTCTGGTATGGCGAGAGCATGGGCGGACTCATCGCCGTCCACGCGTTGCGTCACTCGCCGCCGACCGACCAGCCCTGCGATGCGCTGGTGCTGACGTCGCCAGTGGTGCGCTTCCGCGATGACATTCCCGCCTGGAAAATCCAGCTGCTGCAAATTGCGGCCGAGACCTTCCCGCTGGCGCGCATTTCGCTCGATGCGTTGTCCGGCGGGCAGGACGTGCCAATGACCCAATCCACCAAGCACGCCAGCCAAGCGGAGAAAAATTCATACAATATTAAGCGCCACACGCTGCGGCTGCTGGGCACCCTGGGCCACCACATCGAGAGCATGAACGACTGCGCGGCCGCCCTGCGGGTGCCGGTGTTGGTTCTCCACGGCGGCAAGGACTACTTCACCAGCGACGGAGACGTGCGTGGATTCGTGGCGCACGTGCCCCCCGGGGTCGCCCAAACCTATCGGAATTACCCGGATTCCTATCACCTGCTGATGTACGACGCGCACAGAGACCAGATATTTCGCGACGTCGAGCACTGGCTCAATCGTCTGCGATAACCGGCACCACCCGAAAAAAAAGTTTGTTTTCGGGGAAAAAAGCCGCCGATTTTGCTTGACCTGGCCGAGCGTGCAGGCAAGCTGCGCGCCCCGCAACCCCCGAACTTTCCCCCGACACCATGGCACGTATTTGTAGCATCAGAGGCACCCGCGTCCGCTCCGGCGGCAGAATTCACCGGTCTGGTTTGGCCAAGAAAAAGGGCGGCATCGGCCGTCACGTCACCAAAGTGGTGAAGCGCACCGTGTCGCCTAACCTACACATGAAGCGCATCTGGGTGCCCGAGCTCGACAAGTTCGTGCGCCTCAAGCTGAGCTGCCGGGCCCTCAAAACCGTCAACAAAAACGGCGCTTACGTCACCCTCAAGAAGGCTGGCATCATCTGAGACCAAGCCGGTTTTGCCGGCTGATGGGTGTTTTTAATCCCCAAGATCCGATGGCAACACCGGATCCACCCGGTCAGCGTTAGCGTCCTTGTTAAGCTAACGTTGTCGTCGTTAGGATAAGTTTTCTGCTCTTGGGTCTTCAAGTCTTGCGTCTTAGCTCTGAGGCGCAGCCTCGCTAGCCGATGATACACGGCACCAGCACTCCATCGCGCATGCCGTGGATTTTCTTTTTGTCCAGCGGCACGATCGTGGCTAAACAACCGCCAAAGCGGGTTGATCCGGCTTGGTCGGTGAAAAAGTACGGGCACAGCCGCACCCGCCCCTGCATCATTTCCACCGAGCCATCATCACGGAATACCGGATGCTCGATCGGGCGGCTCTCATGAAATTGCTGCAGCATCCACGGCTGGGTTGCGGCCTGATCCAGCGCATGGAACAGCCGCTCAGACCACTCGGCGGTTGATAGGTCGTGACCGATGAACACGCCACGCGAGCCCCAGGCCGTGGCGTGAAAGCCGCTGATTTTGAGCACCAATTGGCGGTCCTTTTGACTGAAGCCAGCCACCTCGTCCCAGGCATGCGCGTCGAGGCGCGGCAACCCGGCATGGGGCGGCAAGGGCGTGGCATCCAAGACCCAGCCGAAGGGCACCAACTCGCGCAAGCGCTGCAAGTGGCCACCTCGCAACACCTGTTCCCACTCGCGCTTGAGTGAGGGCGACCACAAGAGCGCCAGCCACAGTTTATCCTCTAGGTGCGGCTTGAATGGCGGGGTCACCTGCGGCCCGCCAGCTGCCGCCGCTGCTGCCAGCACCTCGACCGCCGGCACCGAGCGCCAGTCAAAGAGCTCGAAAAACCGGTACACGTCGCGGCCATCCGGCACGTATGCCTCGGCCGATAGTAGTTCCCAAGGCGTGCCGAGTTGGCGGGTGAGCCAGGTCATTTCCGGGCGGTAATCGGCCGATTCTTCCGATAGCAACACCGCGCCGCCGCTTGGCAGCAGCGAGCGAAACCCATCGAGCATGCCATCCGCTCCGCCCAGCACGTCAAAACCCGCCGCGGCATAGACCCGCGATAGCCAGGCCGTCACCCCCATGCCGCCCGGCACTCCGTCCAACTCGCTCAGCGCAAACCCCTGCGCCGTGAGCATCAAGTCCGGCCGGATCACCCGTGGCAATTGCCCTGCCGTGCGCCCGTCGCGCTGCCATGCCGACAGCCACTCCGGCTTGCCAGCATCGAGCAGTGGTGCCAGCCAGTGCGGGCCTTTGCCGGCCGCGCTGCGGCGGTAGAGCTGGTCACAGGCTTGCTGGAATTTTGCCAGCGGGTGGCCCAGCGCCATGATCTGGCGGGCCTCGGCGCGACTCAGCCGCAGCGGTTCTGGCGAGAAGCGCCAGCCGCCACCGCCAAACAATCCGCCATCAGGCAGCGCACCCTGCAAATTTGATAGAGTCAATTCCATCCGGCCCCAGCCTCCACTGCCTGGCGTTCCGTGCCAAGCCCGGATTTCCAAACCCACTCTCGCCAGCAAGCTGGCTTGGCCAGGCGGCAGCAAGCTGCCGCACTCCATGGCGGCGCTGACGAGTCACCCTGGTCCCGGGCTGTCGTCCATCATCGCCCGCAGGTCGGCCTCGCTCAGGCCCGGGGCCTCGCTCAGGCCTGCCTCGTCGATGGCGGCTGCCAAGCTGCGTTTTTTTGCCTGCAGGCGCAGCACTTTCTCCTCGACGGTGCCGCGGGTGAGCAGGCGGTACACCGTGACCGGGCGGGTCTGGCCGATGCGGTGGGCGCGGTCGCTGGCCTGGGCCTCGGCCGCGGGATTCCACCACGGGTCGAAGTGGATGACGGTGTCTGCGGCGGTGAGATTGAGGCCGTAGCCGCCGGCCTTGAGGCTGATCAAAAACACCGCTGGACCATCGCTGGATTGGAAGCGATCGACTAATTCCTGGCGCTTGCGGGTCTGCCCATCGAGCCGCAGGCTGGCCTGGCCGCGTTCCACCAGACAGTCCTCGATTGCCTGTAGCTGTGTCTGGAACTGACTGAATACCAGAACTTTGTGATTTCCCGCCATGGCGTCATCGAGCAATTCAAGGAGGCGCTGGAGCTTGGCTGAGCGCTGGGCTATAGACAGGCGTTTGAAACGTTCGTCGCCGAGCAATGCCAAGTCGCAGCAAGTCTGCCGCAGGCGCAACAGTGCGGTGAGCAAGCGCATGCGTGCGGCACCCGCTTGGCCCGCATCTTGGATCGTCTCGACCTGTTGGCGGCCGGTGACGAGCAATTCGCGATAGACGCTTTGCTGTTCGGGGCTGAGGTCGCAGAATTCGTCGATGATGAGTTTGGAGGGCAATTCGGGTGCGACCTGTTCCTTGGTGCGACGGAGCAGAAAAGGCGCGGTTTTGAGGCGCAGTCGTTCGAGCAGGGCGGGCATCGGCTCGCCCGAAACCAGGGGCAATTCGTAGCCTTCGCGGAAGTCTTGGCGGCTGCCCAGCCAACCGGGCAGAATGAAGCGAAAGATGGACCACAAGTCGCGCACACCGTTTTCCACCGGAGTGCCGGTTAGAGCGACGCGCCGGGCTGCCCGCAATTTGCCTAAGGCTTTCGCGTGATCGGTGTCGGGATTGCGCATCAAACTCGCCTCGTCCACCACCACCAAGGCGTACTCGCGTCGCAGGTGCCAGGCCAGGTCGCGGGCCAAGGTCGCATAACTCGTTAAAATCACCTCGCCGCCGCTCACTTGGTCGCGTTGCGCATCGCGTCCCGTTCCGTGCAGGATGCGCACTCGCCGGTCCGGCGCAAAGCGCGCCATCTCAGCCCGCCAGTTGCCCAGCAGGGAAGTGGTGGCCACCACCAAGATCAGCGGCTCGGCAGATGGATCCGGGCTGGAGGCGACTCGGCTGAGCTCGCCGAACGCCTGGTCCACCGTGGCACGGGCATCTTGCCCGCCGCCATGCTTCCCTGCCTCACCCGTGGCTAAATACTCGAATAAGCGTTCGATTAAAACGATTGCTTGGATCGTTTTTCCAAGTCCCATGTCATCGGCTAGCAGGGCGCCTCCGAAGCGTTCGACACGGTCCCAGAGCCAGCCCGAGCCGTGGGCTTGGTAGGGCCGCAATTCAGCATGAATTGCGGCCGGGATGGGCGCACTTGAAAAAATCTCTGCTTGGTTGTTTGCAGACGACTTATCTAGTTTTTTACGCAGTTCATGGATGAGTTCGCCGGTGCGGGCTGAGGTGGTGAAGTGGCCGCCTTGCTGGCGCACATCGAGCTCGGCGAAGAGCGGTTCGATGAGGTCGGAAACCTCGCTGGAAATGATAAGACGGCGGGCGTTTGGGGCGGTCCCGGCTGTTTTCCCGGAAGCCAATAGGCGGCGGATATCGGCGGCGGGGATGACTTCTCCAACATTCGATTGAAACGATAGATTGAAATCCAGCCAATCCTCACCTGAGCCGAGGATTTCGATTGTGGGTTCGACGAGGACGATTTGGCGCTGGGCGAGACGGAAGGGCTCGCGCTCGGTGACGGCCCAGGAGCGGTGGAGTCCGGGGAGAGTGTGGGTGAGGAAGTGGATGATGGCGGATTCGCCGTGCAAAGTCCACAGACCGCTGGTGGGATTGGAGGTGACGAATCCGGCATGCGCAAGCTTTGAGGCGGCGCGATTTTCCGCGTCCAAATCGCGGATTTCGCAGTGCCGCTCGTCGCTGAGGCGGGGCAAGCCGGGCAGGATGGCCTGGCCGGGAGGGACCGGGGGAGCGTCGGGATAGAGGATGGTGAGGCGGGCGTCGAGGTGCTGGAGTGATCCATCGAGGGCGAGTGCCACGGTGAAGGGTGCGGCAGTGAAGTGGAGGGTGTCGAGCCAGCAATCCGCGGGGAAGGCGAGCCATTCCTGCCAAGTTTCCAGCCAGCCGAGAAAGGCTTCGGTGGACAATTCGAGCGGGCGGCCGGCGATGAGTTCGCCTAGCGGGTCGGCGAGGCCGGGCGGGATGGGGCCCGGGCCGATGTGGGTGAGGGCATCGGGCGCGAGTTGCCAGCAGTGGCCGGCGAGAATCATCCGCGGGTGGGCGTCGGGTTCGGGGATGAGCCGCAGGCTGGACGGCTGGTGCGTCAGTTTGCTGAGCGCCAGGGTGCCGGTGCTGCGGATTTCCAAGGGATTGCGGTCTTTGCCGACGCTGATGCGCGGGTGGCCGGTGAGTGCCTCCAAAAATCCGCTCAGCGCAACGCCCTCGAGTTGGAGATGCAGCGGGGATTTGGCAATGCCACCGGCGGCGACCAGCCAGCGGCTGAGGGCTGGGTCGGCCGGCACCAAGTCGGCGCTGCGGCTGAGGGTGGCAGCGAGCCGACCGCGGGCGAGGGCGTCGCCCCAGTTGGGGGCTAGCAAAATGTCCCAGGCCTGAGGCAGGGGAGCGGACGTGGCCGGCGGCGGCTGGTGGGTTGGCGCGGGTGTGCCGTGCAGTGCGGCGAGACCCACTGCGACGGCGTGGGCGCAAACCGCACCGCTGGCTTGGTTGTCCGGGCAGGAACAGCGGGTTTCAAAAGCGGTGGCAGAGGTGACGCGAACGCTCACGCGCCGCAACAGCCGACCCTCGCGCACACTGCCCTGCCAGCCGTCGGGGGTGGATTTTACCACGCTGACGGCACCGGCCGCGCAGAGGGATTGACCCGCTTTGAAGGCCTGCCATGAGGCCGCGCCCCGCAAGGTTGATTCCGTCCAGCTCATGCGCGGCGCACAGTGCAGGCCAAGCCGTCACCGCGCAAGAACGGATCGCGGGTCTTTCAGTCCATCAATCTTGAAAGGGAAATGGACTTGGTGATGATGGTCGCTGGAACCACTGCTTTAACTGAAAGAATCAGGGCGATGATAACAGATTCAAGGGGGCTCCATCCACGTTTATCTGCCAGGCGGTCATGCTTTGCCAAGATCGTCCTCAAGTTGGCAGACTACATCAGCGATGAAATCGTGGAACCCCCAGCCGATGCCATCCGA
>WBXD01000050.1 GCA_008932935.1 Verrucomicrobiota bacterium
GGCTACCCACCCGACCTCGAAGACGCCGCCATCCGAACCGTGGTGCTTCAGGCGGAGGCGCTGGCGGCGGAGGTGAAGACGGCATAGGGCGAAACTTTGACCACGCCCCACGATTCAAGCCAATGAACTCCCGCCAAATCCCCCCCGAGAGAACACACCAATGAGCAGACCTAAGAACATCTCAGACGAAGAATGGGAGCTTAAACGAGCGGAGCAAAACCGGCAACAGGTAGAGAAATTGACTGATGCCTATGTCGCCCAATCGCTCAAAATTCCAGTTCGCTTGCTTCGAGAGCATCCCGAGCTTCTGGAGGCGAAGCGGAACTTCATCCGCACCAAGAGATTCCTTGGCAAAATCGGCGAGGAAACCATGCCAAGCCCCGTAAAACCCCAATCCTTAGAGTCCCTCTATCCCCAACTGGCAAAAAACCTGGAGGCGATTGAGGACCTCAAACAGACCTTCGGCGAGGATACCCCGAGGATCCTCGAGAAGATGATCGCTGGCACTTTGTCGGAGGACGAAGACGCCACCATCGACGGCGTCCTGACGGACTTGATTCACAACGGGTGGCACGAGGATGAATACTATGGGAGAGGCTCCGACGGACACTTCTCCATCACCGTCCGGGGTATCGACTCCTACTATTTCATCCAAGCTAGCGAGTTCGACGACATCGGCTACTTCACCAGCGTTAAAGACGCACTCGCCTACGCTGAGACCGAATACAAAAGCTACGGACCCTTGGTCGCGGATACAGACGCTGAGGACGAGGAGGAGTGAACGATCGCATGAATTCGTGTCCGCTCCTAACTACCGTCAATTCCCTGATGACGCCAGACGGCGAGGTGGAACCGAGAGTCGCTGCGATGGGAAGCATGTGGGCGCTCAGGAAAGTGCTTCGGCCCGTTCCTCACGTGGGCTTGTCCCGCGTCTGTGCGTAACCGCCGTGTGCGGACCCGTATGCACAGTGGTGTGGGACCCGGGAGCTAATTACTCCCGGGGACCCGATTCGCAATTATTGTCTGCGGAAATCATTGTCTATCAGCTTTTTTACAGCCTCCCTGTAATCAGGATTACTTGCAATCTGAGCCGCAAGCACTTCTAATTGTTTTTTCATCTCGTTTTTTTCGGCGTAGAATAAATTTTTAATCTTCTGAGCAAATGAGACTTTAGCGAGGCGGTCTAAAATCACTAATCCCACACCAGCCTCAACTATTTTTTGTGAGTATTTTCCAGTGTAATTTTTGATATATAGACTGATTTGCTCTCTAGTGAAATTCTTACCATTAACTAACTCAGCCGCACGAAATCCTGATGCTGCGGAGAGCATTTGTGCTAGTTCATCTTGGTTGCTCATAATTATGCGAACAGTGTTATTGACCGACCGGTCGGGCTTGGGGGGTGTTAACCGACCGGTCGTGTATCAGGGTGAAACCCGACCCGGAAAGGTAGACTTCGTCCATCGCCGGGTGAGCGGTTTGCTTCATGTGAACGGCCTATCACTTCGCCAACCATGAAGCAAGTCCATTCATTACTGTGCCAGTTACCGCTTCGCCTCGATCACGCGCCGGAATCCATCGTCCGACAACAATCGGGCATCGTGGAACGCCTTCGCCTTGGAAATCTGCCGGACTCCGATTGTGTCGTTCTTCCTCTGTTTCACGCTCAACGGCATTAGTTCGATGGGGTGAAGGCCGTTGAGAAAGCTCATGAGAGGACCGGAGGGCGGGGAAATGGGGGTTGAGTTGGGATCGGTAGCTCATCGTTTTATTACCCTACTCTTGCTATTGGCGTTGTGTTTTACGCTTTTGCCTGACTTCGAGAACTGCGGAAGTGGCTTCGTCCCATTGGGCTGTATTTGGGAGATCAAGCAGAGAGGATTCAACCTTATCCCGGAAAGCGGGATTTCTCCACCAATGAATTAATTGGGCTTTCTTCCATTCTCTGAGTTTGGAAATATTCTGACTTACAGCGGCCTTGCCTACTGTGGCTGCGTCGCTTGTGCCGTCATCCAGTTTTGCGACTGAAGCGATGAGGCCATCGTAATAAATTTGAGCTTTCTGATCGGCATCGGCTTTGTCGGCTGGCGTGGATTCCGTAGATTTCAGACTTTTTTCAAGAGACCGTATTGCCGCAATGGTTTTCCTTTCCTGTTCATTGTTGTTGGTAATCCAGCGTTCAGTTTCAGCTTTTCGATGAGCTTCTTGATCCACACAGGAAATCAGGGAAAGTATTATGATGCAGGGGGGCAGGTATTTCACGCTGCGAGATTCCTCGAAATTCCAGCTGCATGCAAACCATGAGTGCGAAGCGTAGCAAGGTGGTGAAGGGAGAGAAGGGGATGAGGTTGGTTACAAGGAATTTGCTTTCTGTGGGAGGCCCCTGAAAGAGCCATTGGGTCGGACCGGAGGGCGGGGAAATGGGGGTTGATCACCTCCGCCCGTAGCTGAACCGCGGCTTTCCGCCGCGCCCCTTGCCCGTCGGTGGGCGCTTTCCTCTGAACGGATGACGGAGCCACAGGCGGAACGTGCGTTCGGCCTTCCCAGTCTCACGAGCCGCCACGACCGCTTGGGCGAAGTCGGGGGAGACGTTCTGGCGCTTGAGGACAGCCTGCCGGGAAATCCCGACCGCCGCCGCCGATTCCCGGATCGTGCATCCTTCCTCCAGTTTCCTGAGGATCATCCTGCCGCGCCAATCGAGTTCCATGGGGTGGAGGGTATCAAAAACACGTCCGCCCGTCCACCGGGACGCGGCGGGGCGCGGGGAAGGGGACAACCGGGCCGGAGGCGGTGGTTACAGATTGGTTACAGGCATACGACCACTATTCGTTCATTTTGGCGCATTTCAGCGCATTTGAACACTGTTCGAAACCTGCCGCTTCCGAGCCTCGTTTTGGCTCGTAACTCTCTTATTTAAAGGGATTTACACTGGCGGAGAGGGTGGGATTCGAACCCACGGAACCTTTCGGCTCTCCGGTTTTCAAGACCGAAGGAACAAAGGAAAAACGTTGAAAAGTCGTATTGGTTACAGAATGGTTACAGAATTCCTTGCGCTTTGACGCATTTTCAAGCATCCTCCCGCGCATGGCCAAGCAACCTAAGCGCCCCGAGCTAACGCACTGCAAAGTGTCGCAAACGACTCACGCCCGAGCCCCTTGGCGGGTGTTCTTCACCACTGAGGAGGACGGGAAGCGCAAGCGGGTGTTCAAGTCATTTGCCAGCGAGGTAAACGCATGGAGCTTTGCCGAGAGAAAGGATCTGGATATTTCCAACCATGGCGTTCGCTTTGGCGACATCCCCGCCGAGGTTCGCCGCGCCTTCGACTACTTCCGCGACGAGTCTGCCGCGCTCCGGGGGATCGGTGCCGAGGTGCCGCGTTTCGAGGATCTGGTTTCCACAGCCCTTGCCGACATCCGCGCACGCCATCAGGAAACCGCCATTGCCGCGTTGCCCGTCGCCGAGTCCGTTGAAAAGTTCATCGACTACAAGAGAAGCCGCGTCGGACCTCGCCAGTTAAACGACCTCAAGGACCGATTGAAGCGGTTCGCCACCGAACACGGCGACAAGTCGATGCCCTCCATCACGACGACGTTGGTGGAAAGCTGGCTTGGAAATCTCCGCTCGCTCCGCAATCCCGGCAACAACGGCAAGCCCGCGCTTTTGGCACCTCTTACCCGCAACCACTACCGCGCCACGTTGCACGCTCTATTTGAACACGCCAGCGCCCCGGCCCGTGGTTGGTGCCCGCGCAACGTCGTGTCGGAACTTGAACCGGAACAAGTCGCCAGTGAAGAGCCCGAGGCCTATTCGCCGGAGGACTCCGGAAAGGTCATGCAAACCGCTCTCGACCGCAAACCCGAGCTAGTTCCTTTCCTCGCTCTTGGGTTCTTCGCTGGCTTGCGTGTCAGCGAGGCCGAGGCCTTCGACCTTGGCAAGCTGGACAAGGACGCCGCCGAGTTCCGCGTTGCGGGAGGCAAGACAGGTGCCCGCGTGGTTCCCTTCACCGCCGCCTGCAAGGAGTGGATTCTGTCGCAGCCGAGACGGAAGGGAAGGGCATGGCTTCAATCCTCCCGCAAGCTGGTTGACGAAGTGGCCGCGCTCTTTTTGCTCGCCGGGGTGCAGCAGATCGACAACGGCGCAAGGCACTCGTTCATTTCCTACCGATGCGCAGAAACCCGTGATATTGCCGCCGTTGCGGATGAATGCGGGAACTCAATCGGCACGATCAAGAAGCATTATCGCAGCATTGTGACAGCCGCCGAGGCCACGAAATTCTTTGCCATCAGGCCCGAGAAGAAGCGCGGGCGGAAAGCGAAGATCACGAACATCGAAGCAGGGAGGGCAAGCGCATGAGCATGAGAAAATCACCACGTAATCAACACCCCTCCTTTGAGGCTCTCATGTATGAGGACGTAAGCCTCACTCACAAGTATTCTGTCATGGAGATTGCGATGCTGGCGGCTGGATGCAAAGGAGAGACTCGTGGGGATCAAATTAACGAGGCCGTGCAGCTGCTTGTCTTGGTGGAGCGGTATGCCCTTAATGGCAGGGAAACGAGGTTGAACATTCGTGATCAGAAGAAAGCTAGTAAGGCTGCGGAGGACAAAAGTTCGGCATTACGCCATTCCCAAATCAAAGAACAATTCCAAAAAGTGGTGGAAATCCGTGATGCCGCGACCCGGGACAAAAAGACAGGGAAAATTGAACTCACATCACTGATCGGCCTAGCATATGAGGCAGCAACCGGACGGAAAGCCGATTCCAGTGATGCGATGCGTCATTTCAATGAATGGGCCAAAGAAGAGGCCAGCGAAGAAGGTGTCACGGTCGATGAATTCAAGGCTCGTTTTAAATCAGGGTCAAAACTCTTCGTGATTCACGACGATCAAATGGCATGCAGGTTGGGAATGGAATTCATGGGTTACTTGGGAAAGGCTCCGAGGCGTCAGTCCACCAAGATTATTCGATCCAAGAAATCGGAAACCGAAGGACTGATTGTCTCGCCGAAGACTCGTGGGAGTGACATCGCCGACGGAACCGAAGGTGGAGTGTCGAAGGCTGGCAAGCCAAGAAAGCGGGGGCAATTCAAGCCGAAGCCGCCTGTGGAGGTGGAAGAGCGTGAAAATTCCGGTCGAAGCTTTCGGTCGAGGATGAGTGGTGATCACTCAGATTGAAGTTTTTTTCGTTTCTCGAAAAAACTTCTTCCGGCCGTCCTTTGGCGAAGCTTGCGCGGGGCGGCATAGATCGTTGCGTAAAAGGTGGGACTTTACGATCCGCTGGCATCAAACGGCCTCTGAGAATTGCGCGTAGCGCCTTCACGGGCGCGCATGGCGGGATGGCGCTTTCTCGTGCCATGGACTTACGAAAACCATCCAGCCGGTCACAATTCACCACACTCACCGACCCCGAGGTCAGTGAACTGTCAAAACTCCTCCACGTAGGAGACGCCGCGAAGTTCCTCGCCGTCAGCAAACGAACACTCCAGCAACTCACAGCGGACCGCTCAGTTGCTCAAATCAAATTTGGCAGAAACGTCCGCTACGACATCGCCGACCTTAGACGTTTCATCGAGTCTCGGAAGATCCGGGAAATCGGGTGGAAGGGAGGTGCCCTATGAACGGCAACCTCAACCCACGGAACATCGTCTTCGTCGAGCCGACGTCGCCGCGCTCGTCCTCGTCCTCGTCAACGCCGCCCAAGGACATCTTCGCCGAGGCTCGCGAGAAATACACCATCGAGGACTTGTGGCAGGCATTCGGATATAGCGGGACACCCAAGGGAACGGTCAAGTCGCCCTTCCGCGAAGAGCGCCAAGCATCTTTCTCTATCCACTCAGACAGCAGGGCTTGGAAGGATCACTCCACAGGCGAGAGTGGCGACGTGATCGAGTTCGTCCGCCATGCCCTTGGCGGATGCGATTACAATACTGTTCGCGATTGGTTCGGCGAGCGCCTTGGGATCGACCACCACGACTGCATCCCTGCTCCCAGCAAGACTACCAAGAAGCCAGAATCAAAAAAGGTGATCCAGTGGCCTGCCGGAATCCGTGACGGCAACACAGGCGCATGGAACGCGTTTGCGACGTCACGCAGCATAGCCGAGTCAACCGCATTGGAATTGGTGGAATCCGGCCTCGTCCGTCCCTGCACGCTCGAAGGTCACGATTGCTACATCGTCACCGATCCAAGTAATCGAGCTGCTGAAATTCGTCGGCTCGATCGAAAGCCTTTCGGGAAATCCAAGGCATTCCCCCTTCGTGGCGTCGACAAGTCATGGCTCCCCGGCGTGGAGTTGCTGCGGCAGGCACCGCAGGAGACTGGCGTCCTCATCACCGAGGGAGCGACGGATCTGCTCGCAGCGGTTGACTTTTACGCGAGGTATCGGCGGAACCGTGGCGGAACCCAGGCTTGGCAACCCGTCACTCTTTTGGGCGCGAGTTGCCGCACCCTTCATCCCGAAGCCATCGAACTCATCCGAGGTCGCTATGTGCGAATCGTGCCGGACGCTGATCCCGCTGGCGACGTCATGGCCGAGCATTGGACCCGACTGCTTCGCAAACTCGAATGCACCGTGGACGTGGTGACTCTGCCGCGAAACACCGACCTCTCTGACCACCTTTCCACAATTTCACCCACAGAACTCTTTTCAAGATGAGCATCCTATCCATCTCAAAGCCACTCCCTCCGATCATCGACGACGTGGTCCCTGACGACGATGACATGCCGCCACTTGCCGGAGCACGCCCACCTGCCGAACCCGAAACGGAAGTTGAGGAGTCAGCCGCTACTCCATTCCCCATGCACTGCCTCCCCGGCATCGCTGGTGACATGGCTAGAGAGATTGGGCGGGTGACTACCGCCCAGAACGAGACGCTCGCCGCCGCGTCGGTTCTCGCAATCCTTTCGGCATCACTCGGAGCTGGCATCAGAGCCAGCACAGGCGGCGAGAGATACGTTCGAGCCAATCTCTATATGCTGCTCATCGCTGAATCAGGAACCGGAAAGGGCGAGAATTACAAGCTGGCAGCCCAACCATTCGAGGCTTGTGAAATCGAGGCAATCGAACGGTTCGACAGATACGAGAGGCCGGGCTTGGACGCCAAACTTCACGTGGCCGAACTCCGCGCTAAAAAACTTAGCGCGGATGCAGCGAAAATGCCAAACGTAGCTGATAGAGAGGCGGCGACAGAGGAATATGCGAAAGCCGAAGCAGAAATCGTCAAGATTCGGCAGCAAATCGAATGCGCACCAAAATGGAAGGTCGGCGACGTCACCAAGGAGGCTCTGGCGATGATCCTTCAAGGGCAACCCGGCGAGGCTGCGGCGAGTCTATCCAGCGAGGCACGAGGCATCTTGTCGATCGTGAAGGGTAAATACAGCAAGCAAGGCGGTGATGAGGACTTATATTGCTCTGCCTACTCGGGAGACAGCGTCACGGTGGATCGAGTCGGGCGGCCAAGGGTAACCCTCAAGGAGCCATGTCTGACGATACTATGGATGATTCAGCCGGACGCCGCACGAATGGCGCTGGCAGAGGATTCGTTCACAGACTCGGGCTTGCTCCCCCGGTTTTTGATATGCGACCCGAAGGCAGAACCACAGGAACGCCTCACCCCGCCTGATCCAATCCCGGTCGCAATCAAAGACGCTTGGGCGCAGCTCATTTGCACGCTCGCACTGGGGTATCGTATCCTTGGAGGCGACCCTCTGACCGTCAGTGTTACCGCTGATGCCACTGAGATTCTCCACGAATACGAGCGCGAAAATATTCGTCGCCGCCGCCGAGTGGGAGATTTGCGGGATCTCGCACCATACGTTTCACGGTGGACGGAGAACGCGTGGAAGATCGCTCTCGTGCTCCATTGCGCGAAACACGGGGGGCAGGCGCACTCCTCAGAAATGGAGAAAGCCACAGCCAACAACGCCGTGGAGGTCATGCGCTGGTTTTCCGACAGGCAGTTGGAAGTCCTCCAAGTCGGTCGCCGTGAGAAGCACCAAAAAAGAGTTTCGGCACTTTTGGCACTTTTGGCAGAGGCGAAAGGAGAAATTTCAATCCGGGAACTTCGACGGACACACGGCTTTGAAGAGGAGGAAATCAGACAGCTTAACTCCCTCTTTCCAAAGCGATTCACTATTGAAAAGAGACAGGCTGGAAGGGGTCGATCGTCGCTCAAGGTAACTCAGACTCGCTAACAATTCAAAATGACGACTCGAAGATATGAAAATGATCCACCTCTCTCCCTTACAATCATTTGCGAAATCAAGAAAGCCCCGGTGCCAAAATTGCCAGAAATGCCAAAAATCAGAACCCTGCCTAACACTGTTATCCTAAAAATGAAACTTATGCACTACCAGACCCGAATCACCACCGCCATGCAGTCGTTGCCACTCAGTCCGGGCACCCTCGCGACCGTCCACGTCCAGCACGACGCCCACTGCCCCATGCTCCGGGGTAAACCGACCTGCCGATGTTCGCCCGATATTTTCATCGAGAGTGGCACTGGCCGGATCGAGGTCATGCCTGACGGACGCCTCCGCCATCCCGCCAACTCCAACTGATTCTCTCCCCTGAAACACCAACCAACATCAATAGACAAATGAATCCCAAGATCCAACATCAAGTGATCGTCCCCAACATCAACATCGTTACATCCCGCATATCTGAAGCGCGCATCATAGTCAGGACACCCGGGACGCCTCGCCACATCCTTGAAACCCTTGAGTGCGATCTTGGGGTGCTACACACCACCCTAACGAGGTTCATCAGTTCGGATAACCCCGGAGTCAGAGGGGCTGAATTCGAAGCCTTCGAGGATGCCGAGGAATCACTGAATGACTTCCGCGATGAGCTTGCGCAGATTATTCCCTGACCCCCAATCCATGAAGAGACCCATCACGAACAACATTCCATACGAAGGGGTCTCTTTCTCAGATCCTTGGCTCCCATACGCCGGGGTATATACCGCCGCACTCGCCGAGGCATTCCCGCCTGAGGTTCTCGCCGCATACATCGAAGAAATGCCACCGGAGAGTCGAGCGAGACTTGAGCGCCAGTTCGGTCCCCTGCCAACCACCAAGAAGCAAAGCCCATGAGAGCTACAATCATCATCGCCATCGAATTCGCCGCCGCCCTTGCAACTGCCGTTCTCGTGTCCTCAGGCGCTCGACTCCCAGTAATCCTACCATGAACTCACTAGCCAAAACCGCAAGCCAGCAGCTCGCCGAGGTCCTTCACGCGGAGATCCCCGAGGAGCGCATCGCACGGGTCCTCTCCGATGCGATGTCTGCCATGATGACGACGCGGTCCGGAACCGTTGAGCCGGACCAAAAGACTCGCCTTCAGGCAGCGACGCTGATCCTCGCTTACAAAGTGGGCCGTGCTGTCGAGCGACAGGAGGTCGTGAACGTCAATTTGGGTGCATCCGCAGATGCCGACCTCGCCGCCCGCCTCAAGAAGTCGCCAGCCCTGCGTCGCATGATGCAGCGGATGATCGCCGAGGCGGAAGCGGGGGCGGTGATCGAGGGCTAAACGAAACTTTTGTGCGATAATGACCCACCCACGAGGTTTCAACCCCCTTTTTTCCCCGCCTCCGGTCCGGCCCACCGGCTCTTTCAACGGCCTTCACCGGGAAAGCAATTTCCTAGCAGTTGGAAGCGGCGGGCGTCCTCCGCAGAGGAGACCAGCGCCAGCTCGATGCCGGGGCTGAGGCCGAAGACGCCGTTCCGGGTGACCTTCAGAACGCGCTCCTCCTGTTTCAGAATTTCATGCTCCTGTCCCCCGCGATCAACCCCCTTTTCCCCGCCTCCGGTCCGGCCACCCGCTCTTTCAACGGCCTTCACCTCAAAAGCAAATTCCTAGCAATAATTGTCGCTTCCAGCTTCCCTTTGATGGTATTCATAGAAACATCCGCAGGAATCGCGTGCGGTTGATCTGAACATTCAAAAGCCTGGATTGAAAGACCAGTTGTAGAAAAAGCAGGAAACGCTATCCTCAGCCCGACTTTTCTTCTGCAACGAATATAGAAACACTTCTGATATACATCGCCAAATTTGCGTGCCGTCCTGCGTTGTGGGGCGGCGGGGCCTCGTCCAAAACCGGCAAAGTTTTTTAAGCCCCATCTTCGATCAATTCACGGGAAGCGCGCCCAAACGGGGCGCGGTTTGCCTGTGCCTGATCGAAGAGAGCGCTTGCCGGTGCTCGGACGAGGGGTGCGACAAGCCGTCGCCCTCTTTTTATGCCCAGTCGCAGCGCTTATCTGTTCCCCATCACGTCCGTGAAATTTTATCGTCCGTCATTCCATCAACGCCTTTGCCATTTATGAAACCACTCCGCACGCTCTCCTTCGTCATGCTCGCTACGGCCATGGCGTTTTCCAGCACCGCCACCGCTGCACCGGGAGACGTGGACACAGGGTTCAACCCGAATGCCAACAGCACCGTTTACAGCACGGCAGTGCAGCCGGATGGGAAGACCCTCATCGGGGGAACCTTCACCACCGTGAATGGCGGGACACGCAACCATATCGCTCGGCTCAATACCGATGGCACTTTGGATGGGGGCTTCAACCCCAACGTGGGTGGCACTGTTTACAGCACGGCAGTGCTGGCCGATGGAAAGATTCTTATCGCGGGCGGTTTTACTACAGTAGGCGGTGCTGCTCGAAACTATATTGCGCGACTCAACGCCGATGGCACGCTGGACACAGGGTTCAATCTCAATGTGGACGGCATCACGCCAATCATTTACAGCGCTCTGGTCCAGTCGGATGGCAAGTTCGTCATTGCAGGTGACTTCAGCACCGTGGGTGGGGTCACGCGCAACCGCATTGCGCGGTTCAATGCTGACGGTTCGCTGGAGACAAACTTCAATCCCAATGCGAACAACACTGTTTATAATATGACGGTGCAGTCGGATGGCAAAATTGTCATTGGCGGAACCTTTAGCCTCGTTGGAGCGGTGACGCGCAATAATCTCGCTCGACTCAATTCCGACGGCACTCTGGACACGGGGTTCAATCCCAGTCTGAATGGCTATGCTTCCAGCACGGCGGTGCAGTCGGATGGCAAAATCCTCATCGGCGGCAACTTCAGCACAGTGGCCGGAGTGACGCGCAATCGCATTGCACGGCTCAACGCCGACGGCTCGCTGGACACCGGATTTAATCCCAATGCGAATAGCGACGTTTACAGCACTGTGGTGCAGGCGGATGGCAAGATCCTTATCGGAGGCTTCTTCAACACCTTGGCTGGTGTGACTCGCAATTACATTGCGCGGCTGAACACGGACGGTGCGGCGGATTCCACCTTCAATCCCAATGCCAACTACGTTGTTTACGGCACGTCGTTGCAGGCGGACGGGAAGATCGTCATTGGCGGCGGTTTCAGCACCGTGGGGGGAGTGACGCGCAATTCCATTGCGCGGTTGGCTAACGACGTTATTACGCAGAGCCTTTCGGCTTCGAGCAGCGCCCGTGTGGAGTGGCTGCGAGGCGGATCATCACCTGAGACCATGCAGACTACCTTCGAGCTCTCGACGGATGGTGCCACCACTTGGACGGTGCTGGGAGCGGGCACACGAATTTCAGGTGGGTGGGAGTTGACCGGCCTCAGCTTGCCTGTGGGTGGCCAGATTCGCGCCCGCGCCCGAACCATCGGTGGCCAATATGGTGGTTCGTCTGGGCTGGTGGAAACCATCGCTCCGTTCGGTCTCCAACCTGATATTGCTGTCGAGCAGCCAGCGCTGGTCAGCATTGCTGATGGAGGCCCCCAGGACTTTGGAAGTGTGCTTGTCGGAAACAACAACAGCCTCACGTTCACCATCAGAAATTCCGGCGCGGCGAATCTGACCGGTTTGGGCATTACCCTTGACGGCGCGAATGCTTCTGATTTCACCTTGACCGCCAATCCTACTTCTCCCGTGGCGGCGGCAGGAACTACCACGTTCACTGTTCAGTTTGCACCGACGAGCAGCGGAGCCAGAACTGCGGCGCTCCACATCGCCAGCAATGTGACGGGCAGCAAGAACCCCTACGACATCAACCTCACCGGCACTGGCACGGTGCCCGATATTTCGGTTGAGCAGCCTGCGTTGACCACTGTGGCGGATGGCGGCAGCAAGGCCTTTGGCAGCGTGCTGGTCGGCACCAGCACGAGCTTGGTATTCACCGTCAAGAACCCCGGAGCTGCCGACCTGACAGGCTTGGGCATCACCTTTGATGGCACGAACGCCACGGACTTCAGCGTCACCTCCAGCCCGACAACTCCCGTGACCGGCCCGAATGGCAGCACCACTTTTACGGTGCTGTTTACCCCGCTGGCTGGCGGGGCACGAACGGCGGCGCTCCACATCACCAGCAATGTCACGGGCACCAAGAACCCTTACGACATCAACCTCACCGGCACGGGCACGGTGCCCGATATTTCGGTTGAGCAGCCTGCGTTGACCACTGTGGCGGACGGGGGAACCAAGGCCTTTGGCACCGTGGTGGTCGGCTCCAGCACGAGCTTGGTGTTCACTGTGAAGAACCCCGGAGCGGGCGACCTTACAGGCTTGGGCATCACCTTTGATGGCACGAACGCCACGGACTTCAGCGTCACCGCCAGCCCGACAACTCCCGTGACTGGCCCGAGCGGCAGCACCACCTTCACCGTTCAGTTCGCCCCCACGGGTTCTGGGGCGAGGACGGCGGCGCTCCACATCGCCAGCAACGTGACAGGCAGCAAAAACCCCTACGACATCACGCTCACGGGCACCGCCACGGCACCGGACATTTCCGTTGAACAACCAGCACTAACGACGGTGGCAGATGGCGGGGCCAAGGACTTCGGCATTGCGGCTGTTGGTAGCAGCGCCAGTCTGACCTTCACCATCAGGAACCCCGGCACGGCAAGCCTCACGGGGTTTGGGATCACCTTCGATGGTGCAAACGCAGCGGACTTCAGTGTCACCACGAATCCCACCTCACCTGTTGCCGCTGCCGGGACCACCACTTTCATCGTGCGTTTCGCCCCCAGCGGGGCAGGCGTGCGCGCTGCGGCGCTCCACATCACCAGCAATGTCACAGGAAGCAAGAGCCCCTACGACATCAGCCTTACCGGCACAGGAACGGCACCCGATATTTCTGTGGAGCAGCCCGCGCTGACCAATATCGCCGACGGCGGCAGCAAGGATTTCGGCAGTGTGGCAAATGGTAGCAACACGAGCCTGACGTTCACGGTGAGGAACACCGGCACGGCGGATCTGACAGGCCTCACCATCACGAAAGACGGAACAAACTCAGCCGAATTCACGGTCACCACGAACCCAACGACACCTGTCGTGGCATCTGCGACCACGACCTTCACCGTGCGCTTCGCCCCGACAGGGACAGGCTTACGCACTGGGGCTCTTCACATAGCTAGCAACGTCGTCGGCAGCAAAAACCCCTTCGACATCAACCTCACCGGCACAGGATCGGGCGCGGGGAATGCTGACCCCGCGTTTGCTTCGGGTGCGGGTAGCTATGTGCTCAGCACAGCAGTGCAGACGGATGGGAAGATCATCATCGGCGGCGGCTTCACCACCGTGGGCGGGGCTGCTCGAAACTATATCGCACGGCTCAATGCCGACAGCACTCTGGACACAGGCTTCAATCCCAGTGCGAACGACTGGGTTTACAGCACGGCAGTGCAGACGGATGGGAAGATCGTCATGGGAGGCAGCTTCACGAGCCTTGGCGGTGGGGCGCGCAGCTACATCGCACGTCTTAACGCTGACGGCACGCTGGATGCAGGCTTCAATCCCAGCGTAAACGATTGGGTTTTCAGTGCGGCTATACAAGCGGATGGAAAGATTGTGATCGGAGGCAGCTTTACCAGCGTGGGAGGGGTGGCACACAATCGCATGGCAAGATTCAATGCCAACGGCACGCTGGATTCCGGCTTCAATCCGGTTTTGGACGGCGAAGTTTATAGCATGGCGGTCCAACCAGATGGCAAGATCATCATCGGCGGTGTTTTCACTACTGCGGGCGGAGCGGCGCACAGCCGAGTCGCGAGGCTTAATGCTGACGGCACCATCGACGCGGGCTTCAATCCCAATGTGAACAGCAGTGTTTACAACACGGCATTGCAGCCGGATGGAAAGATCATCATTGGAGGCAGCTTCACAGCGGTAGGCGGGACGGCGCGCAACCACTTGGCAAAGCTCAATGCCGACGGCACGTTGGACACTTTCAATCCGAGTGTGAACGGCGATGTGGACAGCACCACGGCGCAGGCGGATGGCAAGATCATCCTCGGTGGCAGCTTCACGACGGTGGGTGGCACGGCGCGCAATTATCTCGCGCGAGTGAATGCCGACGGCACCCTGGACACATCCTTCAATCCCAATGCGAGCGGCTCCGTTTTCAGCACGACTTTGCAAGGAGACGGTAAGATCATCATCGGAGGCGACTTCGCTAATGTGGGTGGTGTTTCAAGCAACCGGATTACGCGCCTTGAGAACGATGCTGCTACGCAAAGTCTCACCATGCCTAATGCCAGCCGCCTCCAGTGGCTGCGGGGAGGTGCATCGCCCGAGACTGTGCAGGTGACGTTCCAGCTTTCGACCGATGGCGGCGGCACATGGACCACGCTGGGAACAGGCACACGCAGCCGACTCGTCACTGGTTGGGAACTCAACGGACTGAGCCTGCCAGGAAGCGGCCTAGTCCGCGCTCGCGCCCAAATCACGGGAGGCTACTCCAACTGCTCCTCTGGGTTTGTAGAGTCAGTGGCGGCCATCACCGGACTTCCAGCCACGCCGGACATCGCCGTTGAGCAGCCGGCGCTCACTGCAATCACGGATGGGGGCAGCAAGGCCTTTGGCTATGTGCTGACAGGCAGCAACGCGAGCCTCACGTTCACCATCAGGAACACCGGCACGGCCAACTTGACCGGCCTCGGTATCTCCGTCGATGGTGCGAACGCCTCGGACTTCACCGTTACTACCACTCCTGCATCCACGGTAGCCGGTCCGAATGGCAGCACTTCCTTTACGGTGCTGTTTGCGCCCGCAAGTGCCGGGCTGAAGGCCGCCGCCCTACACATCGCCAGCAACGTCACGGGTAGCAAGAATCCCTACGACATCAGCCTCAGTGGACGCGCTCTCGATCCCAACGCGGATGATGATGGGGATGGCATCACAAACTCAACCGAGCTCGCACTCGCTGCACTTGGCTTTGATCCTCTGGTAAATAATAACGCCTTACGCACGACGTTGCAGAACAACGCATCTGCTTTGGGGCTCTACAAATCAACTGATGTGCAAACTTTGGCCCTTGGCAGTCCTTTGCTTTCAAGGGATGTCGCGACGGGGCATTTCCATCTGAGCATCGACATCCTGAAGTCACCGGACATGACCGGCTGGGCTCCGCTGCTCGGCTTCTCCCCGACCTATGATGCGTTGAGTGGAAAGATCGACATCGAGATTACGCCTGACGCATCGAACGCGCAGTTCTACCGGGTGTTGGGCGCGAAGCCATGAGGACTTGGCTTCCGCTCAGCGGATCTCATAGCTACCATGCTCACCTTTTGAAGTGCTTATCCATTTGAACAGGACGCAATTCGACTCTGCCGCGCCAAAAAGGGCACATGGCTTTCTGTGCCCCTTCATTCAAATGTTAGAATCTAAGTTGAAACAGGAGCCTTTCGACAACCTGACCGGCAGCGCCCTGAGTCGGAGTGCAATCGTTCCTTGCGCCCCGGCTCTTCTGCGAGTAGAGCCAAAGTCGCCAATTCATGAAAGCCATTCTCGCACTGGAAGACGGACGTTATTTTGAAGGTGAAGCCTTTGGATCCCA
>WBXD01000051.1 GCA_008932935.1 Verrucomicrobiota bacterium
AACGAGACCATTTCCTTGAAGGTGCGGTGCTCCTGCCCCCCCCAGCCGGTGGAGGATTCGGTGTGCAATATCTTTAGGGTCATGGGCAATAGGAAAGTCAGCCGCGCTACCGGCGTGAACGAGTGAAGATTATACCGACAGCCTAGTCCGCGGCCGGTTACGCGGACTGCCCGCCCGGAAATTCCTGTCTTGAATTGGCTTTGCACTCTTGGGCATTTATTAGAATCTCATAGAGTGCAAGCAGGCGGCCGGTCATCTCCTTGTTGGTCAAGACTTCTGCTGCCTTGCGCGCGTTAATTGAACAAATTTTGCGGATGTTGGCGTCGAGCAACCGGTTCATGTTTTGGGACAGGGCTTGTACGTCGCTGGCATCGCTGAGGAAGCCAGCGTTGCTGGCCGCAACGATTTCCCCGGCCCCGCATTTGTGGCTGGTGACCACCGGCAGGCCGCAGGCAAGGGCCTCAAGGACGGCGTTGGACAAGGGGTCATAGAGGGTTGGCAGGACAAACGAATCAGCTGCGCCGTAGAAAGGCCGCGGGTCTGCCTGGGGCCCGGCGAAATGGACGCGCTCCAGGCCCAGTTTCCTGGCTTTGGCCTGGTAGCGGGAGGCGTGTTTGTCCTTTCCTACCACCAATAGATGAACTTGCACTGGCAAGCGCGCCATCGCTTCGATGGCGGGTCCGACTCCCTTGCGATCGAAGCCGGATCCGATCAGCACAAACAGGATCGCAGATTCGGGAATGCCGTAGCGGCGGCGGATTTCTTCCCGATGAGTAATTAGCGCCGGAGAAAAACGCTCGGTATCAACGGCGTTGTAAATGACATGGAGTTTTTCAGGAGCGATCGGAAAATGCTGAAGGACTTCCGTCTTGACCATTTCCGAGATACAAATGACCGCTTTCAAGCGTGGGCTGGCGAAGAGGCGCCGCTCCGCCGCAAGCCGGAAGTGGTGGGCCGGATTAAGTGCGATCCTTGCCTTCCCCCACCACGACATATGACGGCAACGCTCTTCCAGCCAGACGCGGTGCACGCCGTCGCCGGCACGAAAGATATCGCAGCATGAAATCCGTTCGTGTGATTGCACCAGTGTTGGCTGGTCACGTTCAATGGCTTTGCGAACGGCGCGCCCGAAACTCCAGTCCCGCCAAAGACTGCCCAAGTAGAACGGGTTACAGATTACCGGCCGAAAAACAGTCTCTCCCCCAGGCCACTTGCGAGTGTACAGGGACAGAGCCACCCCCCGATCTGCCAGCGCGGCCAGCGCCTGACTGACGAAGCGCTCAGCCCCTCCGTAGGGAGTGTAGCGTTGGCGGATGACGGCGAGTTGAAAGGACATGTTGTAGTTGAAGGCGCTATTAATGGATAGCTGCGCCATTTCTTGCAGCCTTGCTCGGCAACGTAGCGGATAGCATTCAGGAATTGAGGATTCGTGATACTAGCGGCTACCGCGCTGACACGGTAGGCAGGCTTTGATCAGTGGATATGGGCCCTGAACTTCCCACGCGATCAGCGTGAACACGCTCGAGTCGTGCCCCTTGAATGACAGGGGCAAGAAAATGAGCGATATAGCTTCCCCCTTGGCGGGAAAGATGGGTCTTATCGGCATAGAGAACCTCGGAGTCCTTCATTGCCCAGCACCAATGGTCGTCACACAGGAACTGGGCGGCATCGAACACCTTGACTGCCGGGAAATTTTTCAACACGGATGCTGCGATTTCTCGGTACTCGCGATTGTGCTTTTCGAATTCCTCACGAGAAATCGCACAAATTGACCTGCTTTCACTGCCAAGGCGCAGGGGGCGGTTGCTCGCGCATGACTGCGGATCAAAATTGAGTTCGGCTTGATTAAGGACGAATACTACTTGCTTGTTTCTTTGTAACAGGTAGGAAAACGTTCGAGTCAACGCGATTCGGTATGCCTCTCTGTTATCGGTGACTTCCGGTCGATCAGCAAGGCGGACGAATATTTCGCGATCCGGTTGGGGATCGATGTAAAGCGTCCAGTTTCCAACAATGACGACCAACTTCACTGACCCACTCTCTCCTGCTATCGATACCATCTGGCTGGTACCCAAGGCACTTGCCGCCCGCCGCTTAAAAGGGCTCAGGTTGTCGTAACTACTAACCCCCATGAGAGGCAACATTCCACCCAGGCTAAGTCCGAGAATATTCATGCTTGCGTTGTTCGCAGTAGCCTCTCTGAGACCACCGTAGATGCTGGTGGTAAGCGAGTCCCCAATGATCGCAATCGTTGGCTGTGAATCCTTGGCGAGCAGACAATAGCCCTGAAAAGTCGGGAATCGACGCAAACAGCGGGATTCGTCCGAGGCGGTAATTTTTCGAAACTGATATTGCTCGTTGTTTTGCAAAAGTTGCTTCTGGCGAAATGGCAGCCCCTCCCTGTAGAAAGCGTTGTAACCAACGAAGCCAACCAGAATCATCAAAATGCACAGCACTATCGATTTTTGTTTGGTATTACCACCGTAACGGATCGGTCTTTCGATCAGGCGATAGGTAAGAGAGGCAAGAACAAAACTCAATGCCACCGCAGCGGCCCGAATTTCGAGCGAAGGAGTTTCCGACTCCAGGATGCGTGCAAAAGAAAGCAGCGGCCAGTGCCAAAGGTATAGCGGATAACTGACAATACCGACGAATACCATGGCGCGGTTAGACAGCAGGATTCGATTTATCACTGATTCCTGGCCCGCCAGTATCAACAGGGTCGATCCGGCAACCGGCATGATTGCCCCCGCGCCAGGATAGGGCATGGATTTATTGAGCAGAAAAACGCTGGCGAGAATCAATGTCAGCCCGGCCAGCGATAGCGCTACCCGCAACGATGCAATAGGCGGCTGCTCTGTCGCAATGTTGTTAGGGAGAAAGCGCCACCCCACAGGACGTTTGCTCGAGACCAAACAATCTTTTTCCTTGCTGGCGGCATTGAGCGTAAACCATGCCAGCAGCACGCCTACCATTAACTCCCAGAAGCGTGTCTGCGGCGAAAAAAAGGTTTGCACAACATCGTAACGAACACCAATCAAATTGATGCCAAAAGACAAAACCAACACTGCGGAGATTACAAACGCCAGATTGATGCGAATACGCCAAGCCAGCCATATGAGTAATGGGAAAAAAAGATAGAACTGCTCCTCTATCGCCAACGACCAAAGGTGCATGAGGGGTTTCAGTTCCGATGCAACATCAAAATATCCGGCCTCCTTCCATAAAATGAAATTCAGCACGAACCCCGCGCCAGCGGCCATGTGTTTACCCAATTGCTTGTATTCCTCCGGCAGTAGAGCAAACCAGCCCAGAACGAAACACGAGGCCATAACAAGAAGCAATGCCGGAAATATCCGGCGAACACGATGCGCATAGAACTCAAAAAAGGAGAAATCGTTGTCTGCCAGGCTCTTGAAGATAATTGTCGAGATCAGGAAACCGGATATGACGAAAAACACGTCAACCCCGACAAATCCGCCTGGCACGTACGACGGCAAGGCGTGATACGCCACGACACTGAGAATAGCTACCGCGCGAAGGCCGTCGATATCCTTCCTATATGAAGGATGATAATTGTGGGATGCGGTTTTTTTCATGTTCCCGAATTCATGTTTTGCCGTCGTTCACCCTACCGCTGGACATCTTCGATGCGAGGCACTACGCACCATTTTTTAAAAGCTAAAGCACTGAAGCCCTCTTGCGTTTCACACATTGAGTCTGCCCAAGCGTTTTCGAATTGACTGTTTGATCCGTGAGGTGGCGCAAAAAGATTAGTGGGCTTCATCCCAGTTCGCACCGCTGCCTACTTCCACCAGCAACGGCACCGCAAGCTTGGCAACGCTACACATCAGACCTGGCAAGGCATCGCGAACTAAACCGAGTTCGCCGTCTGGAACTTCAAGTATCAGTTCGTCATGCACCTGGAGCAACAGTCTGGTAGCAACATTCTTGTCATCGAGCCAGCCTTGTACCGCGATCATCGCCAGTTTAATCAGGTCGGCTGCGGTGCCCTGCATCGGCGCATTGATTGCGGCGCGCTCGGCGCCCTGTCGGCGGCCGGCGTTTGACGACCGGATCTCCGGCAACCAGAGGCGGCGGCCGAACACGGTTTCAACATAGCCCTTGTCACGGGCCTGCTGGCGGGTTTCCTCCATGTACCGGGCGACACCCGGATAACGAGTGAAGTAACGATCCATATAGGCGCCAGCCGCGCTCCGTTCAAGGCCGAGTTCACGCGCCAGCCCAAAGGCCGACATGCCGTAGATCAATCCGAAATTGATCACCTTGGCAGCGCGGCGCTGGTCGCTGGTGACTTCGATCGGCGTGATGCCGAAAATCTCTGCCGCCGTCGCTCGGTGAACGTCTTCTCCCTTGGCGAAAGCATCCAGCAAGCGCTCGTCATTGGACAAGTGCGCCATGATGCGCAGTTCGATCTGGGAATAGTCGGCGGACACCAGGGTATGACCCGACGATGCAATGAAGGCAGAGCGAATTCGCCGACCTTCTTCGGTTCGAATCGGAATGTTCTGCAGATTAGGGTCACTCGACGCCAGTCGACCGGTCACTGCGACCGCCTGCGAGAACGAGGTATGAACGCGCCCGGTAGCCGGGTTCACCATGCGCGGCAACTTGTCGGTGTAGGTGCCCTTGAGCTTGGCCAAGCTGCGATGTTCAAGCAGCAGCTTCGGCAGCGGGTAATCCAGCGCCAGCTGGGTCAGCACTTCCTCGTCGGTCGACGGCCCGCCCGAGGGAGTTTTCTTGACCACAGGCAACTGTTGTTTGTTGAACAGGATTTCCGCAAGCTGCTTGGGCGAGGCGAGGTTGAAGGGCTGGCCCGCCAGTTCATGTGCCTGACGTTCCAGTTCCATTAGCCGCCGTCCGAGTTCGTCGCTTTGCTTCGCCAGCGCGAAAACGTCGATCAGGATGCCGTTGCGTTCCATCCGGTAAAGCACTTCGGTGACCGGCAATTCGACCTCGCGGTAGAGGCGTTCCAGTTTTTCTTCGGCGAGCAATTGTGGCGCCAGTGCGTGATGCACGCGCAGGGTCACATCGGCATCCTCGGCTGCGTAAGCACCTGCCTGTTCCAACGCCACCTGCGCAAACGAAATGCGTGAGGCGCCCTTGCCGGTGACGTCGTCGTAGCTGATCGTCGCCAGCCCGCAATGACGCGACGCCAGTGCACCCAGATCGTGCGACTTGTCGCTTTCCAGAATGTAGGACTGCAGCAACGTATCGTCATGGATACCGCGCAGCTCGATGCCATGGTTGGCAAACACATGGCGGTCGTATTTCAAATGCTGCCCGACCTTTTTGTGCGCGGCAGATTCGAGCCATGGCTTGAGTCTGGCCAACACCTCGTCGAGTGACAGTTGATCGGGCGCGCCGGCATAGCTGTGGCCGACAGGCAGGTAGGCAGCGATGCCCGGTTCGACGCAAAGGGAAATGCCGACCAGTCTTGCCTGCATCTGGTCCAGATCGGTGGTCTCGGTGTCGAGCGCGGTCAGTTCGGCAGCGTCGATAATCTTCAGCCACTTGTCGAACTGCTCCCAGTCAAAAATCGTCTCGTAGCCACTGCGGTCGGGTGCTGTCGTTGGCTGGCTGGGCGCTTCGACGGCTGGTGCAGTGGAGGCCCCTCTCTGCGGCACCTCGCGCAGAGCGCCACCTTGCACCTCTCTCAACCAGGTCTTGAATTCGAGGCGGGCAAACAATTCCGCAAGCGCTGCGTTTTCATGCGGCAGGGGCAAAAGTTCCTGCACCTTCAACGGCAGTTCCAGGTCGCAGGCAACCGTCACCAGCCTGCGTCCCAGCGGCAGGAAATCGAGATGCTTGCGCAGGTTCTCGCCCACCGCACCACCGATCTCGGCGTTGTGCTCGACGACGCCATCCAGCGAACCGAACTGCGTCAGCCATTTCACTGCGGTCTTCGGCCCCACCTTTGCGACACCGGGCACGCCATCGACGGTATCGCCGACGAGTGCAAGGTAATCGACGATCCGATCCGGTGCGACACCGAACTTTGCCAAAACGCCTACCTCGTCGAGCACTTCGTTGCTCATCGTGTTCACCAACCGCACGAGTGGATTGACGAGTTGCGCCAAATCCTTGTCGCCGGTCGACACGATGCATTCGATACCCTGTGCCGAGGCTTGATGGGTGAGCGTGCCGATGACATCGTCGGCCTCGACGCCGTCGATCATCAGCAGCGGCCAGCCTAGTGCGCGCACGCAGGCGTGCAGCGGTTCGATCTGCTGCACCAGATCATCCGGCATCGGCGGGCGATGCGCCTTGTATTCCGGATACCAGTCGTCGCGAAATGTCTTGCCCTTGGCGTCGAACACCACCGCGCGGTAGTCGGCCTTGTAGTCGGCCTCCAGCCGACGTAGCATGTTGATGACGCCGTAGACTGCGCCTGTCGGCTCACCGAGCTTGTTGCGCAAGTCGGGCAGCGCATGGAACGCGCGATAAAGATATGACGATCCGTCAACGAGCAATAACGATGGCATGGAGGAAATATGAGCGTTAGCGACAAGCTGCCGAAGCAGTACGACCCGTGGAAAACAGCGCCCGATGGCAACGCGCGCGAGGCGTGGCGCGTCTTTGGCATTATGTCAGAATTCGTCGAGGCGACTGAGCGCATGAAGCGCGTCAGCCCTGCGGTTTCGATCTTCGGCAGTGCCCGCCTCAAGCCCGGCACACCTTACTATCTGCTGGCAGAAACCATCGCGCGGATGCTCTCCGATTCCGGCTTCTCAGTCGTCACAGGCGGCGGCCCAGGCATCATGGAAGCGGCCAACAAGGGTGCGTTCGCCGGCAAGGGGCTCAGCATCGGACTCAACATCCAGTTGCCGGCCGAGCAGAAAGCCAATGTCTTCCAGGACATCTCACAATCGTTCCGGCATTTTTTTGCGCGCAAGTACATGTTCGTCAAGATTGCCCGCGCCTACGTCGTCTTGCCCGGCGGCTTCGGCACGCTGGACGAACTGCTTGAAGCATTGACACTTATCCAGACACGCAAATCGCCGCGCATTCCGATCATCCTCGTTGGCGGCGAATTCTGGCGTGGGTTGCTCGACTGGTTTCGCGAACGACTGGTGGCTGAAGAAATGATTCGCCCGGAAGACATGGAACTGATCCAGATCATCGACGAACCGCAGGCGATCGTCGCCGCGATTTTCAATCACTACGAAAAGCGCGGCTTCCAGCGCATGCCGGACGAACACGAGTTGCTGCTCAATTTGTAGGAGTAAAATCTGCCCATCATTGAAAAGGAAACCGTCATGCGCCCAGTGCGTCGTCTTCTGCAGCTGCTGCTGGTTTCGGCCACCCTGTCTGCCGTAGCACAAACATCCAAGGAACCACCGGGATTGCAGCCGATTCCCGAACCTCCGCCGATGCCTGCCGGCACGATCGACGAGGATGCCGCGCCGCAAGTCACCATCACCCAGCGGGGCGAGGACAAGGTCGAGGAATACCGCACAAACGGCAAGCTCTACATGATCAAGGTCACTCCGCCACACGGTGTTCCCTACTATTTGGTAGATGAAAAGGGCGACGGCGTCATGACCCGGATGAACACCATGACCTCCGGCACTCGGCCGCCAATGTGGACCATCAAGAGCTGGTAAGCATGGCCACTTACGAAACACCTCCCGAGCCACGTACGGTCGAGATATCGCGCGCGTCGGAGTGGCTGACGGAAGGCTGGCAGATATTTACCGCCGCGCCCGGCGTATGGGTGGCAATCAGCCTTGTCTTTCTGGTGATCAATGTCTTGTTCAGCATGATCCCGGGGCTGGGATCACTTGCCTCCATGCTGCTCACGCCGGTTCTTTTCGCGGGTCTGCTCGAATGCAGCCGGATCGTGTCGGCGGGCGGCGTCCTGCAGTTTGACCAGATGTTCGCCGGCTTTCGTCGCAACACGGGCAATCTGGTCATGATCGGGCTGATCACGCTTGGCGCGATGGCCGTGGTTGCCGCGATCGCCTTCGCCATCGTTTTTGTCGGCGGCGGCGCAGGCACGCTGTCGGCAATACAGACGGGTACCACCAGCGGTGCCAGCATCGGCCTCGCCCTCGGCGGCCTTGTCTTCGGCGCATTGATCGGGCTGTTGCTGATCGTGCCCATCACCATGGCCTGGTGGTTTGCGCCGGCGCTGGTGATGTTCGACGGCATGGCACCGCTCGAGGCGATGAAAAGCAGCTACATGGCCTGCCTCCACAACTGGGTTTCGCTGAGCATCCAGGGCATCCTCGTCTTCGTACTGATCATCATCGCCGCCATCACGTTGGGCCTCGGCCTTCTGGTGCTGGTGCCAGTGGCGACAGCATCCATTTTCATTTCCTACCGCGACATCTACCACTGAATGCAGGCACGTCGTTTGCCGGCCCGACAAGGACTGGCCTGGTTTATTGCCGGCTTCCGTCTGTTTCGCGCCAACCCGCCGCTGCTGACGTCAATCACTTTCGGCTATCTGCTGACGGTCCTGCTGATGCTGGCAATACCCTTCAGCATCGGCGGCCTGCTGCTGCCGCTGGTTCAGCCGATGCTGACCCTGCTGCTCGCCAACGGCTGCCGCGCCGTCGCCATCAAGGGACCGCGTACGACCTGGGCTGATCTGCCCGTCGGCATTCGCGAGCACCGCGCCGCGTTACTGCGACTGGGTGGCCTGCAACTGGCGGGTTCCATAATCGTGCTGCTGCTGAGCCTTGCGCTTGGGCTTTCTCCTGACCCGGACAAGCCCGAATCCGCCTTGCCGGCAATGCTCGGCGTTTTGGCCTTGTCGTCCCCGCTGGTACTGGCTTTCTGGTTCGCACCCCTGCTTACCGGCTGGGAAAATGTGTCACCAGTCAAGTCGATCTTCTTCAGCTTGATCTCCACGCTTCGCAACTGGCGCGCTTTCCTGGTGTATGGCGTGGTGCTGGCCTTTAGCCTGATTATTCCTGCTCTGCTGGTTCTGGCCGGCAAACAGTTCTCGGCATCCATTGGCCAGATACTCGCCAGCATCGTTGAGTTTGTCGTCCTGATCGTCGTCATGCCGATCGTCACTGCCGGTGTCTATATCAGCTACCACGACATTTTCGTTCTCCAGCCGGCAGCACCTGTCGCCGATGAGTGAGGTGGGCGCGACTGCGCCACTCGGCATCCTCGGTGGTACTTTCGATCCGGTGCATAAAGGTCATTTGCAACTGGCCGCGGACGCCTGCAAAAAACTGGAGCTAGGACAAATACTGTGGATCCCCTCGGCAAATCCGCCGCATCGCGACCAGCCCGGCACGCCAGCGGCGCAGCGACTGGCCATGGTGGCGCTGGCCATTCGCCGCCAGACGCAGTTCGTGCTCGACGATTGCGAAGTCCGCCGTAACGAGCCCAGTTATACCGTAGTCACCCTGGAGGATCTGCGTTCGCGCCATGGCAATCAACGCCCGCTGGTTCTGCTGCTCGGTATCGATGCCTTCCTCGGTCTGCACACATGGCATCGCTGGCGCGAGCTGTTCTCGCTGGCCCATATTGCGGTCGCGACACGCCCCGGCTTCTCGCTGCAGGCAGACGACATGGCGCCAGAGTTGCACGTCGAGTTCGAGAAGCGTCTTGATCCGGCGGTAAAGACCCTCGCGACTCAGGCTGCCGGCAGCATCGTCCCGTTCGCCATTACGCCAGTTGATGTCTCCGCTTCTGATGTCCGCCACCGTCTGTCAAAAGGCGAGAAAGTCGCCAATTTGCTGCCCGACGCCGTTCTCGACTATATTGCCGCCAATCACCTATACGCCCAAAACTAATGGATATCCGCAAGCTGCAAAGAATCACTGTCGAAGCCCTTGAAGACGTCAAGGCCAAAGACATCGAAGTAATCAACACTACCAAGCTCACCTCTCTCTTCGACCGCATCATCGTCGCCAGTGGCGACTCCAACCGCCAGGTCAAGGCGCTCGCGCGTAGCGTGGCCGACGCGGTGAGGGAAGCCGGCGGCACCGTGATCGGCACCGAAGGCGAAGGCAGCGGCGAGTGGGTGCTGGTCGATCTTGGCGACATTGTCGTGCATGTGATGCAGCCTGCCGTGCGCACCTATTACAACATCGAAGAACTGTGGACCGGCAGCTCGACGCGCCCCAAGGGCAAGCTGCAGCGCGCGGCCGTCGAAGACTCTGCAACTGAAGAAGCTGAACCGGCTGCGCCGGCCACGCCCGCCGCCAAGCCGAAGCGCGCGCGGGCACCGGCCAAAGCGAAGGCCGTGTGAAACTCGTGATTGCGGCAGTCGGTACGCGCATGCCGGGCTGGGTTGATGAAGGATTTGCCGACTACGTCAAGCGCATGCCGCGCGAACTGCCGCTCGAGTTGCTGGCCGTCAAGGCCGAGCCGCGCAGCGAAGGCAAGACCGTTGAAGTCATGATGGGCGCTGAAGCGCAGCGGCTGCGTGCTGCCATACCCAATCGTTGCCGCACCATCGCCCTCGACGAGCGCGGTACCGAGCTCACCACGCAGAATCTCGCTCAGCGCCTGCAGCGCTGGATGCAGGAAGGTGACGACACCGCCTTCCTCATCGGCGGCCCGGACGGGCTCGACCCCGCACTCAAGCGCGAGGCAACCGAACAAGTACGACTCTCCGGCCTGACGCTGCCGCATGCGATGGTGCGCGTGATGCTGGCCGAAGCGCTGTACCGCGCCGCCAGCGTGATCCGCGGCCATCCTTACCATCGGGAGTAAGCATGGCCGCTGTCGAATCCCGTATCTACCTTGCTTCGCGCAGCCCGCGCCGGCGCGACCTGCTGGCCCAGATTGGCGTGCGTTTCGACGTGCTCCAGTTCCGCGCTGACCCTCGCTCCGACGTGGAAGTCGACGAATCGCCGCACGCTGGCGAAACACCCGAGGTTTACGTCGTCCGTGTCGCACGCGCCAAGGCTGCCTTCGCGGCGCGCCTGCTTGAGTCTCGCCATCTGCTGCCACGCCCGATCCTCGCCGCCGACACCACGCTCGATCTCGACGGCGAAATCATTGGCAAGCCGCGCAGCGAGAATGACGCGCAGAAAATTCTTGCCCGTCTGTCCGGTCGCAAACACCGCGTGCTCACCGCCATCGCGGTCACCGACCAGATCCATCTCGAACATCGGCTGCACATCAGCGACGTCACCTTTCGCCAGATCGATGCCGACGAAATTCGCCGCTACGTGTTGAGCGGCGAAGCCATGGACAAGGCCGGCGCCTACGCGATACAGGGCCGCGCAGCGGCTTTCGTCGAGGAAATCCGCGGTTCCCATTCCGGCATCGTCGGCCTGCCTCTCTGTGAAACCGCGCAGTTGCTAAAGCAGTTCGGCTGGACACCCTAAGGATAGAAAAAGCGCCATGAGTGACATGTTCCTGCTCAATTTCACGCCACAGGAGACGCGCGTCGCCCTGATGCAGCACGGCGTGGTGCAGGAGCTGCACATCGAACGCACGATGAACCGCGGCCTGGTCAGCAACATCTACCTCGGCCGCATCGTCCGCGTCCTGCCCGGCATGCAGTCGGCGTTTGTCGAAATCGGCCTTGAGCGCACCGCGTTTCTCCACGTCGCCGACATCTGGGAAGAGCGGCAGAGCAACGGCCAGACACCGCGCCCGATCGAGAAGATTCTTTACGAAGGCCAGTCGCTGATGGTCCAGGTGATCAAGGATCCGATCGGTACCAAGGGCGCGCGCCTGTCGACGCAGATATCGATTGCGGGACGCCTGCTCGTGTATCTGCCGCAGGACACCCATATCGGCATTTCGCAGCGTATCGGCGACGAGGCCGCGCGCGACCAATTGAAGAAACGCATTCAGGCGCTGACTGAAGACGCGCCCGGTGGCTACATCGTGCGCACCGTTGCCGAAGAATCCTGCGACGACGAGCTGCGCGCCGACATCGCCTACCTGTCACGACTGTGGGCCGAGCTGCGACAAAAGGTCACCAAGGCATCGACGCCATCGCTGCTGCATGAAGACCTTAATCTCGGCCAGCGCGTGTTGCGTGACCTGATCACCCGCGATACCAAGCGCGTGCTGATTGATTCGCGCGAGAACTTCCAGAAGCTCAGCGCCTTTGCCACCGAATATGTGCCGCAGGTACTGCCGCTGGTCGAGCATTACAGCGGCGAACGGCCGCTGTTCGATCTGCTCAGCGTCGAGGACGAAATCGAAAAGGCGCTGGCGCGCCGGGTGGACCTCAAATCCGGCGGCTATCTGATCATCGATCAGACCGAAGCGATGACCACCATTGACGTGAACACCGGCGGCTTTGTCGGTGTACGCAACTTCGACGACACCATTTTCAAGACTAATCTCGAAGCAGCGCAGACCATCGCCCGCCAATTGCGCCTGCGCAACCTCGGCGGCATCATCATTGCCGACTTCATCGACATGGACAACGAAGTTCATCGCAATGCCGTGCTCGAAGAACTCAACCGCGCGCTGGCGATGGACCGCACCCGCATCACCGTGAATGGCTTTACCGCACTTGGCCTGATCGAGATGACGCGCAAGCGCACCCGCGAGTCGATCGCCCATGTGCTGTGCGAGCCCTGCCCCACCTGCCAGGGCCGCGGCGAAATCAAGACCGCACAAACCATGTGCTACGAAATCCTGCGCGAGTTGCTGCGTGAGTCGCGCCAATTTACCGCCCGCGAGTACCGCCTCGTCGCCTCGCCCAGCGTGATCGAACTGTTCCAGGAAGAGGAATCAAGCGCGCTGGCCATGCTGTCCGACTTCATTGACCGGACCATCTCGCTGCACGCCGAACCCAGTTACACGCAGGAACAGTTCGATATTGTCCTGATGTAGCAAAACAGCGCCCCACACGCCCGCGACGATGGTAAAATCGCGCCCTGATTTTTGCCGGGTTGTTAGCTCAGTTGGTAGAGCAGCGGACTCTTAATCCGTAGGTCGACAGTTCGAATCTGTCACAACCCACCAGTATTCAAAAGGGCTTGGCCGCGAGGCTGAGCCCTTTGCCTTTGTGGTCGATGCAGGCTCTCAGTTTTCTCTCTTCTCGGAGTTTGCACGCCTCGCCCCGAACATGAACGTCCAGGCAGTCAAAACGCTTCGGACAATCAGCGTGACACAACACAGTGTGACCAGATACAAACCCCGCTCATCATTCTGGACCAGGACAATTCCGCCGGCGATGCCGAGCAGATAGCCCACGACGATGGTGAGAATCAGCGCGACTGGAAAACCGCTGCGATTGCCGATGGTGATGTTCCTGCCGTACAGCTTGCAGCTGATGATAAGCGGCAGCCGCAGCCCGAAGAGATTGATGGCAAACAGTTCGGCACCAAGGATTGTCAGCGGTTGTGGCATGAGCACCAGCGCAGCTTCCACCAGCACCGTCAACAGATGATAGGTGTTGTTGCGTGAGCCCTGTATGGTCATGCTCAGGTTGTAGTCCGGGTTGTCTACCTTCTCGATATGAAGGGACATGACCACGAAGAGGAGCCCGACAAGAGCGCCTGCCGAGGTACCGAGCATGACGTAAAGATCGCGCCAGAGTTCGGAATGATAGATGTTGTCCATGCGCTTCTCCTTTTTTGTCCGTTGTTGCGACCCGATCCGCCACTGAGGATGCATTCCCTAGTGAGTGCAGAAATAAATGTACGCCGAACATTTGCGGGTGCCAATCCCAGAACTCGCTAGGCGTCTCCTCGCTGTGCGCGCCTGACGCTGGATGCGGTAAAGACAGACTGTGATTGTTTTCAAACGTAGAATGGCGCTGTATCTACCCAATGCCATTTACCGAAATTGACAAGCAAGGAAAAGACATGAGCAGTGTGACAACCGATAGCGGCCTCATCATTGAAGACATCGTTGTAGGCGAGGGCGCGGTGGCCGAAGCCGGACAGCAGGTTTCCGTGCATTACACGGGCTGGCTGCTGGACGGAACCAAGTTTGATTCGAGCAAGGATCGCAACGACCCCTTCGACTTCGGCCTCGGCCGGCGCCAGGTGATTGCTGGCTGGGACGAAGGCGTGCAAGGCATGAAGATTGGCGGCACGCGCAAGCTGACGATTCCGTCGCAGCTTGGCTATGGCGCACGTGGTGCCGGCGGCTTGATTCCGCCGAATGCAACCCTGGTATTTGAAGTGGAGTTGCTGGGCATCGACTAAATTTCTTCGCTGTTGCCCACAATAAAAAGGCCCTCAGCGAGAGGGCCTTTTTATTTGCTGCTGCGGATAGGTGTCAGATCTCCGAGCTGTGCACCACGGGCCGTGCTTCGCGAGTGCCTTTCATGCGCTTGTCGGGCGTCGTTGGGTCGTTTGGCGAAATCTCGATATAGTCGGCGTGGACGGCAACGATGGTACCTACAAAAGGGAAATCCCCCAGCGAGTCGGGGATGCGGTAACTCACCATGTCGCCGACCTTGAAGGTTGCGGGATCGAAGTTGAATGTAAATGGGCAGGCATCGGTGCCATTGGTCATTTCCTGCATGAGCAAGTCCCTCCTTGTTATTTCGTGCCCCGGTAAAGGCGGGGCTCAGGCTGGCAATCCTACCCGGAACCGGGGCCGTAGTGAATTCAATTCCGCGGCAAAAATCAACTCGTCGACTTGCCCAAAATCATGTCGGCAGCCTTCTCTGCAATCATCATGGCCGGGAAATTGGTGTTGCCACTGGTGATGTCCGGCATGATCGAGGCGTCGACGACGCGCAAGCCGTCAATGCCGCGTACTCGCAGCGAACTATCGACCACAGCCATCGAATCCGAGCCCATCTTGCAGGTGCCGATCGGATGGTAGAGCGTGTTGGCATTGGCGCGGATGTAGGCATCAAGATCGGCGTCGGATGTGACGCCGGCGCCCGGTGCGTATTCGCTGCCGCGGAAATCGTCGTAGGGCTTTTGCGCGAATATTTCGCGCGTCAGGCGGATGCCGTCGCGCAGCACACGCAAATCGTCCGGCTCGGAGAAGTAGCGCGGGTCGATGTCCGGCGCGATGGTCGGGTCGCTGGAGCGAATCCTGATCGTGCCCACGCTTCTCGGCTTGCTGCCGTTCATCACGGCCTGGAAGCCCTCTTCCTTGATCACGTCGCGGCCGTGATCGTTGTACATCAGCGGCACGGTATAGATCTGCAGGTCGGGGTACTCCAGCTCGGGACGGGATTTCAGATGCGCCCAGGCTTCGAGGCCGCCGACCGCCGTGGGGCCGGAGCGAAACAGCAGGTACTGGCCGAGAGCCTTGACCATCGCCAGCGGCTTGAGTGTCGCCAGCAGTGAATAGGGTTTGGTCAGCCTCTGCTTGACGCCCACTGCGATGTGGTCGCGCAGATTACGGCCGACACCCGGCAACTCATGCTGCACGGTGATGCCATGCGGACGAATGTCTGCGGGATCGCCGATGCCCGAGAGCTGCAGGATCTGCGGCGAATTGACGACACCGCCGGAGAGGATGACTTCGCGGCTGACATGGATCGTTTCGGTTCGACCGCCCTGAAGATATTCGATGCCCGTGGCGCGATTGCCTTCGATGATCACCCGCTTCACCAGCGCGCCGGTAATCACACGCAGATTGGGGCGATCGAGGACCGGCCTGAGATAGCGCGCCGATGCGCTCTGGCGCTCGCCGTTGGCGTAGTTGCCCTGCATCTGCGCCATGCCTAGGGGGCTGCCTTCGTTGATGTCCTTGTTGAAGGGATGACCCGCCGCGACACCTGCG
>WBXD01000052.1 GCA_008932935.1 Verrucomicrobiota bacterium
AAGGTGGATCCCAAGACCGGTATCATCACCGGGTCGATCCGCAAGGCCGGCGACTATCCAGTGACCCTGACCGCCAGCAACGCCAAAGGCAAAACGACCAAACCATTCAAAATCGTTGTCGGGGAGAAATTGGCGCTGACCCCGCCGATGGGCTGGGCCAGTTATAATTGTTGGGGCTGTGACATCACCGAGACGCGCATGAAGGCGATTGCCGATGCATTTGTCAAAACCGACCTCATCAACCACGGCTGGACTTATATGAACATCGATGACGGCTGGCAGGCCCGCACCGATAAGGGCCTTGCCGGCGAGGCCCGCAAAGCCCCTAACTTCTCCCTCGAGCCTAACGATAGGTTTCCCGACATGAAAGGCCTCTGCGACTACGTCCACGGCCAGGGTCTCAAAATCGGCACTTATTCAACGCCATGGAAGATTTCTTATGGCGGCTACACCGGCGGCTCGGGCAATGACGCCAAAGGTACCATCGATAAGGAAGGCCAGAGCGTCGGCACAGTGACCTTCGAGGTGCAGGATGCCAAACAGTGGGCCGCATGGGGATTTGATAGCATGAAATACGACTGGCGCCCGAATGACGTGCCAAACACCAAACGCATGTCCGAGGCCCTGCGCAACTGCGGCCGCGACATCCTTTTCACGCTGTCTAACAGCGCGGATATCAACCAGGCCGACAAGTGGGCGGAGCTTTCGCAGTTCTGGCGCACCACTGGAGATATCTTTGACCGTTGGTGGTGCATGGATCAAATCGGCTTTAGTCAGGAACCTTGGAGGAAATTCGCGGGGCCGGGCCACTGGAACGATCCGGACATGCTGGTTGTGGGTTATGTGGGATGGGGAAACCCCAAACCTACCCACCTGTCACCCAACGAGCAATACACCCACATCAGCCTGTGGTGCCTGCAAGCGGCTCCATTGCTGCTGGGCTGCGACCTGAGCCAGGCCGATGAATTCACCGTCAATCTGTTGACCAATGATGAGGTTTTGGAAGTCGACCAGGATCCGCTCGGCAGTGCGGCCAGCAGAATATCCCACGAGGATGGGCTTGAAGTCTGGGCCAAGGACATGGAGGACGGCTCAAAAGCCGTCGGTCTTTTCAACCGGACCTACTGGCCGGCCAAGGTCAGCGCCAAATGGTCCGACCTCGGCTTGACCGGCCCGCAAAAGGTCCGCGACCTGTGGCGGCAAAAAGATCTGGGGATTTCCAAAGACAAGTTTGAGGCGGTCATCCCGCGCCACGGTTGCATGCTGATGCGCATCCGTCCTGACCGGTGAGCCTTGGATTAAGGTAGGAAAATTTTGCAGAGGTATTTTCCGTTTTAATTTCCCTGCCTTCAATCTACCTGCCTGGGTTTTCTATGGTTCCCTCTGCGTCCCTCTGCGGCTCTGCGGTCCTCTCTTTGGCTGAAGAGGATTTCAACGCGGAGGCGCAGAGAACGCGGAGGAAGAGGGATAAGAGTTTGAATTGGGTTTGCCAGAGAGCACAGTGCTTCTACGTCTGCTCGTTTCTTGTGTCGTAAGCAATCACCCATATTCCGTTCTGCAAAAAGATCCTGAATTTTCTGATTCTGAAAAACTTTGCGTCTTTGCGCCTTTGCGCGAGAAAACTCTTAATGTGTGAATGGATTGGCAGTGAGGCAGCCGCTTCCAAAGGTACCGGGTGTGAAGATTGCCTCGCGCAAAGGCGCAAAGGAAGATTGGATGAATGGTAAATTAGTGGATGCTTGATCCATGGAGTGCGGTGGCTCGCCACCGCCTGCTCAAGCCAGCTTGCTGGCGAGTGGTGGCGGATGGCGCCGCCGTCCTACCAAATAACATTGACCCCGCTCCCATGCGCTACTACATCTTCCCCGCTCCCAGCCACCATAGCTTAGTATATCTACCCTATGGCCGAAGATCGTGGGCCGCCTCATCATATCTCCCTGAGAATCCATGCAACTGAAGCCAATCAAATTGATCTTGTTGACGCTCGGAGGTTCCCTAGCGGCGGTGCCGGCGCAAACCGGTTCGCTGCCACTAGCACCGGTTGCCAGCGGTGTTCCCAACGGCGTTCAGGCAATGGATGCCACGCGGGTGCGCCTGCTGCCGGGTAGTCCGTTCTACGAACGACAGGAGTTGCATCGTAAGGGTTATTTGGCGTCGTTCAATTGCGACAAGCTGCTGTTCCACTACCGGACTCTGGCTGGCTTGCCCCAGCCCGCAGGCGTGAGCGGTGGATACAACGGTTGGGACAGCGGATTCATTCGCGGCCACATGGCGGGACATTATCTATCCGCCGCGTCCCGCATGGCGGCGGCGACGGGTGACGCGTCGTTTAAGCAGAAGGCGGATTACATGGTCGCGGAACTCGCGAAATGCCAAACCGCCCTGAATCAAGGCGGCTACCTCGCGGCGTTTCCTTCCGGGGCCTTCGACATTCTTGAAGGCAAACCCGGCAACGGCGGCGGCGTGGTGGTGCCTTATTATACGGTGCACAAAATCATGGCGGGTCTTTTGGACGCGCATCACTACCTCGGCAATCCGCAGGCGCTCCCGGTTGCGGTGAAGATGGCCGACTATTTTGCAAAGCGTCTGGCCGCGCTCAGCGGGGAGCAGCTCGAAAGAATTTTTCGCACCGACGGAGGCCGGAATCCGCAGAATGAATTCGGCGCGATGAGCGAGGTGCTGGCCGAACTCTACGCGGTCACCGGAGATCGAAGGCATCTGGATGCAGCGCAGCTGTTCAACCGCTCCTGGTTCGTCGGCCCGCTGGCCAAAGGCGAGGATCGGCTGGCGGGATTGCACGGCAACACGCACATCGCCCAAGCGATCGGCCTCGCCCATTGTGCCAATCTTTCCGGTGATGCCGACGAGATGCAGGCGTCGGAGAATTTCTGGAAAATTCTCACCCGGGAGCATTCGTTCGTCATCGGCGGCAATAGCTTCCGCGAATGGTTTGACAAGCCCGGCGTGGAAACCGGCCCCTGCATTGACGGTAACAAGACACTGCCGGCGACAACCGCCGAAAGCTGCAACACGCACAACATGCTCAAGCTCACGACGCGCCTGTTCGAGCGGAAGCCGGACGCCGCATACGCCGACTATTTTGAACGCGCGCTTTACAACCACCTGCTGGCCACGGTCGCGCCGGACAATGGAGCGGTGACCTACTTTATGCCATTGAGCGGGAATTTCCGCACCTACCTCACCGGCACGTTTTGTTGCGTCGGTTCCGGCATCGAGAACACGCCGCGCTACAACGAGGGAATTTATTTTCAGCAGGGCGATTCGCTGTGGGTGAACCTCTACATTCCGTCCGAACTCGACTGGCGGGAGGCGGGATTGGTCGTTCGTCAGGAAGGTGACATCACACGCGGCGAACCATTGAGATTCGCAGTCATTAAAGCGGGAAAACACCCGAGCAACCTGAATTTCCGAATTCCCCGCTGGATTTCCAAACCGGTGGTTGTGACGCTGAACGGCAAGGTGATGGAGCGCGGAGGCAAACCGTCCACCTACGTCACGCTGAAACGGAAGTGGCAAGCGGGTGACGTTATTACCCTAACACTCCCCGCCGCGTTGCGGCTGGAACAGGCGAAAGATGCGCCCTCGAAGGTGTCGGTGTTTTTTGGGCCGGTGCTGTTAGCGGGGGAACTGGGCCGCGAAAACATGCCCAACGACCTGGCCGACAAGCCTGCTTATTTGAACATGCCGCCGGTGGCGGTTCCGCAGATCAAATCCGCCTCCGAGAATCCCGCCGACTGGCTTGAGCCGTTGACGGGTGCTTCATTGGTTTTCAAAGCACACGGAGTGGGCCCGGCCGACGGAATCATCTTCCGTCCGCTCTACGACCTGCATCATCAGCGCTATTCCGTTTATTGGAATCGCTCAACCGGAAATCCCTAACATGATTGGTGCCGCCGAACCCTACGCGAAAGGTCAATCAAGATAAAGGTGACAATCCTGAGTAGTAACCGAAAATTTATGAAATCCCTCACCACTACCGTCCTGCTCTGCGCGCTGGGCCTGATATCATTGTCCGCTACAGCGCATGCGACGGTCACCGCCCACGGCCTGTTCAGCGACCACACGGTATTGCAGCGCGGCAAACCATGTCCGGTCTGGGGTGCTGCCACTCCTAACAAGACTGTCACGGTGGTCTACAACGGCCAGACCAAGACCACCACATCCGACGCCACGGGCGCCTGGCGGCTGGCGCTCGATGCCATGACCGCCAAGGCCGCCGGGTCTAACATGACAATCACCGAGGCCGGATCCAACACGCTCACGATCACCGACGTGGTGGTGGGAGACGTCTGGATGTGCGGCGGCCAGTCTAACATGGGGGTCAACCTTGGTGCCGGCCACGATGGTGCCACCGCGGCCGCCAACTATCCGGGCATTCGCTGGATGTGGGTGGATAACGGCGGAACATTCGTCGCTCCCGACCCGCTGCGCTCTATCAAGAGCACATGGAAAGTCTGCGCTCCGGACAACATTGGCGGGTTCTCGGCCGTGGCATTCTATTTTGCCAGAAAAATCTATCTGGATCAGAAGGCGGAGATACCGCTTGGCCTGATCGGCAATGCAGTGGGCGGAACGCGCATTGACCCGTGGCTGATTCAAGACGGGTGCACCGACATTCCGGTGCTCGCGCCGCTGTTCAAGATGGATGTGATGAGCGGTCCGTTCTGCCTGGCCAACACCCGGATTCATCCGCTGGCCCCGTTTGCCCTCAAAGGCCTGATCTGGTATCAGGGCGAAAACGCTGAGAACAAAAATCAGTCACCTGACAGTTACTTCCTCAAGGAGAAGGGTCTCTATCAGGGGTATAAGCGGCTCTTTGGCTTGGATGACTTCGCCATGTATGTCGTGCAGTTGCCCTACTGGAGCCCCCCGCCGGCCGGGCTTAACGCGATACCCGACACACAGACCGACAACTGGGCTGATGTGCGCATCCAGCAGGCCAACGTATTGGGCCTCCACCACGGTGGTGCGGCCTCGGCCTTGGATGTCGGTGATACCATTGACCTCCACCCCCCGGACAAGCTCGATGTGGGTGAGCGGCTCGCGTTGTGGGCATTGAAGAACGACTATGGCAGAACCACCATCGTTCCCAGCGGTCCGATCCTCAAGGACGTCACCGTGCAGGGCAGCAAAGTGACCTGCACGTTTGATTATGTCGGGTCCGGTCTGATGATTGGCTACAAGGAGTCCACACCCAAGGTAGCCACGGTGCCATTGGCCGGAGGCGTGCTCAAGCGCTTCTCGATCGCCGACGCCGGCGGCAAATGGTATGACGCAACGGCCACCATCGTGGGCGACACGGTCGAAGTGAGTTCGCCCTCCGTGGCGGTACCGAAGAAGATCGCCTATGCCATGTGGAACAACCCGAGCGACGGCCTGGATCACATAATTCGCAAGGAAGGGTTGCTCTACAACGTGGAAGGTCTCCCGGCCAACACGTTCTATCTGGATGACGTCAGCGCCAAGTTCAGCGTGACCGCCAGCGCCGGAGCGGGCGGAACCATCAGCCCGGTCGGCGCGACAACCTATCTGAAGCGCAAGACCGCGCTGTATGCCATCACACCCAAGAAGGGGTCTTACATCCAGGATGTCAAGGTGGACGGCGTGGCGGTCGGATCCGTCAAGAATTACACATTTGATCCGTTGTATGCGCACCACACCATCGCGGCGACATTCGCCCAAACCCCGCCGGTTTATTGTATCACTGCATCCGTCGAGGGCAAAGGCGGCACGATGAGCCAGGTGGGCAATGCACCAGTAAAACAGGGTGAGTCCAGAACATTCAACATCGTGCCAGACGGAGTCAACAATGCCGTGGTGCTCATCGATGGCCAGCCGATGGGCGAGCGACACAGCTTCACTTTCACTGATGTGAGAACTGATCACACCATAGCGGTTAGTTTCAAACAGAATTTCACACTCACCGCCAGCGCAGCAAGCGGCGGGGAAATCACCCCGACCGGCGTGACCGTGGTCGCCGCCGGGGACACTCCGCCCACCTGCTCGATCCGGACGCAGACCGGCTACAAAGTCAAGAGCGTGCTGGTGAACGGCGCGGACCAGGGCCCCATCACCCGTTATGCTTTCGCGCCCGCTGCCGCCAATATGACCATCGCCGTCGAGTTTGAGAGTACACCGGTCTATGCTGTATCAGGCAAGGTGATGGCCGGTGATAAGCCGCTGGCCGGGGCTTATGTCACCCTTCAGACGAGTATTCCACAGCAAGTTGTCACCAAGGAGGACGGCGTGTTTGCATTCACCGCGAGCGCTGGAAACTATCAAGTCGATGTCCTGTCTGGCAATGCCTCGTATGCCCCGACGTCCGTGGCGGCCGACGTGACCCACAGCAGGGCCGCTCTCGGTGAGATTAAACTGCCGGCAGAATTGCTCAAAAACTGCGGCTTCGAAACCAACAATTGGAACGGGAAATGGCCGGATGAGGCCATCCTCTGTGACGCCTGGACGCTCGTGGCGCCCGCCAAGGTGAACCGCTACCATGCGCACAAAGACAACCCCAACGGCTACCCAGGAAAATGGGGCCTGTCTCCGGCGGATGGTGTCGCCTATCAGGACATGACGCTCGCAGCCGGCACTTACCGGATCACCTTCTGGGTGTCCGGCAGTGAACGGGTTGATAAGTCCAAAGTGGTGGTCAGACTCGGCAAGCCGCTAGCCGTGCCGCCCGACAAAACAAAGTTGGAAGCTATCAGCCAGAACGACGGCAGCCTGCTCGATCTAACCGTAGTGGCGGATCCGCAGTTCCGTGATTCCGCGAGAACCCTCAAGTCCCCGGTTTGGTGGAAGGAGCACCGGGCATATTTCACGGTGGCCGCCGCCGGCACCTGCCGGCTTTCACTGTGTGCCCAGACCCCGCTCCTGCCAGGAGAAAACCGCGAATTCGCATTCGATGATCTCAGTATCGGTGCTGCCGAGTCCAACGCGAAAGGTCAATCAAGATGAAGGTGATAATCCTGAGTGGCGACCCGCGACTGTGGGAGTTTGAAGCATTTGCCGCTCCGGCCCGTCCAAACTCAAGTGACAGAAAATCCCCGCGGCCACGCCCCTGAACCATTCCATGCTGATACCCACCTGCATGCATCTAACCTAATAAAAATGACCATCAAATCCGTCCTCGTTCTCCCAATTGCCGCATGCTGCCTGGCCACCCCGATGGCCAGTGCGACTGTGGCCGCTAACGGCCTGTTCACCGACCACACGGTATTACAGCGCGGCAAACCGTGCCCGGTCTGGGGCACCGCCACTCCTAACAAGACTATCACGGTGGTCTTCAACGGCCAGGCCAAGACCACCACATCCGACGCCACGGGCGACTGGCGACTGGCGCTCGATGCGATGGTGGCCAAGGCGGCCGGGGCTAGCATGACCCTCACCGAGGCCGGCGGCAACACGCTGACCATCGCGGACGTGGTGGTGGGTGATGTTTGGATGTGCGGCGGGCAATCCAACATGGCCGTCAACCTTGGCACCGGCCACGACGACGCCACCGTCGCCAACTATCCGGGCATCCGCTGGATGTGGGTGGATAACGGCGGAATATTCGTCGCTCCCGACCCGCTGCGCTCTATCAAGAGTACGTGGAAAGTCTGCGCCCCGGACAACATCGGCGGGTTCTCCGCCGTGGCATTCTACTTCGCCCGGAAAATCTATCTGGACCAGAAGGCGGAGATACCCATCGGTCTGATCGGTAATTCGGTGGGAGGAACCTGCATCGATCCGTGGCTGATTCAGGAGGGATGCACCGATATCCCCGCGCTTGCTCCGCTATACAGCCAAAGCGTGCTTCCTGCGGGCCCGTTTTGTCTGGCTAACACCCTGACCCACCCGGTGTCGCCCTTTGGGGTCAAGGGCCTGATTTGGTATCAAGGTGAAAACCGAGAATCGACCAGCCAGTCAGCGGACAGTTACTTTCTCAAGGAGAAAGCGCTCTCGCAGGGCTTTAAAAGACTCTTCGGCTCCGACGACTTCGCCATGTACGTCGTGTTGTTAGCCAACCTCAATCCCCCTCCTAGCGGGGCTAACGTGGCTCCCGATATGCCAGGGACTCATTGGGCTGATACCCGCATTCAACAGGTGAACGTCGTCGGCATCCCCCATGCAGGCGTGGCATCGGCGATGGATATCGGTGATGCGGGTAACATCCATCCCGAGAACAAACTCGACGTCGGGGAAAGGCTCGCACTGTGGGCGCTGAAAAACGATTATGGACGCACGACAGTCGTGCCCTGCGGTCCAATCCTGCGGGACGTCACCGTTACCGGCAACAAAGCGACGTGTACATTCGATTACGTTGGGTCCGGGCTGATGGTTGGCTACAAGGCTAACTACACGGCAACCCAACACCTCACCGGCGGCGTGCTCAAGCGGTTCTCGATCGCAGGGGCCACTGGCACCTGGTATGATGCCACGGCCACTATCGTTGGCAACGCGATTGAGTTGACATGCCCCTCGGTGGCTGCCCCGAAGAAGGTGGCCTACGCCTGCTGGGATAACTCAAAGGATGGTCTTGACCCCGTGACTCTCAAGGAAGGATTGCTCTACAATGTGGACGGCCTCCCGGCCAACCCATTTTACGTGGATGATACCAGCGCCAAGTATTCCGTGACCGCCAGCACCGGGGCCAATGGCAGCATCAGCCCGGCGGGTGCCTCCACCTACCTTAAGCGTACCGCCGTCGCCTATACCATCACTCCTAACAGCGGATACTATATCCAAGATGTATTCGTGGATGGCACTTCGATTGGTTCCGTCAAGTCCTACTCATTCGACCCGCTGTACGCCAATCACACGATTGCAGCCACGTTTGCAGCGAGCGCTCCGAGCTATACCGTCACCGCCTCCGCTTCAACGGGCGGCGGCACGATCAGCCCGTCGGGCGCGGTAAGCGTCAACCAGGGCGGGGCCAGGATATTTTCCATCACGGCCAACGGCGGCAACGTGGCCACCTTGATGGTTGATGGACAAGCGATGGGCCAGCGCAAGAGTTTCACGTTCAGCGATGTGATAGCCAATCACACGCTGTCGGCCGCCTTCACATGCGTTCTCCATGCCCAGGCAGGTTACGGCGGAAGTATCTCGCCGAACGGAACGACCCTTGCACCCTATGGGTCGAGCCAGACGTTTACGATCACCCCGATGCCCGGTTACTCGGTTGCCAAGGTCATGGTCGATGGCACAAACGTGGGTGCCGTCACCAGCCACACTATCAGCAAACTGACCAGTTCGCATACCATCACGGCATCGTTTACAGGTCCGGGCGGCGGTGGCAGCGTGCCGCAGCAGAGCCAGATCATCTTCTCGTGCCTTACCGATACTTTGCCCGCCAGTGGAGCCATTAGTTCTTGGCCAACCGATATCCCGTTAGGACAGTCGCTCGCGGTGATTGGCAGCCCGAGCGTCGAGGTCATCGACACCAAGAAGCTCGAAAAGAACAGCAACGTCGCAGGTGACGGCTTCCGGTATGGTGGCTCGTATGCTTCTGCGATTGCCTGCACAGGAGCGAGTATCGTTGTGGTTGCCAAACCGATTCGTTACGGCAAAGGGGATAATTGGCAGTCGCTCGTGGATGTATTCCATGATCGGTTGGTGCTGGGCATTCTCAATGGAGACGGCAGAATCTGCGTCCGCTGCAACGGGACCATGGACTGCAGCACTGCGATTATTCCCGAAGGTCAGACCACTATCCTCAGCCTTGTCGTTCAATCCAACGGCACCTACAAGGTCTATGCCAACAGCGTCGAGGTCATGTCTAATTCCACCCACAGCGACATGACCGCGCTGGTGCCGGGCGTGACGGGTGGTGCGAGAGGATACGGCAGCTTTATCAACGTCGGGCGCAACAACCCTGACGGCTGGACCACATATAACGGAAACATCGGTGACGTGTTCCTTTACAAGACTGCGCTCAGCCCCAGCGACCGGACACTGCTTGAAAAACACTTGGCCACAAGGCTCATGAGTGGCCCCCCGCGCTAATGACACATTCGCCAACGTCCCTGCCCTCTAATCCCTTGACAAACTTGGTGACACAGACCTACACAAATCACATCCAACATCCATGACTATTAAATCAATCCTAGTTCTACCCATTGCCGCATGCTGCCTGGCCGCCCCGATGGCCAGCGCGACGGTGGCCGTCAACGGTCTGTTCAGCGACCACATGGTGCTGCAGCGCGACATGCCGTGCCCAATCTGGGGCACCGCGGCGGCCAGCAAGACCATCACGGTGGCCTTCAGTGGCCAGACCAAGACCGCCACAGCCGATGCCGCGGGCAACTGGCAGCTCAATTTGGATGCCATCCCAGTCAAGACGACAGGCAGCAGCCTGACAATTGCCGAAGCCGGTGCCAACACCCTGACGTTCAGCGACGTGGTGGTCGGCGATGTCTGGATCTGCGGCGGCCAGTCTAACATGGCTTTTCCGCTGGGATTTGACGGTGGCTGGGGCTGCAACCGGCAGGCCGATGTTGACAGCGCGAATTTTCCCGGGATCCGTTTCCTAACGGTTCCTGGAGGTATGACGATCGCCCCCCAAAAAACCCTGAAAGCCAGTTGGAATGTTTGCAGTCCCGCCAGCGTGGGCCCGTTCTCGGCGGTTGCCTACTATTTCGGCAGGAAAATCTATCAGGATCAATCCGCCAAAATTCCAATTGGCTTGATCACCGCTGCCAGCGGCGGCACGGTTATTGACATTTGGATGGCTCCGGAAGGTGCTGTCGACATTCCCGCGCTCAAGCCGCTCTACAAGCTCGACATCATGCCGGCGCGGCCCAATCCCTTCAATCCAGGGCTCATATTTTCCGCGTTCAACAGCATGCTATATCCGTTGGCACCGTGCCGGGCGAAAGGCATGATTTGGTATCAAGGGGAAAGCGGCGAGAAAACCCACGAGGTGGCCGACGGCTACTACCTCAAGGAAAAGACCCTGCAGCAGGGATGGCAGCGCGCCTTCGGGTTGGATGATTTTGCCATGTACGTGGTTCAATTGGCCAACCTCGATGGCCAATCTAACGGTCCTACCCCGGATAAACCCGGCTCATGGGCGGATGTGCGTCAGATGCAGGAAATGGTTGTCAACCTGCCCCATGGAGGAATGGCCTCGGCCCTCGACGTCGGGGATGCCGGTGATATTCATCCCAAGGACAAGCTGGCGGTAGGCGAGCGCTTGGCGTTGTGGGCACTGAAAAATGATTATGGCCGCACGAATTTAGTGACCAGCGGCCCGATTCTCAAGGACACGGTGGTGGTCAAATCGACCACGGCCTATCCGACCCGCAAATCGATTGTGTGCGGTTTTGACTTTGTCGGCGCGGGGCTCATGGTGGGAAGCAAGGAGCCCTACGTGGCCGCCAAGCAGGACGCAAGCGGCACGCTGAAAAAGTTTGTGATAGCCGGGGCGGACGGTGTTTGGTCGGTGGCGGATGCAGTCATCAAAGGCAACACCGTGGAGGTTTCTTCGGCCACCGTGGCGGAGCCGACGCAAGTCGCCTATGCCTATTGGCAGAACCCGGCCGGCGCCAATCTCTATAACAAGGACGGCCTGCCAGCCTCGCCGTTTTTTGTGGACGATGTCAGCGCAAAATTCACCGTGACGGCCGCAGCGGGAGCTGGCGGCAGCATCGGCCCGGTTGGAGCCAAGACCTATCTGAAGCGCAGAACCGCTCTCTATACGATCACGCCCGAGAAAGGCCGCTTCATTCAGGACGTCAAAGTGGACGGGGTATCGGTTGGCTCAGTGAAGGCATATACATTCGATCCGCTCAGCGCCAATCACACGATATCGGCGACGTTTGCTTCCAGCGCCCCAAGTTATGCCATTGCGGTTTCCAGCAATACTGGCGGCACCATCGTCCCCAGCGCAGCCCTCAAGGTCACCCAGGGCGCCTCGCAATCCTTCAGCGTGATACCCAACGCCAATTGCCGGATCATCTCGGTGACGGCGGACGGCGCGCCGGTGGGTAACCGGAATCGTTTCACCTTCACCGACGTCAGGACGAATCATACGATTTCAGCGCTGTTCGCGCCCATCCCTGAGCCTGGCACGGGCAAGGGACTTCGCAGCGACTACTATGCGGGCGATAAGTTCGACACGTTCCGAGTGAGCCGCGCGGACCCCTCGATCACACACGGTTGGTGGATCTTCGCCCCCACGCCCGAGGTGCCGGCGGCCGCTTACTCGGTCCGGTGGACCGGACAAATCGAACCGCAGTTTAGCGAAACCTATACGTTCCGCATGACGCAAACCTATCGGGCGCGGCTGTGGGTCAACGACAAGTTGCTCGTTGACAACTGGGATACCAAGGCCCCCGAAACCGGCAGCGGCAGCATCGCCCTGAGCGCCGGGAAGAAAGTCCCTGTCAAAATCGAATATTACTATAACGCGGAAATAACGAACAATGGCGGGGGGTTTTTCAATCTTGAATGGTTGAGTGCGAGCCAGCCGTGGGAGGTGGTCCCGCAGAGCCAGTTATATGAGACAGGCCCGCCCGTTTACACGCTCAACATGGCACCGGTTGAGAACGGATCACTCAGTCCCGCCGGAACTGTGTTGGCAAATCCCGGTGGCAGTCAGACATACAGAGTGCTGCCCGCCTTTGGCTACCGCATCAAGGAGGTCAAGGTGGACGAGGTTTCCAAAGGCGACGCCAGCACCTTCACGGTGGCCAATATCACGGCCAACCACACCATTACCGCCACTTTCGCGGCGCTGCCAACCTATCCGATTTCCGGAAAAGTCACCAAGCAGGGTGGGGGATCGGGCATTGCCGGGGCCACCGTGGGCATTTACGCCGCAGCGGACCTCACGGGTAGCCCGCTCTATAGTGCGATCACGGATGCCTCCGGCAAGTATAGCATTAGCGCGATTGCCGGCACTTGGCTTGCGAGTGCCTCGGCGACGGGTTACATGCCATCGGCAGCCAAAAGCGTGACGGTGAAAAATGCGCCGATATTGGATAGCCACATTGCGCTGGCGGCCAGCGGCCGGAATGTGCCGCGGACCGCGGATCTGCTGTTCTCGATGGTCACTGACAACTTGCCCGACAGCGGTGAGACCGGCAACCGGACGTCCTATCTGCCCAGCGGTCAATCGCTCACCACCATCGGCAAACCCACCGTCGAAAAACTCGGCGACGTGAAATGGCAGAAAAATTCCGTTGCCACCACCGACGGATACCGGCTGGATAAAAAGTTTACAGAGCCGATTCCGGCGAATGGGGCCACCATTGTGATGGCGGTCAAACCGAAGCGCAATGGTCGCGGGGCGGATTGGACATGCATAGTGGATTACTTCGGCGACCGTCTGGTGCTCGGCCTCAAGAACGATAGCGGGCAGGTTTTTGTGTTTTGCAACGGCTTTCGCAACAACAGCGAAAAGACCATTCCCGACGGACAGGTCACCATCCTGAGCTTGGTGGTCCAGCCCGACGCCAAATACAAGGTCTATGCCAACGGCACCGAGGTCATGGACAATACCGCACGCCTCAGCGACATGACTTCGATCAATCCGAATTTCAACGGCGGCCACCAGAGGGAATTGACGCTCGGCGGGGGTGCCGGCGGTTGGTCCACCTTCAACGGCAACATCGGCGATGTGTTTGTGTATGGGCTCGCCCTGAGCGATGCCGACAGACAAACATTGGAAGCAGACCTGAAGCGTAAGTTCGCTCGATAATAAAAACAGAGACTCACAAATCAATCATGAACACAATGACCACAAGAATATTGACCGGCTGTGCAACGCTCATTCTTTGCAGCTTGACGGCGACGGGGGAGGACAAAGCACCACCACCACCACCCACCATCATGGGCCACTGGTCGAAATCCGATCCGGGTGAAGTTCCGGAGCTGGTCTTGAAAACGACCAGGTCACTGCGCGAGAAGTATTTGGATGACCCGACGCGTCCGGGTTACCACTTTGCGACGGTGGACGGGCATGCCTGGCCCGCGGATCCTAACGGGGCGTTTTACGCGAATGGACGCTACCATTTGATGTATTTACGCTGGCAGACATGGAGCCACATATCGAGCAACGACCTGGTGCATTGGCGGCACCATCCGGATGCAATCTCCAATCAAGCCTGGAGCGGCGGCGGCTTCCTGGATACCGATGGGACCGCCTATCTCACGTATTGGAAACTGGGTAAGGACGAGGGCATCGGCCTGGCGAAAAGCTCGGATCACAACTTTGACAACTGGGAAGAGTTCAAGGGCAACCCCGTCGTCAAGTGCACCGAATTCGGACTGACCGAAACCAAACTGCCGGATGGCACCATCCGGGCGACCGGCACGGCCGACCCATCAAACATCTGGAAGAAAGACGGCAAGTATTACTTTTTGAGCGGCAACGTGATGGTGCTCAATAAATACGGGCGGAAACCGGATTCTCCGGCGAAATACTCCGGCGATCACCTCTATCTTTATGAGTCCTCCAATCTGGAAAACTGGCAGTACAAAGGCGAATTCTATGATCGCAATCCCGCTTGGACAGACAGCAGCGAAGATGACATGTGCCCGGTTTTCCTGCCGCTGCCATCCAGCCCGGATGGTGGCAAGCCGAGCGGGAAACATTTGCTGCTCTTCATCGCGCACAACAAAGGCTGCCAGTATTATGTGGGACAATACGACACCAAGAACGACAAGTTCATACCGGAAAACCACGGGCGCATGACGTGGAAGGACACCACCATGTTTGCTCCGGAAGCAATGATTGATGGCAAAGGCCGCCAGATCATGTGGGCCTGGATGCACGACAATCCCCGCGATGAAAAACTACGTGGCTGGTCCGGCGTGTTCTGTATGCCGCGCCTCCTGTGGTTGGGCCCGGACGGCACACTGCGCATGCGGCCCGTGCCGGAAATGAATATGCTCCGGATGCAGGAGCAATCCTGGAAAGACCTCACCCTCGCCGGCGGTGGAACCAAGCGCTTGGATAAGGTAGTGGGGGATTCCTGCGAACTGGAAATCAACATCACCGCGACAACGGCCAAGCGTGTTGGGGTGAAAGTGCGTTCCTCTCCGTCGGGGGAGGAAGAGACGCTGCTCTATTACGATTCGGAGAAAAAAGTGCTCGTCTACGATTCCACGAAGAGCGGCAAGGACGGGCGCATGGTGCTCGAATCCGCGCCCTTTGTGCTGGCACCTAACGAGCCGCTCCAGTTGCGGGTGTTCATCGACAAATCGGTGATCGAAGTGTTCGCCAACGACCGCCAGGCGATTTGCCGGCGAGTGTATCCCGACCGCAAGGATTCGCTCGGTGTCGTTCTTTTCGCCGAGGGCGGCCAAGCCAAATGCACCAGCGTGAAGGCCTGGGAAATGATGCCGTCCAACCCATACTGAACCGGCGAAACGCCGTTGAGTTCATGAAAACACCTGCAAAGCTAGTGACGCTGGCGGCATTGGCGATTGGCGCCTCTGCCACGGCGGCTGAGAAACCGGTAATGGATTCTTTGCTGC
>WBXD01000053.1 GCA_008932935.1 Verrucomicrobiota bacterium
GCACCATATTTTTCCATCAAATCGACGGGGTCCGGCGAGTTGCCCAAGGATTTGGACATTTTGCGGCCTTGGAGGTCGCGGATGATGGTGGTAAAATAGACGTTCTTGAAGGGCACGCCGCCGGCGAATTGAAAACCCGCCATAATCATGCGCGCTACCCAGAAAAAGATGATGTCTGGCCCCGTCACCAAATCACTCGTCGGATAGAATTTCTTCAAGGTCGGGGACTCCTCACCGACCTCCGCCATGGTCGCAAACGGCCACAGCCACGACGAGAACCAGGTGTCCATCACGTCCTCGTCACGGACCCAGTTGGCGGCGTCGGCCGGGGCGTCGACGCCGACGTGGATATCACCGGCGGATAGATCCTGCATATCCAGCGCCTCGGCGTCGCGCAAGGCGGCGAACTTATCCTTGCGGTACCAGACGGGGATTTGATGACCCCACCAGAGTTGGCGGCTGATGCACCAATCCTGGAGGTTTTCCATCCAATGCGCGTAGGTTTTGGCCCAGCGCTCGGGACGAAACTTGATGTCGCCGTTGGCCACGGCGTCAGCCGCTTGTTGGACGCAGGGGTATTTCAAAAACCACTGCATCGAGATGCGCGGCTCGATGGGCACCTGTGCCCGCTCGGAAAACCCAACGTTATTGTCGTACTCCTCGACCTTGAGCAACAAGCCCATCGCTTCGAGCTTGGCTACGGCCTTTTTGCGTGCCACGAAGCGGTCCAAGCCGTCGAGGTCCGGGCAGGCCGAGCAATGGATGCGCCCGTCCGGATGCAACACGTCGATGATGTCCAAACCATGACGCAGGCCAATCTCAAAGTCCGCCTTGTCGTGCGCCGGGGTGATTTTCAAGGCCCCGGTGCCAAACTCCAAATCCACGTGCTCGTCGGCGATGATCGGGATTTCCGCAGGCGGAAACGGTCGCTTCACCTTGCGGCCGACGTGCTGGGTGTAGCGCGGGTCCTTCGGATTGACCGCCACGGCGCAGTCGCCCATCAAGGTTTCCGGACGGGTGGTGGATATTTCAATATACTCGCCGGGCGCATCCGCCAACTCGTAGCGCATCGTGTATAACTTCGAGCGCTGCGGCGTCATGATCACCTCCTCGTCCGACAGCGCGGTGAGGGACACCGGGCACCAGTTGACCATCCGCTTGCCGCGGTGAATGAGCCCCTGCTTGAACAAGTCCACAAACACCTGGCTCACCCACTGGCTGTAGGCTGCATCCATCGTGAATCGCTCGCGGCTCCAATCACACGAGCAGCCGAGCCGCTTCAATTGTTGAATAATGATACCGCCGTGCTTCTCCTTCCAAGCCCACACCCGTTTGAGAAATTCCTCGCGGCCCACATCGCGGCGACCCACGCCCTCTTCGTCGCGGAGTTGGCGTTCCACCTTCGTCTGGGTGGCGATACCCGCGTGGTCGGTGCCTGGCAGCCACAGCACCTCCTTGCCTAACTGGCGCGCACGCCTTGCCAAAATATCCTGCAACGCGTTGTTGAGGACGTGTCCGAGGTGCAGGATGCCCGTCACATTGGGCGGCGGAATGACAATCGAGTAGCCCTCTTTGGCGGACGTCGGATCCGCCTCAAAACATTTTCCATCCATCCACGCGGCATACCATTTGGCTTCCACGGCTTGGGGTTCATAGGCTTTCGGTAACTCAGACATTGGCGGCCCCTGATGCCAGAGGCCGCCTGCTTTGTCCAGCACCGATCCAGCTTTCGCCGCGCGGCGCAAGGTGTCCCGGCATGCCGTGGGTTCCATTTTGCTTTCTAGGCGCTGCGGGCAAGATGCCTGCGCCACGTGGCTGCGGCATCCCGCCGCAGGCCGTGCACACCGCGTCTCGCGGTGTGTGTATGTGACTGCCCATGCTTAGAGAATGCGCCGGGCTAGGCGGGCGTTGCATTCACGCGGCACTTTGGCAAGTCCCGCTCCACTGCCCGCCGCCAGAGTCCTTGCAAAGCCACCGATGTTGCCGTTAGCTCAAATTTTCCCGTCTTGGGTCTGAGAGGCAGCCTCGCAAGTAATCTCCACGATCCGGCATCGGCCCGCGGCAATGGTGAAGCGGACGTTGCAGCCACACAGATCGGCACCAAAAATCCGGGCGGCATCCCCGGTTTGGGTGGCCGGCCGCGGGTCGAGCGCTAGCGCCTCGCGCAGCACCGCTTGAGCGCGCTCCGGCAGTCGCTCAAACGCCTCCTGGGCGTCCTCGTGGACGCTCACCTGCAGGCGCGGCGGGGCTTCGCTGGCGAAGCCGGCGCTGGCATCTGGCGGGCTTTCCGCGTAAGGCAGGTAGGGTTTGACGTCGAAGATGGGTGTGCCGTCTATCAGGTCCAAGCCGCCCAGGCGTAAGACCGGTGCCGCGGATGCCTCGCGATGAATGCCCTCCAAGCGCACCAGCGACAGACCGAGGCCGTTGGGCCGGAACGGCGAGCGGGTGGCAAATACGCCGAGGCGTTGGTTGCCACCCAAGCGTGGCGGGCGCACCGTCGGATGCCACCCTTGCCCGAGGGTTTGGTGAAAACCAAAGATGAGCCACAGGTGGGAAAACCCGTCGATGCCACGCAGCGCCTCATCGCTGGCGTAGCGGTCGTAGAAAACCAGGCTGCCCCAGGCGCTTGGGCACAGCCCCGGTTGGCGTGGGGCGGCGAATTTGCCGCCGAAGCACGAGCGGACGACCCCGATGGGTTCAATGTTCACCGGGTCTTGAAGTAGGTGCTGCCGCGCAGCACCGTGGCCTCGCGGCGGCTGTAGATGGTTAGAGAATCCAACTCGGCCATGGCGTCGAGCAGTTTGGTACGCATTGCCTTGCTGGCGGTGAATTTTTCGAGTTGCGGGGAGTTCTCACCAAACACGGCTGAGGCGTTTTCATCCACCAGTTTCATGGTTTCGGCCACGCCCTCTTGCATCGCCTTGAAATCCATTTTGAGATACATGCCGTGGCGTTCGGCGCCACCCTGATCGGCGTTGGCGAGAAGTTCCAGCGCGCGGTTTTTCGAGGTGGAGACGGCAAACCACTTTTCACCTACCGTCACCGACGGCACAAAATCATCGCTGAGAAAGGGCAGTGACATGAACCAAGTCGTGTATCCGGCTTTTTCCGAACTCATCGGTTTTTGCATCGGAATTTCCTGGCCAGCGATTTCGCTGATCTTGGTCAGCAACTTGGTGCAGGCCTCGTTCATCTTGGTCCACGAGGAGGCCAGCTTGGCGCGGTCGGCCACCGGCGAAATCATCGTGGCCCGTGGAAAGCGCCCTTTCTCGACCAGCACTTTGGGCACGCCGGGGATGGCCGGCACAGTGCCCTTGAGATCGACGATGAAGGCGCGTTCCTGGCCAAGACCATCGCTCATATCGCCTTTGACGGCATCCCAGAGGGCCACCGCATCGCCGCGGAACTTGTCGTTGAACAGGGTGGCCATACCCTTGAATTGCTTCATCGGCCCCGTTTCGAGCGACAGTTCCGAGAATTTCATCGCCATCGCATAAGCCGTCTCCACCAGCGCCTCACCGTAAGCGCGGGCTTTCACGTCGTACGCGGCATCGGAGGACCAGTTGACAAACATCGCCACGTCGGCAGCATCGCCCAGATGACTCAGTTTGGCCGGGGTTTTCCAGTCGATGGCACCCGCATCAGCGCCGCCAAAGGATTCCACTTTGAGTCCTTGCTCGAAAAATGCCACCATACCCAAAGCTTCCGTGCCACCGAGTTTGCGTAGCGCAGCTTCGCGTTCCGCCACCAATTGCAGCATCGCCTGCAAGTCGCGGGTGTCGCCCGCGCCGTCTGCACCGGCCAACCCGTCGCGCAAGCCACTGGTGTAGGATGAGACTCCGCCTTGGATGTGACTGATGGCTTTGGTGGCGCTGTCGTTGCCGACGATCAGGGCGGCAAGGTCCTTCGCCGCGTAGGCATCGGCAAACGCCAGTGCGCTGCCGCTGGTGATGGACTTGGCGGACTCGCTGACGAGGTTGCAATCCGCTTCGGCGGCACCGAAGAATACCACGACGTATTCGCCGAGGGTGGCGGAGGCGAGGACGAGGTTTTTCTTGGCGAGCACAGCGAGTAGTTTGTCGACAGTATCAGCACCGATCGCTTCGTCCATCGACTCACGGGCTTTAGCCATCTGCTCGGAGATTTTGGAGCCCAGCAGTTTGAAGCCGCTGAATTTGGCCCCGGCTTGTTCAAAGTCCACGGTTTCCACCATTTCGCCGGCCTGTCCCATGTTGCCAAAAGTCTCGGTCACCGCCGCTGCCACCGCTGCCTGTTTGTCCTTGGTCGTGCGCAACGCCACATAAATAGGCGGCATGTTGGCTCGATCTAACAGACCAAGCCCGCCCTCCGTATCGTTGATCATGTTTTTTGCCATGTCCTCGCCGAAGCCGCTGACCACGGAACTCGACAGGCTGGACAGATCGCCGGCTTTGACAGCTGCCACATCGGCCTTGATAGCTGCCACATAGGCCTTGGCCAAGGCGCGCATTTGGAAATAACTCAGGCGGGTACTTAAAGTGACGAGATTACCGAGTTGTTCGCCGGCGGATTTGCCCACCGCAACCGTCACTTCCAGGCCCAGCATGTCGCTCGCGGCGAGGGACCCGGGGCCATCCCCATCCTCTCCAGACAGGACACCGTTCGCGTCCATTGGCGGTTCATCGGCGGCATCATCAGCGGCGGCACCGAGCAGAGATCCAGTGGCGGCCTTGGCTTTTTCCTGCTCGCCTTCCGGGATCGCAAAATCCTCATCCATCGGCTTGGCATCCTTGTCCATCTCGTCTCCAGGCATCATCTGACGCCGCATCCCCATGCCCATCACTCCTCCGAGTTGCTGCCCGATGGCCTCCCAGAGCTTCATTTTTTTTGCCCGCTCACTCATCTTGCTGCCGTTGTACACGGAAATCACCGATTCGGTATCCTGCGGCAAATACCGCACGAATCCCAGCTTCACAGCTCGCTCCTCCGCACTCAGCGCTTTGCCTTCCGCCGCCACAGAGGCGGTCGTATCCCTTGGACTGGTCGCACGGGTCGCAACCTGGCTCGTCGCCGCCGGCGCCGTGGACGCGCCCGGACTGGCCGTTTTCTCGTCTTTTTTACACGCTCCGAGCGTACAAATCACTGCCGGAATAACCATCCAAAACAATCGCATTTTCATAGAGGCTTGAAAAATAGTCAGAGTCCCTCCTAGCAAGCAAGCACAATGGCTGCCACCGGAGAAAAACCGCGAACCAGCACTTAGTCTCCCGACTCACTTGCAGATTTACTGCAGAGTCGCAAAGGCCGCAAGGGTCGCAAAGTGGAATGAGTGACAGCACAAGACACAAGACACAAGACACAAGACACAAGACACAAGACACAAGACACAAGACACAAGACACAAGACACAAGATAAGAGCGCACGGCGCTTCTCCATCTGCTCTTCTCTTGTGTCTTGGGTCTTGCCGTCTTGGGTCTTGCCGTCTTGGGTCTTCTTTGCGGCTTTGCGGTAAGCATTTAGCAGTCAGTCAGGCCATCTCGCCGCGCTCGGTTGTGGTGCAAAAATGGCGCTGCAACCATTTCCTTTGTCCTTTTTAGGGTTAGTGGCCGGACCGCCGGTTTCTGGGCGGATTGAATTTCCGGAGTTGCGCATCCGGCCGCCCCGGTCCATGCTGCGCCCGACGCAACCTCATGGCCGCCAGCCCCCCTACGCCCACTCGCAGCGATTTATTCCCGTTCGACCTCGTCCGCCCGCAACTCGAGCGCGTCGAGGCGGCAATTCGCGAACAGATCCTCGCCTTCGATCCATCTGTTGAACCGTACGTCGATTACGTCTGCAATACCTCCGGCAAACGCATCCGCCCCGCCCTGGCCATTCTCGTCGGCGGTGCCACCGGCGGCGTCACCGACCAGCACATCCAGATGGGCGTCATCCTCGAACTCATCCACATGGCCACCCTCGTGCATGACGACATCATAGATGGAGCCACCACCCGCCGGATGGTGCCCACCGCCAATGCCAAATGGGGCAACGCCCTGTCGATTTTACTTGGCGACGCACTCTTTTCGCATGCGCTGACGCTGGCCACCGACTTCAACAGCATCGATATTTGCCGCAAGGTCGGCAATTCCGCCCGCGACGTCTGCCAAGGAGAAATGATCCAGACCCAGCGCCGCTTCGATCTTTCGCTGTCCAAGGAAGATTATTTCCGCATCATCGAAATGAAAACCGGCGTCTTGTTTGCCGCCGCCACCGGCCTCGCCGCCAATCTCTCTGGCGTCGATGCCGCCACCGAGGCCAAACTCTACAGCTACGGCATGAAACTCGGCACAGCCTATCAAATCTACGACGACTGTCTGGATCTGGTCGGCGCCGAGGAGCTGGTTGGCAAAACGTTGCGCACGGATCTGGCCAAGGGCAAGCTCACCCTGCCTATCCTCAATTTGCTCGAAACCGCCTCCGAAGCCCAGCGCACCAAACTCAACAAGCGCATCCTCGAGCAACAACCCCTCGACTTGTCCGTACTCGTCGGTATCGCCGAATACGAGGGCTCAATCGAAAGCGCCGTGGATACCGCGCTCAGGTTGCTAGAAGAAAGCCGTCGCGACCTCGACACGCTCGACGACTCTATCCACTCCGAAGCGCTAGCCCAGATCACCTGGTTCCTCGCCGGCCTACTCGACAAGTGCCGCCGCTAGCGTGGGCCCGTCTTACAGATAAAACTTTAAGCCTTAAAAGGACAATCAACTTGGTGATTATGGCTGCTGGAACCACGTATTAGGGGAATCCAACTTGCTCACCCCTTCGTCAGGAACGAACTCGTTAACTGAGTTCTGCGCCTAACGCCCACCGTCTTCCAACCGGCCTAACAATCGAAGCAGGCCGTCGAGAATCGTCAAGGGATGGGGCGGGCAGCCGGGAATGTAGAGATCCACTGGCACCACGGCGGCGGCACCATCATGCACTTGGGGATGGCCAACGAACGGGCCGCCGGCAATCGCACAGGCACCCACCGCTATCACTATTTTCGGATCCGCCACCGCATCGTAGGTTTTTTTCAATGCCAACTCCATGGATTTGCTAACTGGCCCGGTAATGAGCAGCCCGTCGGCATGCCGCGGCGAGGCAACGAATTGGATGCCGAAGCGGCTCAGATCCCAGCCGATGGTGCCGAGCGCATTGGTATCCGCCTCGCAGGCGTTGCAACCGCCGGCACTCACTTGGCGCAAGCGCAGCGAGCGGCCGAAGAGTTTGCGGAGCTTGGCGTCGAGAGCGTCGGCAAGGCGAACCTGCTCCTGGCCCGGCCCTCCGAGTAAGAGGTCTTCGCGCTGGCGCACTGCCATCCGGTATTCGCCCGTCTGCGTGATCGCCTGCTGCGGACAACCTTCCACACATGCAGCACAAAATACACAGCGACCTAAATCCAAAACCACCGCTTGCCCATCCTCGCGGCTGATCGCACGGGTCGGACACAGCGGCACGCACACCCGGCAAGCGTCCGGACATTTCGCCACATCCACGTGCAGCGCCCCGCCGTGGCGCTCGGGCAGCGGTGGGGCCGGTCCTAGCGGATAGTCCATGGTCTTGCAGCCGTGCTTGAGGCGGTGCAGGAGGGTGTCGTGGATGAACATGTCGGTGGTGGAAGTTAGAGATCGAAGCCGCAGTAGGACAGGTTGAAACTTTTGTTGCAGATGGGAAAATCCGAGATGGCGGTGCCGCGCAAGGCGAGTGCCAGCCCACTCCAATTGTGGAACGATGGGTCGGTAATTTTGTAGCGCCGGAAGTTCCCGCCAGAATCTGTTAGAGCGACATGACACACCTCGCCTCGCCAGCCTTCGACCAGCGCCACTGCCAGAGTGTTGGGCTGGGGCTCGGTTATATCGCCTCGCAGATCCCCTGCCGGCGGGCTAATGAGTTGACCGGCGAGGAATTCGCCGGAGCGCTGGATTTCCAATGCGCGCACCCGGGCCCGGGAAAATACATCGCCGCCGGGCCACACCGTCACCGGTGCTTGGGCAAAGCGATACCAACCCGCCGGATGATCGTAGCGCACGTCGCGCACTAAGCCGCATGCCCGCGCCGCCGGCCCGACCAGGCCAATGTCTTCTGCTTGCGCCGCTGACACCTTACCCACCCCATCAAAGCGCGAGCGCACCGAGGCGCTATCCCATAACCAGGCGATGGCCTGTGCCGTGTCAGTTAGAGCAGGCAGCAGTTTTTCTAACATATCCGCGGCACGCGCCGGTTCGAGGTCGTGGCGACTGCCGTTAGGGCGCACCACCCCGCGGCCGAAGCGATTGCCGCACAGCAGTGCCGTTAGATTGAGAAAATCCCCGCGCAGTTTGCCGCAGGCAGAGGACGTGGGCAGAAATGCCACGTCATTGGCAAGCGCGCCAAGGTCGCCAGTATGATTGGCGAGGCGTTCGAGCTCGAGCGCGATGGCGCGCAGCCACTGGGCACGCAGCGGTGCCTCGCTGCCGGCCAAAGCTTCCAACAATGTCGCGTAAGCCGTGGCGTGCGCGATGCTGGAATCCCCGGCGATGGTTTCCATTTGGATAAGCGTCGTTCGATAGGGGCCGCCGCAGAGCGCTTCTTCGATGCCGCGATGTTGATAGCCCAGGGCGATTTCCAGATGCAGCACTTCCTCGCCGGCGCATTGGAAGCGGAAATGCCCCGGCTCGATGATGCCCGCATGCACCGGACCGACGGCCACCTCGTGGATTTCCCTACCTGCCACCCGGAAAAACTCCCCGCTGGCTGGCGCGTTGCCAGCGCTGCGCCGCACCGGCTTAAGCCACGGATGGCCATATGGTGTTAGACCGTGCTGTTCCCACACCTCCCGCTCAAACAAATGCGCCTGCGGGTGGCTCGCCGTGAGCGATGGGAAGCCCCCAACAAACGGCGTGCTGCGCCCCACTGCCAGAGTGCTGTCGGCATCAAACGCCAGCACCGCCACCAGTTGCACCGCCTCGCCCTCGGCCACCCCGAACAACGAGCACAGCCGTGCCCCGCGGCCCAGCTCGGTACTGCACATCTCAATGAAATCTGCCACCCGCCACGCCGGCACCTCCGCCCACGGCAGACTGCCGGCATTGGCTAACAAAGCAAACGGGGTGGATGCACTCATTCTAATTGGGATAAAGTTGGGTGACGGCGGCAGCCCAGGCCTCAGTCACCATGCGCGGCGTGAACAGGCCTAGCCAGAGCGATAGGGCTAACAAAACCAACGGCGGCACGATCACCCCGGCGGTTTCCACAAAGCGTGTGCCGCCGGCTTTGGCCGCGGGATGCGGGCGGCCGTCAACGATGCCGAAGGCTACGCGGGAGAGCCCAAAAAACGCTAGCAACAGGCAGCCAAGAAACATCGCTGTGATCGCCCAGTGCCCGGTCTCCAATGCTGCCCGCAGCACCTTCAGCTCACTGAAAAACGGCCCGAACGGCGGGCACGCCGTCACCGCAAAGATGCCCGTGACAAAAATCGCCGCCGAGCGCGGCGTCAGTACGCTCATCCCGCGCACGGCGTCCATCGTCTGCGAGCCGGCGGCGCGGCGGATATTGCCAGCACTCAGAAACAGCGCCCCTTTGGTTAGGCTGTTGCTCCACACGTGAAACAGTGCCGCCGCCACCCCGGCCCGCCCCAGCGCCGCGCCCAGCGTGAGAATGCCCATGTGCTCAACACTCGAATACGCCAGCATCCGTTTAAAGTCGCGCGTGCCCAGCAAAAATAACGCAGCCACCAATATCGAGAACAGGCCGATGGCCAACAATGTGTGGTCGGCAACACCACCCGCACCCGCTGCGCCTACTACCGCCCGCACCCGCAAAATCGCCGTGAAGGCCACCGATGTGACACCGCCGGCCAGCATGGCACCGACCATCACCGGAGCCTCGCCGTAGGCATCCGGTTTGCAGGTGTGCATTGGCGCCAGACCCATTTTAGTTCCGTACCCAACTAACAACAAAACCCAGGCGATGAGCACCCACGGCCGTGACAGGCCGCCGCCCTGCGCCATGAGCGCCATAAACGTCAGTTGCCCGTCCCCCCCACCGTACAGCGAGGCATACCCGAGGCACAAGGATCCTAACAACGAAAGCGCGATCCCGGTGCCGCCTACCAGCAGGTATTTCCAAGTGGCCTCAAACGCCCGCGGCGTGCCGTTAAAGTGCAACAGCGGCACCGCAGCTAGCGTGACCGCTTCAGTGAAAATCCATAACAACCCGAGATGGCGCGCCTGCAGGCCCGCGCTCAGCAGCCCCAGCACCGCCAGCAGCGCGGTGATAAAAATCCTGTTAGGACGCTCGCTGCGAATCCGCAGGTAGGTCACCCCATAACAAGCGCATACTAAAAACAATAGCGATACCACAGGTAACACCGCCCGCGCCAGCGGATCAAAGCCCAGCCAAGACCCTGCTTCGACCGTCGGCGGGGCGCAAAACAGCCACCACGCCAGCACACAGTGAATGACCCCGGCCCCCGGCAAAAACCACGGCCGCGTGCGGGAATCCGGCCATGCCGCCGCCAGCGCCGCGGCTATCGAGGGGACCAGAATGAGAAGCAGCGAGGTCATTCGTGCAAGGTGGTTAGTATGCGGGTGTCTAACGAATCAAACGTGCGCTGGATGCGGTCCACGATGATGCCGAGGATGAACACCCCGACGGTGAGGTCTAGCAAGACTCCGGCCTCCACCATCAGCGGCATCGCCCGGATGAGCAGCAGGCCAAACAGATAAATGCCATTGTCCAAAATAATATAACCGCACACCTGCGCAACCGCCTCGGTCCGGCCAATGAGCAAAATCAAGCCAGTGATCACGGTGGCCAGCGCCCCCGGCACTAACAACGAGTCCGCATGCTCCGCCAACAACGGCAGCAAAGGCGTCAGTGCGAACGCCGCAATGGTGCCGCCCGCCCCCAACAGCAGCGACGGCACAAAGCCGATGAGCGGCTCCAGTTCGCGGTCAATGCGCACCGCGCGCATCGCCCGGCGCAACATCCCGGGAATGAACAGGCCTTTGCCGCCAATGGTCGCCAGCGCCACCAGCAGCACCCGCCAGTCGGCATGCGGCTCCATCAAAATTGGCATCACCCCGAGAATCACCCCTTGGGCCGACATTGACCGGATGAGCATTGGCAAGCGGCTGGTGCTCAAGGCTAACAGATTAAGTCCGATTGCCAGACCGATGAGCAGATTCAGGTTCTGGTGGTTTATGCCGGCCCACCTTTCCATGCCACCAGCAGCGCGAACAGGCATAACAGAAACGCCGTGGTTAGCAGCAGCGGCACCCGTCGAAACGCAAACCGCGCCCACAGCGACTCGACTAGACCCACCGCCACAGTCACTCCCAGCACGCCGGCCGCCAACACCGCTGCAGCCGCCAGCGGCTGCAGCTGGCCAATCGGCAGGACCGCCTGGACTAACAACACGGCGAAGAGCAGCAATTTCATCGAAGCTCCGTGCAAGATGGCGGCGAGCGGCGGCCCGCTGTGATCCAGCACCATTGCCTCATGAATCATGGCAAGCTCCAAGTGGGTGTTAGGGTCATCGAAAGGTACCCGACAGTTTTCCGCCAGCAGTATGATGAACAAGCCCGCAGCTAACAGCACCGCACCAGCACCTAGCGGCGGGCCGAGCATTGTAGCCAGCGCGATACTGCCGCTTTGCACGCTAAGCGAGAGCACTGCTGCGATGAGCGCAGCTTCCGCCAGCACCGCATAACTCACCTCACGCACCGTGCCCATGCCCTCGAAGGCCGAGCCGGTTTCCATCGCCGCCCACACCGTGCAAAATCGTCCCAGCGCCAGCAGATAGAGCAACACCAGCGCATCTCCGCGGAATGTCAGACCGGCCCCCAGCGGACCCAGCGGCATCAACATCGCCGCGCTGAGCAGCGCCACCCACGTGAGGGCCGGCAAAATAACGAATGCCGGCGAGGCCAGTGTGCTCATCACGACACCCTTTTTCCATAGCCGCGCCAGATCGTAATACAGCTGCAACACCGGCGGTCCACGCCGACCCGCCACCCACGCCTTGACCTTGTTGATGATGCCCGGCAGCAGCGGCGCGAGCAGCAGCCAGCAGTCGATACGCAAAATCAGGTCGAGAAGCAACTTCATGGCACGTTTTCCAATAATACCAGGCTGGCCAGCGCAGCAAGCGCCACAACCACATACAGGATGTAAAATGATAAATGCCCGTGTTGCAAGCGCCGCACCGCGGCGGAAACTTGCATGCCGCGCGCTGCCAGTGGCAAAATCACCATATCTAACACAGTCTCTGGCACCCGCTCCTGGTAGATAGCCTCCGCTGGAAAATGCCCGTGAACGCGCCGCATCGTGCGCAACGGTCGCAAAATCCAGCTGAACCAAGCGCTCGCCAGGCCGGCAAACGACCCGCTGGTGTACTGCATCCGCGCGGCCGGTGCCGCATAGCCGCAGTCCCAGGTCGGGCCGCGGCGCAGGTTGTTAGCCATGACTTTGCGCCAGAGCAAGGTTCCGGCGGCGGCCATCAGCCCAGCCAACCCGAGTTGCACCCAGCCCAGCGTGGCCAACGGCACCTCCGCCATGGCGGGAGCGCCGCCGGCCGACGGCTTGGCAGCGTGGGTTTCGCCAATGGTTAGACCAATCACGGCAGCGGGCACGATACCCGGACCACTGTGGTGCGGGTATCCTGCCCGCTGCCCATCTGCCTCACCGTTTCCGCAATCACTCAACCCACCAGATTGGACCGGCTGCCAGGCACCTGCAGCACTGGTCAAGGCCGGCCACACCAGCGTCGGCACCAGCCCAAGTCCGAGGCAAATGCCTGCCAGTGCTAGCATCGGACCGCGCATCCAGTTGCCGCATTCGTGGGCCAGTGCCGCCGACTTGGTGCGTGCCGCACCCAGAAATATCATCGCCCCAGCCTTAGCGAAGGTCGCCAGCGCCAGTGCTCCGGCCAGACCCAACAAAATCGCCGCGGGCATCGCCACCCAGGCCGACGCCTGCTTGCCGGCCACCGCATCAAACAGCCCCAGATAGATCAGCCACTCGCTAACAAACCCATTGAGCGGCGGCAATCCCACCACCGCTACCGCACCCAGCGCAAACAGCCCCGCCGTCCACGGCATCCGCTGCCACAGCCCGCCCAAGCGGCTCATTTCGCGCGTGCCGGTGGCATGCAGCACCGAGCCGGCGCCAAAAAATAACAAGGCCTTGAACGCCCCGTGGTTCCACACATGCAGCAGAGCTCCCGCCAGTGCCAAGCGTCCCCACGCCGCGTCGCCATGGCTGCGTGCTAACAACGCGCCCCCAATGCCGATCATGATGATGCCGATATTTTCCACCGAACAATACGCTAGCAGCCGCTTGAAATCGTTCTGTGCCAACGCAAACGCAATCCCTAACAAAGCACTCGTTGCTCCCAGCGCCATGACCACCCAACCAGCCGCCGCCGGCACCGGTAACCAACCGCTGAAGCGTACGATGCCATACACCCCCATCTTGATAGCAACTCCTGACATGAGTGCCGAGACATGGCTCGGCGCGTTGGCATGTGCCGAGGGCAGCCAGATGTGCAGCGGGAAAATGCCCGCTTTGATGCCAAAACCCGCCAGTGCCAGCCAAAACAGCGGGGCGAGGGAGGCGTCGCCGCGCAGCGGTCCCAACTCCCAACCGCCGGTCTTCACCGCCAGCAAACCGAAGAAAACACACAGACACAGGGTTCCGGCATGCGAGGTCGCCAAATACAGCCACCCTGCCGTGCGCACCGCCCGCTTGTTGCCGTCGAGCGTAATGAGAAAATACCCGCATACTGCAAACACTTCCCATGCCACTAGGAAATGCAAACCATTGGAAACCGTTAGGACCAGCAGCATGCTCGCGAGCAACGCACTCGACCATGCCCGGCCACGTGGCGCACTCGCCGGAAATTGCCGCTCCGACTAATACCCACGCGAATACACCGCCGCCGCGCCGCCGACCACCGCCACCAACACTACAAACAGGCCGCTCAATCCATCCAAACGCAAATGCAGCGCCTCCCCGCCTAGCAAAAAACCCGGTAGCCAGTCCCATTCGGCACCAGTTGCAAACACCGTCATCGCCGCCCCCACCGCAGCTGCTGCTCCGCTTAGCGTGAGCCCCAGCATGCGCGCGGCCACCACGGCCCCGCCCCAACGGCCAGGACTAACAGCATAATCGCCACCGCGATCAGCTATCCGCTCATCAGGCGGCTCCCTCCTGCTTTTTGCTTGCCGCAGTCTCCGCCGCGGCATCCGCCGCTTCCAGCACCTGCAAAATCTCCTCATCCCCCGCCCCGCGCTCCAAACTCGTGCGCAAGGCCCCGCTCAAGATTAAGCGACTCAGCCGCCCTACCATGTCCAGATGCGCCCGCGGCGAGGGCGCAATAAAAAACCACAGCCAGCTCACCGCGACCTCATCGACCCGAGGTTCAGTTAGAGCGAGTCCGCCAGGCACCAAAATCAGTGCCAAGGTTCCCGACTCCCGCCCCAGCGTGATACGGGTGGTCGGGTGCGGCAAGGCAAACCCACCTCCCACCGGCGCATAGGTGACCCCGTCCGGCGCCCGCAATCGCTGGCCTAGCAACTCTCGCACCGGCGGCGTCGCCCCGTGCATAGCACAGGCCACTTGCACGAAAATCCCGGTGACGGCAGCCGCACTCACCCCGCGGAAAATCCCGCCGCTGCGCAACAGCGGGGCCAAGCGCAAAGTGGCACCCAGCGCCGGGCTGGCCGCCGCCAGAAATCCCGCCTTGGTGGCCAAGCCGCGGGTGGCAGCCCATTGCGCGACTTGAGCCCTATCAAACAACAACAAGCCCCGCTCGGGCGTGTGCGGCAAACCTTCCTCGCGGATCCAAGCTTCCACGACGTTCTCCGACACTTCAAACGACTCCGCGAGCTGGACGAGATTAAGGTACATGGTGCAATCAGAGAAATTCACTGCCGCGGGCCGTGAGGTGGGAAGTGTGCCGGGATATTGCAGACGACCCGAGCCTTAACTTCCGCCTCCTGCGCGCGGTGGCTGACACCGCATGCGGTACCCCCCCCCCACCACCTTGAGCAAGCAAAATGTGCAAATTTTCACTGACGCGCATTGCGCCAAGTAGAATGACACCGGGAAGGTGATGAAAAATCGGCTTTAGTCGGTCGTTGCGTCAGAAAGAATGACACCCAGATGCAAACGATATCTGGAATCATGAGTCAAAAGAGCA